>DASXZE010000374.1:0-16066 GCA_036502105.1 Candidatus Angelobacter sp. | reverse complement strand
ATAGTTACGTGTCAATTTGTCCGTACTGCCTAAATCCGATAGAAAAGGGATCTAAAGATCATATATTTCCATATTTCCTAGGTGGGCATCGACGGATACCAGCATGCAAGCAATGCAATGACTTATTCGGGCACACTTTTGAGGCTGCAACTGCGAGAATTCTTCAACCGTTTCACCTTTCGATTTCGAGTTGGGGGCTACAAACACCAGATACTCCCATCTGGAGATTTGGCCATGCTGACGATAAAGGTAGAAAAGTAGATCTCATTACTACTGAAAATGGACCTCGAGTGAGGCTCTCAACGCCTGAGGTGAACCGTGATGAATATGGGCAAATTGTTTCCGGATTTGCACGCGACATGAAGGAGGCACAGCAAATTGCAAAGGAAATTGAAAAAACAGGAAAATTCAAGGAAGTTGCAATAGAAGAGCGTCCACTAGCAGTAGACTTTGGGACCCTCCAAACACTCACCAACTTTGGCCCAGAGTTGCGTAGGACTGTATTAAAAATGTGCCGTTCTCTCTCCACGCTCATGCCAGGATTTGACCCCCATAAAACAGTTGCTATTGGTAAGCTCTTGCGAAACATGAGTCTGTCTTTGGGAACAAGAACCTACCTCGATCTGCGAACGCATGAAGCGCTGGATTGTCTGTGCACGCCTTTAGCGCATGTAATCTATGTGGAGTTTGGACGAGATTATGCTTATGGTATCGTGCAGTTTTTCGGCCACGACCAACTCTTCTGCAAACTTTTCGATTCGCCTACAAACGATCCGCGAGCGATGTTGGCAACCCTCGACCCAGTTACCCAGTCGGAGAAATTCATCGAAACGGCACCACTGGGGATCGCTGTTCCGCGTATTCTTTTGAAAACTGAAGAGATGAAGGTGGCGGCCTTCGTCAAAATGGAGAAATTGCGTAAGGCAGCAATTGCCCGCGGTGCGAAGAACATTCCTAACGCTCAGCATCTTGGCTTTATTGCTTCCAGTCAGTCAATGTTTTTGCTGGTCTCTAGTACCACTGAGCGCACAGTTTTTATATGTTGTTCCAATACACTGGATTGGTATTTAGGGCGGCATCTTTAATGCAGAATGGGACTAATCAACATCGTTGGTTGCCCGCCGGCCTTTGTCCCACCCTGATCCCGCCATTTACAATGAAAGCAACGGCGCAGAGCGCCTTCTTACACAAGGGGAATGGATGTACGAGGTCACAGTTGAAGACTCTTTTGCCGCGGGACACTACCTGCGCGAGTACAAGGGAAAATGCGAGAACCCGCACGGCCACAATTACAAGGTCCGGGTCACGCTGGCCGGAGCCACGCTGGATAAAGCCGGCCTGCTGCTGGATTTTAAAGACCTCAAAGAGGTCATGAAACATGTGATTGACCGGCTGGACCACCAGATGCTGAATGAGATTGAGCCGTTCATTGTGCTGAATCCGTCGGCAGAAAATCTGGCCAGGTATTTTTATGACGAGACGAATGGCCGCCTGAAAGCCGTAACCAGTGGCCGTGTTACGGTGAAAGATGTGACTATCTGGGAGACGGACACAACCACGGCGCGCTACTCGGAATAAAGCTTTGGAGCAGTCGTATGAGCCTTGATAGGCTCGTTTTAGCGCGGTGGTAAAAGGCCGTGTCCGCGCTAGTTCATCGCAAGCAGATCATTCAACGCAGCTCTTTTAAATGCAGACCGTTTAATGCAGATCAATCAATGCAGATCATAGAAATCTACCGTTCTATCCAGGGCGAATCGTCGTTTGCGGGCGTTCCCTGTATCTTTGTGCGCCTTACGGCGTGCAATCTGCGCTGCACATGGTGTGACAGCGAATACACCTTCACTGGCGGCAAAAAGATGTCAGCGGACGAGATAGAGCAGGAAGTTACCAAGCTTGCGCCCGGCGGGCTGGTGGAGATTACCGGCGGCGAGCCCATGCTGCAAGAGCGTGAATTAATTCCGCTGATTGACCGTCTGCTGGCGCGTGGTTACACGCTGTTGATGGAGACAAGCGGAGAGCGTCCGCTGGAAAATGTGCCGGCTGCTGTACACAAGATTGTGGATGTGAAATGCCCGGGCTCAGGCGAGGGAGGAACCTTCCGCATGAGCAATCTAGCCGCGCTGACCAAGGCTGATGAAGTCAAATTCGTAATCGGCGATCGCGCGGACTATGAGTTTGCCCGCGACTTCACACGCCAGCATGGGTTGGAATATAAAGTACGGGACGTTTTATTCTCGCCGGTGTTTTTGAAGAGTCCGAGCCGGGAGCGTGACGCGTCAAACTGTAAGCTTGATCCGCGCGTGTTGACGGAATGGATTTTAGAAGACGGGCTGAACGTCCGCCTGGGACTGCAGTTGCACAAATTTATATGGGAGCCTGCAACCAAAGGCGTATAACTCGTGGGCCGTACAAGGTGGCTTGCAACCCAGCTAAAACGTTGAAGTTCTGCGATAATTAAGAGTTATTGAGGGCAGCTATTCTGGCTCCCCTGCCATCTGAAACTTAGGGCTTTTCGGCATCCACGTATTCTCAGGAGCAATTTTTTGGCTGGAGAAAAACCGCGCTCGGTAGTGCTGCTCAGCGGAGGCATGGATTCGTGCGTCTGCGCGGCGCTGGCTGTGCGGGATTCAGAAACGGCTGCGCTGCACATCAGTTACGGGCAGCGGACAGAGAAGCGGGAGCGCCAGTCATTCGACAGAATCTGCGACCGGCTGGGAATAAAACATCGCATGGCCATCCGGGACGAATCGTTCAGATTGATTGGCGGTTCGGCGCTCACTGATACGGCGATTGCAGTGCCGGAAGCGGGCGAGCAAATTGGAGCGGATATTCCTGTAACCTATGTTCCATTTCGCAATGCGCATTTTCTTTCCGCGGCCGTGAGCTGGGCGGAAGTTCTGGATGCCGGGAAGATTTATATAGGCGCGGTAGAGCAGGATAGCTCAGGGTATCCTGATTGCCGGCCGGCTTATTACCAGGCGTTTAATGCAGTGATAAAAACTGGCACGCGCGAGGGAAAAATTGAGATTATTACTCCGCTCATTGCGCTGCGCAAAGCGGAGATTGTAAAACTGGGGCTGGAACTTGGCGCTCCGTTTGATTTGACCTGGTCGTGTTATAGCTGTGACGACGCGGCGTGCGGCGTGTGTGAAAGCTGTGTTTTGCGCCTGCGTGCTTTTGCTGAAGTGCAAGCTGAAGATCCGATTCCGTACAGCCGCAAGTACGTTCGCACAAAGTGGCAGGACAAAAAAATTAAGGCTCAGTTGAAGCCGGAGGCTCGACAAACATGAATTCGAAAACAATAAAAATGAAATTGATCTATGCAACCATGGTAACTCTAATCTTTATGCTGGGAACCACACTTGCCTGGTCGCAAGCAACTGCGGGAAAGGTCCAGGGAACGGCCACTAGCAGCGGCAAGCCATTGGCCAGCGCGCAGGTTGTCCTCACAAATATTGACAACGGCAAGGCCTACAAGATGAAGACGGATAAAGACGGTTCATTTTCCGCCGTCGGCATCATGTTTGGCAATTATGAAGAAGAAGTCACAGATGCTTCCGGCGAAAAAGTGTACAAAGGCAAGATCAGCATCACTGGCGAGGGTGGCGCCGTGCAGAATATATCGGTGGAAGTGAATGTTGGAAAAGGCGGAGCACCACCGCCGCCGAGCGCAGAGGAGCAGGCCAAAAGAGCCAAGACGCTCAACGTTAATGCATTGATCAACCAGTACAACGCCGCACAGGGACAAAAGAACTGGCAGCAGGCGGTGGACATTCTAAAACAGATGATTATTGCTGACCCGAATCGGTGGGATTTCCAGCAGTCGCTGGGCTCTATGCAATTCAATCTCGGCCAGTATCAGGACGCGATAGATACCTACGAAAAAGTGATCCCGCTGGCTGAAAATGCTTCCAAGACAGATCCCAAGGCTGATCCCGTAAAAACCAAGGCCGCCATTTCGCAGATGCTTGGAGTTGAGGGAAATGCGTATATCAAGCTCAAGAAAAACCCAGAGGGCATTGCTGCCCTGAACAAATCGATTGAACTGGAACCTAATCCCAACGCCTATCTAAATCTCTGTGTTGCTCAATCCAACGGCGGTGATTTAAAGGGTGCGGCTGCCAGCTGCCAAAAAGTTATAGAAGCCGATCCTACCCGAGCGGATGCCTACTACATTGAAGCCATATCGCTGGTGGGCATGAGTGACGGTAAATTGGACGCGCAGGGGCATTACATTTCCTTGCCGGGCACCAAAGAAGCTCTCAACAAATATCTGGAGCTGGCTCCTGAAGGACCGCATGCAGCAGAGGCCAAGCAGATGCTGGAGATGCTGGGCGCGAAGATGGAAACAACTTACAAGGATAAAAAGAAAAAGTAAGGCATGGGCATAGCTGCAAACGAGAGTCGACCAATATTAGTTTTTTAGGAAACTGGAGGCAACAATCACGATGAAGAGGAATTTTATAGTTTTTGCGGTAGCTACATTGTTGTTTGCGGTTGGATCTTTACCTGCAAATGCGCAGATAGTGGCTGGTGCTAAGGCAGGTACGATCACTCTGGAGGGAAAACCGATGTCCGGCGGTCAAGTTGTATTGACTAATTTGGATAATGGCAAAACCTATAAGACCAAAATTGATCAAAAGGGCGGGTTCGCATTTGCTGGCATCGTGTATGGAGGATACCAACTCGACGTTTTGGGGGAGAACGGGGAAAAATTATTCAGCCAAAAAACCGCCGTCGACACAGATGACACCTCTCTGGCAAATGCTCTTGTGATTGATATTCCCAAAGGCGGGGCTCTGTCAGATAACAAGTTTGGCCTGCCAGACCCATCTGCTCCCAAACTGACCAAGGAACAGATGGCCAAGATAAAAGCGGACAACGAAAAGATTGCGGGATTGAACTCTTTGATCGCCGAGGCCCAGAGCGCCCGGCAGGCACAGGACTGGCCCAAGGCCGAAGGCGCACTGAAGAAATTAATCGCCGCTGCGCCAGATTCAAGCCGTTGGGATTTTTATGCGGCGCTGGGCGAGGCCCAGACCCGGGCCAATGAATTTCCGGACGCGGTTCAAACCTACGATAAAGGTATTCAGATCGCTCAATCGATAGCTGGCGGATCGACCCCGCCCGATCCCAAGAATCCGAATTCCTCTCCTGCCGCAGCCAGGAATGGTGCAGTGCGGATGCTTACCTCTCAGGGCGGTGATTACTTGAAGCTGGAAAAGCAGGATCAAGCCATTGCGTCACTCAAGAAGGCCGCGAACCTGGATCCCAGCTCTGCGGTGAATCAATACAATTTGTGCGGCGTGGCATTCAGCGAGCAGAAATTTGACGATGCGAAAGCTCCCTGCAACAAATATCTTCAGCTTGAGCCCAGCGGCGCTCATGCCGAAGAGGTAAAAGGATTCATAGCGCAGATGCCGAAATAGGGCTGAAAATGTTTTAGTAAAGAGAGCGCGGCCTGCGGGCCGCTTTTCTTTTTTTGGAATAAAATTTAACCGCTCTGTATTTTTATGCCTTCAGATTTCCAAATTCGTGCCGCTCTCACCACAGACGTGCCCATCCTGCGCGCTTTGATCGATTCTTCTGTGCGTCGTTTGCAGGCCCAAGATTATTCTCCAGAGCAAATTGACAGCGCATTAAGAACTGTCTTTGGCGTGGACAGCCAGTTGATCGCAGACGGCACGTATCTGCTGGCGGAAACAGTTCCCATCCGCACTTCCAGCGCGAATGAAAAGCCATTGGCCGCTGCGCCAGGCATTGTTACTGCTTCGCCAATCATCGTGGCCTGCGGCGGGTGGAGCAAGCGCAAGACGCTCTATGGTGGTGATCGCTGGAAAGACCGCCAGGATGACTTACTTGATCCTCGCGCCGACGCAGCGAAGATACGCGCTTTCTTTGTGCATCCTGATTGGGCGCGCCGCGGCATTGGCACCATGGTTCTGGATGCCTGTGAGAACGCTGCGCGCGCCGCCGGATTCACGCGCTTTGAAATGGGTGCCACGCTCACAGGCGTAAAGCTTTTTCAAGAGCGCGGGTACGCCGCAATTGAACGAATAGAAATTCCACTGGAAGGCAAAATTACTCTGCCGATCATTCACATGGCGAAGTCAGACTGATTCGCCTGCCGAATCTCTTTTCAAATCAAGCATAAGAACCGCGAACCATGTAAACTTGTGTCGCTAAAATGAATGGCTATTCATTTTGCTTAAGCAAGACGTCTACTTACTCAAAAGTGCTATGAAACATGCGCTCTGCGCCAGTTGATCTGGAGGAACCATGGACCTGAACCTGAGCCCCGAAGAAATTAAATTTCGCGATGAACTGCGCACATGGCTCACCGCCAACGCGCCAACAGACTGGGACGATCGCCGCGAAGAATCGATGGAGGTGCGCTTTGAATATCTCAAGCGCTGGCAGCGCAAGCTGTATGAAGGCGGCTGGGCGGGCATCTCATGGCCTAAGGAATACGGCGGCCGCGGCGCAAGCCTCATGGAGCAGGTAATTTTCTGGCAGGAGATGGCGCTGGCTTCCGCGCCTCCGCTGGCGAATGTGCTGGGGCTCGGCATCATTGGTCCGACCATTATCGCGTATGGTTCTGAGGCGCAGAAGAAGCGGCATCTGGCGAAAATTTTGAGTGCGGAAGAAATCTGGTGCCAGGGATTTTCTGAGCCTGATGCCGGCTCTGATCTGGCGAATGTCCGCTGTGAAGCCAAGCTCGATGGCGATCACTATGTAGTGAATGGACAAAAAGTCTGGAACAGTTATGGCTGGGCCGCGCACTGGTGTGAGTTGGTCGTCCGCACAGATCCTGATGTTCCCAAACACAAAGGCATGACTGTGTTGCTGGTGGATATGAAGAGCCCGGGCGTCGATGTGCGTCCGCTGCGCCAGATGACCGGCGAAACTGAATTCAACGAAATCTTTTTTCATGACGTGCGCGTGCCCGTAACGAATGTTGTGGGCAAGGTGAATGAAGGCTGGGGCGTGGCCATGGGCACGCTCATGCATGAGCGCGGCACATTCGGCGCGGGCCTGCAGATTACCTATCGGCGAAACATGGAGCGGTTGATTGATCTGGCAAAAACGCTGGAGCGCAATGGCAAGCCGGCCGCGGAAGATCCAATCATCCGGCAAAAGCTGGCGCAGTGCTATGCGGAAATTGAAATCATGCGCTGCAATCAGATGCGCGCTTTCAGCCGCATCAGCTCCACGGGCGTGCCGGGACCGGAAGGCTCGATCCAGAAGATTTTCTGGAGTGAACTCAACCAGCGCTTCCAGCAGATTGCGCAGGAACTGCTCGGTCCGTATGGACAGCTGGAAGCCGGCGACGGACACGCGATCGACAATGGCATGTGGGCGTATGGCTATCTGCGCAGCCGCGGCAACACCATTGAAGCAGGCACATCAGAAATCCAGCGCAATATCATTGGGCACTTTGTGCTGGGTCTGCCGAAGAGTTATTAAGAAAAAGCACTTAGCAATTAGCTATTAGCAATTAGCAAAAGCAAAACCTTGAAACACAGAGGCAGGGAGCAAACGGAGGATTTGTTTACGGGTTTCGTAGTCAACGGCTTTTGATCGTCCAGAAAGATTAGTTTTGACTTTCAGATTACCCGATTACCAGATTTCCCGATCATCCGATCTTTATTCCTCCGCTTCCTCTGTTCCTCTGTGTTTCAAAGGTGTTTGAGATTGTCAGGAGACCACCATGCAATTTGGATTATCGGAAAGCCAGCAGATACTCAAAGACACGGCGCATAAATTCTTTGCCGGCGAATGCCCTATTGCCGCTGTACGCAAAGCCACCGAAACTGATACCGCTTATGACGCGGCCTTGTGGACCAAGCTGGCCGAACAGGGATTTACCGGAATCATTACGCCGGAAGAGTTTGGCGGCATGGGTCTGGGAAAAGTTGAGTTGGTCCTGCTGATGGAAGAAGCTGGATACTCGCTGCTGCCAGGGCCATTCTTCTCCACGGTGGCGCTGGCTGGCGCAGTGATTGACGCCTGCGCGAGCGGCGAGCAGAAGAAAAAATATCTGGGCCAGATTGCCGCCGGACAGGCGCGATCCACCGTGGCGCTGGTGGAAGCTGCTGGCAGCTGGGACCCGGCGAGTCTTACGATTTCTGCGGCTGGCAATAAACTTACAGGCACAAAATTGTTCGTCACGGACGCTGCTGTTGCCGATTTCATTATTGTGATCGCACGTGACGGTGTGTACGCCGTTGAAGCCAAAGTCGCGGGAATGCGTATCTCACCGATGAAGGGAATGGACCTGGCGCGAAAGATTTATTCCGTGGAATTCAAAAACACGCCGGCAGAACTGCTGGGTAACACCAAGAACCTGGCTGGCGCCCTGAATGTTGCAACCGCAGCGGTGAGCGCAGAAATGGTGGGCGGCATGCAGCGGTCGCTGGAACTGACGGTAGCGTATGCCAAGACGCGCAAACAGTTTGGCAAGCCGATCGGCATTTTCCAGGCAGTGCAGCATCTGTGCGCGGACATGTATCTGGAAACGGAAAGCTCGCGCTCGGCCGTTTACTATGCTGCATGGGCGCTGGAAGAAAATGTGCCAGACGCAGCGGCTTCTGTCTCTGTGGCCAAAATGTATGCCTGTGATGCATCGCGCGCGGTGGGCAATCGCGGCGTGCAAGTTCACGGTGGCATGGGCTTCACCTGGGAGAACGATATTCATCTTTATTACCGCCGCGCCAAGGCTTCTGAAACCATGCTGGGCGATGCCACGTTTCATCGCGAAAGAATTGCCAAACTGGTGATTGACACTGCAACAGCCAGCAAAAAGAGCCATCACGAGCGGGAAGTGGTAGCAGCGAAGTAAGGCTATACGCGAGTATGTTTCGTCCGCCACTGTGCAACTAGATCACTGGCTGCGTCCGGCCATTCGGCAAATTTGAATGTAAAGCCTGCTTCCAGAAGCCGTCGCGGAACAACGCGCCTGCTTTTCAGGATCAGTTCCGTTTCCGTGCGCAGAAATATTGCACCCAGTGCCAGCATCCATTGGGTTGCGGGCAAGCCAATGCGTGTTCCCCACGCTTTACGCAACGTGCTCATGAAATCTTTGTTCGGTAACGGGCAGGGTGAGCAAAGATTCATGCAGCCATCCAGTTCCTGATGCTCAATAAGAAAATCAACGGCGCGAACAAAGTCGTTTTCGTGAATCCAGGAAATAAATTGTTTGCCTGAAGCAGCCTTGCCGCCCAAGCCTGCGCGCACCAGTTTGAGCAGAGTGTCAAAGATTCCGCCCGCGTCTGCGCTCATGGTCATGGCGCTGCGCAAAGCAATCTTGCGCGTAGCGGGAGTCGCGGCGGAAAAGAATGCTGCTTCCCAGCTTTTTGCTACTTCGATACTGAAGCGCCAGTCTGCCGGTGCATCCGGTTCGTGGCCGCCTAATTCTCCCGTGGATTCATCCATTGCGCAATCCAAGGCATGGCGATAGATGGTTGCAGTGCTGGCGTTCATCCACAGGCTTGGCGGTTTTGCCGCTTGAGTGATAGCGTGACCAATCACGCGAGTAGAGAGAATTCTGGAATCCATGATTTCTTTGCGATTGGCCTGCGTGTAGCGGCAGTTCACATTTCGTCCAGCCAGATTGATCACTACATCAGCGCCATCAATGGCCTTGTCCAATCTCCCAGATCGCCCCCGTTCCATGTGAGCGTCTGCCAAGGTGCGGATTCGGGACGCCGTGAAAGCACAGTTACCGAATGGCCTTGCTCGTGAAAATGCCGCGCCAGAACATGGCCGACCTGTCCGCTGCCGCCGGGAATGACGATGCGGAGCTTGCGTCCGGAATGGCTTTCAAAAGCTGACATAAAGCTCTTTTCTTGCATAATTGAACATGTTCAAATAGTCGGACACAATGCTACTTAAGTCAAGCAAAATATGGATCAGCGGAGCGCAAAGCGCGTTACTACATTGATTGCAAGCGGTTATGACACAATGAAAATGAGGTGCATCTATGGGGCAAGAACAGTGGACAGCCGTTGACAGCTATATTGCCGATCTTTTTATCCCGCCAGATCCTGCGCTGGATGCCGCGCAAGCCGCCAGCAAAGCCGCAGGGCTTCCTGCCATCAGCGTCTCTGCCACGCAAGGCAAGCTGCTGCACCTGCTGGCTCGCGTGCAGTGCGCGCGTAAAATTCTTGAGATCGGAACCCTGGGCGGATACAGCACCATATGGCTGGCCCGCGCCTTGCCCGCAGATGGCCAGTTGATTTCGCTGGAGCTTGATCCCAAGCATGCAGAAGTTGCACGAGGGAATCTGGCTCGCGCTGGTGTCAAGAACGCAGAAATCCGCCTGGGTCCAGCAGCAGACTCGCTGCGCCTGTTGGCCTCAGAAAAAAGCGGGCCGTTCGATCTTATCTTTATCGACGCGGACAAGCAGGGGTACTCCGAATATCTAAAGTTATCTCTGAAGTTGGCGCGACGCGGAACGCTGATCATCGCCGATAACGTGGTGCGCGATGGTGAAGTCACAGATCCAAAAAGTCCAGACGAGAGCGTGCAGGGCATCAGGAGATTCAACGAAGTGCTGGCAGTAGAAAAACGCGTGACCACAACTGCAATTCAAACCGTGGGCAATAAAGGTTATGACGGACTCGCGTTCATTCTCGTCATCGCTGACTAATGATCGCCGATTGCAAAATTACTCAGCAACCTGCCAGCGTTCAAAATTACCTGCGGACAGGCTAGCGCAAGCTTACTTCGCAGCCGGCGCGTCGCTCTTCTTTGTCTCCGACTTCACAGACGGTGACTGGTAATAGCTGTCAAAGAAGTCCAAGCCAGCTTTGTTGATTTCAGAGCGGACAGAAATCTGGTCGCCAAACTCCAGTGACTGATCTTCTTTCGCGTTGTACGCGGGCCACTTCGGCAGGCTTCCGCCATTCGGATTGCCCGTTGTGGCAAAGTTCACCCAATAGCTGGTCATGGCGTCGCTGAGTTTTCTGTCAGCGTCTTCCCAGGGAAACGGCCACACAAAGGTGCCAAAGACATAAGCAATTTCAGACGCATGAAAAGCGCGCAGTTTGGCGCTTTGTGGCCCGGGCGGGCGGTGGCTGAAGTAGTACATATAAGCTGGCTGATGGCCGGTTTTGGTTTCCATACGCGCCCATGTGCGCATCTCCCAGCCAAAGGCCTGGTCACGATACGCTGAGTAAAACGACGTAACCGCCTGCTCGTCAGAGCCTGCTGGATAAATCTTGAGCATCTGCTCGGCAAGCGCGCCATAACGCTGATTGACGCCCATGGTAAACATCATGGCCTTCATGTTCGCGCCCTGCGGAGCCAGCGTGGTGCCTTCATCTGAGTTGTAGCCGACAATAATAGGCACGTCGTTTTGTTTGCCCTGCGAAAAAATCGTAACAATCTGCTGAGGTAGCACCCACCCATCCACGATAGTGCGGGCAAGCTCATTGTCAGCAATCTTAAGCAGTTCTTCAGGCGACTTGGCGCGCAAAGTCTTTAGCGTATTGGCAGCGCCATCTTTTGCGGCAGCAATCTGCCCGTTAGCGTCTTTCGCATCAGTGCTTGGCGCGGACGAAAGAGAAGCCGCCAGCTTCTCACCATCTTTTTCCGCCTGGGCCAAGGTCTTCATCGGTGAAAACGTGCCGCCGCTCTCGCCGATGGCCCGCTGAAACAGCCCCTTTGCCAGCGGGCTCGCCATCAGTGCGTTCACGGCCCACGAACCGGCAGATTCACCGAAGATGGTTACGCGGCTGGGGTCGCCGCCAAAGGCCGCAATGTTTTTCTGTACCCATTGCAGCGCGGCAATCTGGTCGAGCAATGCGTAATTGCCAGAAGCATGGTGCTCTGATTCGGCGCTTAATTCAGGATGCGCAAAGAACCCAAAAATTCCCAGCCGATAATTGATGGTTACAATCACAGCGCCTTTGCGCGCCAGAATCTCACCCTTATAGGAATGCGAACTGCCGGAGCCGCGTGTGAATGCTCCGCCGTGAATCCATACCATCACTGGCAACTTGTCGTTGGCGGATTTTGCTGGCGTCCAGATGTTCAGGTACAGGCAATCTTCACTCAGCTTGGGAAGCGGAGCCTGATAGATGGCCGACGCCGAGGAATATTGCGTCTGCCAGCACGCGCTGGAAAATTCAGTAGCCTGGCGTGTGCCTTGCCATGCAGCCGGCGGCTGCGGCGCTTTCCAGCGCAAGTCGCCGATGGGCGGTGCGGCAAAGGGAACACCGCGATAGACGCGCATATCTGCAGAGTCGCCGTTTGCGCCGGCAAGCAGGCCTTGCTCCACGCGAACCGGATCTGAAACTGCTGCAACGCTGGAAGAAGTAAGTGCCATAACTGTTAAAGTGAAAAGCACAACGACGGAGCGAGTGCTCATGAAGGAAACCTGCCCTTTGGTAAAGATGTGAGTTAGTTGAATGACGGAATCTGCTGCGAGCCCTGCCCTTTTTGGGGCTGCGGCTTGGCGGTTTCCGTCTTGGCTTCTGCAGCTATTTGCTGCTGCGCGGCTGCTTCAGCGGCTTTCAGGTCAATGATGCGTGTCTGCTGATAGGTATACGAAATGCGATGAATAATGGTGGTAGTGGAAAGCACAGCCAGCACCCAGAGCACAGGAGCCATCGCGCCCCAGTGGGCAAACAGCGCGCCAATAATCACCAGCACCACGCGCTCCGGACGCTCCATGAACCCAACCTTGCAAGATCCAATCAAAGACTCAGCGCGGGCTCGCGTATAACTCACCATCACGGAACTGACCATCACAAACGCGACTAATACCAGGTAGAAAAAGTGATTGCCGCGCGCGTAATAAACCAGCAGTCCGAAGAAGAGAGCCACGTCGCTATAGCGGTCAATCACCGAATCAAAAAATGCGCCGAAGGTGGTGACTTGTCCTGTGGCCCGGGCTACGCGGCCATCGACCATGTCAAAAATGCCTGCGCCAATTATGACCAGTCCGGCATAGAGAAACATGCGCGAATAATTTGTGGTATTGGCAAAGCCAAACAGGATGGCGGCAATCGTGTTAATGACCAGCCCTATAAACGTGAGTACGTTGGGCGATATCCGCGTAAGCGCAAGACCGCGCACAATCGCGTAAAGAAGCACTCGGCAAGCCCGCCCAAAGGCGCCGGTCCAGGTCATGAGGCCACGTCGTGAATAGTGGTCAATTGCAGGACCTCCAGTTCCCGGTTGCCATTCGGAGTAACCACAGTGGCGGTATCGCCCACCTTTTTGCCCATCAAAGATTTTCCAATGGGTGAAGTTGTGGAGATCAGCCCCTTGGTCACATCTGTCTCTTCACTCGTGACCAGCGTGTAGATAATTTCCGCTTCCTTGGTATTATCAAAAACTTTTACCTTGGAGCCAAAGGCCACGCGGTCTTTGGGGATATTCGTCATATTCACCAGCGCCAGCTCAGCCATGCGCTTCTTCAACTGGCCCAAGCGGGCGTTTACAAACTCCTGGCGCTGCTTGGCCATGTGGTATTCGGCATTCTCGCTGAGATCGCCCATGGCCACGGCCTTTTTAATTTCCTTAGGAAGCTCGTGGGTGAGCTCATGCTCCAGGACGCGAATCTCCTCTTCCAGCTTTCTTTTGATATGTTCTGGCATATTTCTGGGAGAATGCTCCTCTGGCTCAAAATCCGCAGGCGCGTCGCACGCCAATTATAAACCTTTCACCCTGAATACGTTAACCGGCTGTTGGGGGCAGATTCTAAAATATTTTCCAGCCAACCGGCCCCCTCAGACAATAATGATTGGGTAGTGGTGC
This sequence comes from Candidatus Angelobacter sp., assembly GCA_036502105.1. GTDB lineage: Bacteria > Acidobacteriota > Terriglobia > Terriglobales > Acidobacteriaceae > Angelobacter. The sequence continues at coordinate 2,299 of DASXZE010000374.1, read as the reverse complement.
AGTTTGAATCTTAGGCGTATGGCATTTGGCCAGTCAATTGTGTAATCATGCGGCATGAAGAAAAAAGCACCTAAGCCCAAGACAAAAGCCGCGAAAAAGAAAACGACCCGGAAGCGGGAAGACTTTAGCCAAGCCGCCGCACGGATCGTTAGACAAGCTACTGAGCGATAGAATTGTCGTCTTCGGCCCATACGGCTGAAGACAATTCGCTCGGTTCTTTAAGCTGGCCGAATGAAGCCTCATATTTATCGATATGGGCTTGCAGTATTTGGGCGAAAGCCTTCGCGTGCTGCGGTGACATGAAGACTGTCGAGTATTCTTCTAGCACAAGTTTCTCTTCGTCAGCTTCAAGTATTTGACCGAATCTCAATCGCATGTCCCATGGAGAAACCGTTATTTCTACATTATTTGCATAGAAGTTTGAGTAGGTTTCTGATTTTTGGCGCAGTACTTTTCGGTCGGGATACCGTGGCTTTCTTGGAGCCTGTACTGCATCGGCTTTTTGTATTATTTCTTTTTTTGCCATGATTTAATGCTTCACCCCTCTTACGCTGTGCGCGCTGTGCGAATTTTTTTGAAATTTATATCCGGAACTTCGGAAGTGATCAGTTTTTCTTGCCTTGGCTTACTGGCTAAAAGGACAATGTCGGTTTCGTTTTCTTCGCGAATCCGTGTCCCGCTATTTGTCGATGCAATCTCAGCATCGAATGCAGTTATTTCAGGATCATCGGGGAATGATGGCACTTCTAAGGTCTTAGCGGAAAATGTTCCAGCATCCTTTATCGTCTCAAGGAAACTCTCGAACTTGACGACTAAATCAACATCGAAAGCCCTTGCAATTCTTCTGAGCGTAGCGATGTTCCATGATTCATAATTAACGTCTTCCAGGAGGGAAATCCTGGCCTGTTTCATCTCGCATTCTTCGGCTAGCTTTGATTGTGTCCAGCCCCTCATTTCCCTAATAGCTTTGATTTGACCAGCGATCCAAGAATTTCTAAAGCTCTCTGAATAAACATGGCGGTACTCTTTATCACTAAATTTACGCCTGAGAGTTTTACTCGAATTGCTCATGTGCGCGTCTCCGTTTTTTGTTTGCGGATAGTGTGGTTCTATTTGTTTCTGCTCTTTTTTCAGCGTCTTCGGGGATAAGACATCTGTCCTTCTCAATTGCACCAAACAACAGGGTATATTCGTTGTCCATGTCGAATGGCCCTTTGCATAACATCGGACGCATTACTACTTGGCCTTTAATCCGGAATTTGTGAATATGCTTATATACTGGCCCGACCAACTGGGGACATGCGCCCGGGCCACCCTGCTCTAATCTATCGAGTTTTTCGTCCAATATGATCCGGTCGCGCTTCGAGAGTTTGTCAGCCCATTCATGAATGAGACTGTCACCTCTAGCCGACAAAAAATCATATAGCTTGCACTCGTCAGTCATAATATCACAAAATTATGATAATTCAAGTTGACTTTTGAATATAACTTTTTTATTATATTTATATTATGAATCGCCTGAAAACAGACAAGCGCACTCAAGTAATAGCGGCACTAGTCGAAGGGGTGTCCATAAATGCGACCAGCCGCCTAACAGGAGTGGCTAAGCATACCATTCTTAAGCTTTTGAAGGAATTGGGCTGCGCTTGCGCTGAATATCATCACAAGATGGTTCGCGGCTTGGATGTGCACCGGGTTCAGTGCGATGAAATTTGGTCATTCTGCTACGCGAAAGACAAGAACGTTCCAGAAGACAAAAAAGGCAAATTCGGCTTTGGCGATGTCTGGACTTGGACCGGAATTGATGCCGATACAAAGCTCATCATTTCCTACATGTTAGGCACTCGCGGAGCGGAAGCAGCCCAAGCGTTCATGCGCGATCTGGCCAGCCGCATTATTACCAAAATTCAGCTCACTACGGACGGGCATAAAGTTTACGCAGAAGCAGTTGAAAAGGCCTTTGGTGGCACAGTCGATTACGCAATGCTGGTCAAGATATACGGCGCGGCCTCAGACTTCAAAGAAAGCCGCTACAGCCCCGCAAGCTGCATTGGGTGCCGTACTGGCGTTCTGAGTGGCCAGCCTGACCCCAATCACATCAGCACGTCATTTGTTGAACGCCAGAATTTGAGCATGAGAATGGGGATGCGTCGTTTTACGCGCTTGACGAATGCTTTCAGCAAGAAAATAGAGAACCATGGTCATGCCGTGGCCCTCTATTTTATGCATTACAACTTTGTGCGGGTTCACAAGACCCTGAGAGTCACGCCAGCCATGGAAGCTGGCCTAACAGATCATG
>DASXZE010000373.1:0-31165 GCA_036502105.1 Candidatus Angelobacter sp. | reverse complement strand
CCATCGATGTGCAACACAACTTCAGCGAAAAAGACCGGCTCCATGGTTACTATGTGTATCAGCACGATCTACGCCAGGAGCCAACTCAGGGCGCTACTATTCCCGGCTTCGGTGACACGCGCGAAGGCAAACGCCAGGTCTTCACGCTGGGCGAATCCCACGTATTCAGCTCCGCGATGGTCAATGAATTAAATCTCGGCGTGAACCGCATTCTCATTACTTTTACGCCAAACAATCTAACCGATCCCAATACTCTGGGTTTAGCAACGACACTGGGGCCGAATGAAACCTTTATGCCTACCATCGCCATTACTGGTGGTCCTACTTTTGGTGATGAGCGTACCTTCCCTCAAGGACGCGGTGACACAACCGGCGTGATTGCGGACAACCTGAGCTATGTAATGGGGCGGCATTCCCTGAAATTCGGCACCGAGTTCCGTGACTTCAAGAATTCAAACTTCAATGGCGATCCGGGACAACTGACCTTCAATAGCGTTGCCGATTTCATCGCTGGCACCGCGGACGCTTCGGTCAGAACGATTGGCAACGTGGCCAATCGCATCACGGAGAATGCGCTTGATTTTTATGGCATGGACAGTTTCAAGGTCAAACCATACCTGACCGTCGAACTTGGTCTGCGCTACGCGTGGAACATGACTCCATCGGAAGGCGCGGACCGTTTTGTAAATTTCGTTCCGGGTGGCGCGTTCGGCAGCATGCTGGTTCCCACCACGGAGCCCTATGGCCAGAACAATAAGAACTTCCAGCCGCGCGTGGGCTTTGCCTGGGATGTATTCCATAACGGCAAAACCTTGCTCCGTTCGGGTTATGCGTATCAAGTAGACCAGCCGATCACCGGCATCGTAACCGGGCTGACATCCAATCCTCCATTCGCGTTGCCGATCAGTGTTACTTTTGCCACGCCGCAACCACTTGCTGGATTGCCGGCGTTGTTCAATGGTTCGCCAAGCAGTGTCGCTCCCATTTTTGTCAATCCCAATTTCAAGAATGCCGACGTCCAATCCTGGAACCTGAATATCCAACAGCAGATTACCAAGAGTTCATCTGCCATGATCGGATATTTTGGAAACAAGGGGACACATCTGGAAGATGATATAAATGCAAACCAGACCCAGGTTTTCGGGCAAATAAAAGCCGGCAACGTGAACCCGCTTATCGGCAACCCCAACTTGCCATTTCAGGCTTTGTCTCCGAATAGTCCATTCTTGCCCAATGTAGGTCTTGCTTCATCGATCACGGAACGACAGAGCGGCAGCAATTCCAACTACAACGCCCTGTGGGCAACGTTCACTCAGCGGACATCGCGTGGCCTGCAGTTCAATGCGTCCTACACCTATTCCCACTCTATTGACGAGGCTTCCCGTAACAATGAGGGAATTCTCTTCGCAGACAGCACAGACATTTTTGCCAGCCGGGCAAGCTCAGACTTTGACGTGCGCCATCGCTTTGTGGCCAACGCCGTTTACGACCTTCCCTTTAAAGGCAATCGCTTTATAAGCGGATGGGAACTCGCTCCGATCATCTCTGTTCAAACTGGTAACCCATACACCATTGTCGTTAACACCTCCAGCGCGATTAATGGAGTTTCCAATACTGTGACTCCTAACGTGAGTGGTCCGATACATGTGAGTGGCAACCCGCTGGGCCAGTGGATATCCAATCCCAGTGTGTTTTCCATTCCGGCCGCAGGCACTCTTGGTAATCTCGGGCGCAACTCAGTCTATGGCCCTGGCTTCTCAGACGTGGACCTCTCACTGGCAAAGAACACGAAAATACGGGAAAACATGAACCTCCAGTTTCGGGTTGATGCGTTTGATTTACTCAACCACCCGAATTATGGACAGCCGGGTCCGCAAAGCGGTGGAATACTGGCTTCAGTATTTTCTAATGCTGCCCTGGCAAACAATACGTTCTCAACCATCAGCAGCACTCGCTTCCCAACCGGCGACTCTGGATCGTCCCGCCAGTTGCAGCTTGCGCTTAAACTGCAGTTCTAGCCGCTAAACTCGTTAACTAGAAAGCACCGGTTTCGGCCGGTGCTTTTTTGTTGTCTGCCTGGTTGGAATTTGGCGCAAAAAAATCCCCGCATTTCTGCGGGGATTTGAGTCATACGGAGCGTAACTTAACTTATCCGCCGTAGGGCATTCCGCCGTGGTCGCCGGCCGGAGCTTTCTTGTCTTCCGGAACATCGGAGACCAGAGCTTCTGTGGTCAGCATGAGTGCAGCGATGGAAGCTGCATTCTGCAGAGCAGTGCGCGTCACCTTGGTAGGATCAATCACGCCGGCTTTTACCAGGTCCTCGAACTTATCGTTCTGGGCGTTGTAGCCGTAGTTGTTGTCCTTGGAGTCGCGAATCTTGCCCACAACGATTGCACCCTCTTCGCCGGAGTTGGCGACGATCTGGCGCAAAGGCTCTTCCAGGGCGCGACGCACGATTTCTGCACCGGTCTCCTCATCGTCGTTCTTGAACTTCAGCTCAGACAGAGCAGCCTGGCAGCGAACCAGGGCAACACCGCCGCCCGGGACAATGCCTTCTTCCACGGCTGCGCGGGTTGCGTGCATTGCGTCTTCCACGCGGGCTTTCTTTTCCTTCATTTCTGTTTCAGTAGCAGCGCCCACTTTGATTACGGCAACGCCGCCAACCAGTTTGGCCAGCCGCTCCTGCAGTTTTTCGCGGTCATAATCGCTGGTAGCTTTTTCTGACTGGGCACGCAGTTCGCGCACGCGGCCTTCAATTTCTCCGCCTTTGCCTTTGCCTTCCACGATGGTGCAATTGTCTTTGTCCACCGTGATTTTCTTGGCGCGGCCCAGGTCGGTGAGCTCAATGCTTTCAATCTTGATGCCAAGATCGTCAGTGATTGCTTTGCCGCCGGTCAGAATTGCGATGTCCTGCAGCATGGCCTTGCGGCGATCGCCGAAGCCCGGAGCTTTTACCGCGCAAACTTGAATGGTGCCGCGGAGCTTGTTCACAACCAGGGTTGCCAGCGCTTCGCCGTCAACATCTTCAGCAATGATTAACAGCGGACGGCCGGCTTTGGCCACCTGTTCCAGGATCGGAAGCAGGTCTTTCATGGTGCTGATTTTCTTTTCGTTGATGAGGATCAGAGCGTCATCCAGGACTGTTTCCATGCGCTCCGGGTCGGTCACGAAGTAAGGAGAGAGATAGCCGCGGTCAAACTGCATGCCTTCTACAACTTCCAGGCTCGTTTCCATGGTGCGCGATTCTTCCACGGTGATTACGCCGTCTTTGCCGACTTTCTTCATGGCTTCGGCAATAATGCGTCCAATGGTTTCATCGTTGTTGGCGGAGATGGTGCCAACCTGGGCGATCATGTCGCCGCTAACCGGCTTGGAGAAAGTATCCAGAAAGCCTTTGGTGCGTTCGCCGTCTTTGTTCAGCGTGCCGCAGATGGTGTTGACTGCGCGCTCAATGCCGCGCTTCAGGGCCATCGGGTTTGCGCCGGCTGCCACGGTCTTCACGCCGTCGCGATAGATGGCCTGGGCCAGAACGGTTGCGGTGGTGGTGCCGTCACCGGCCACGTCGCTGGTCTTGCTGGCAACTTCACGCACCATCTGTGCGCCCATGTTTTCCAGCGTATCACCCAGTTCAATTTCTTTTGCCACGGTCACGCCGTCTTTGGTGATGATGGGCGAACCGAATTTTTTGTTGATAACAACGTTGCGGCCACGGGGACCCAGCGTTACTTTTACTGCATCTGCCAGTATGTTGACTCCGCGCAGGATCGCCTGGCGGGAGTCTTCACCGTGCACAATAATCTTTGCCATTTCTAAAATCTCCTATCAAATTGGTGCCGCTCATGGCGGCGATAATCATTTCAAGATTGGGCTTGCGATTAGCAGCTGGCGATTCAGCCAGTTGCTATTTGGCTAAGCTCAGGTTACCGCTTGCCGGCTCCGGCCTTTTCCTGCTTCTCAGAGGGCTTGCTGGTGCTGCCGCTGAGGATCCCGAGGATTTCGTCTTCCTTCATGATCAGCAGCTCTTCGCCGTCAATCTTGATTTCTGATCCGGAATATTTGCCAAACAGAACGCGGTCGCCTTCTTTTACTGCCAAAGGAACCGTCTGGCCTTTATCAAACTTGCCAGTTCCTGCAGCTACAACGACGCCTTCCTGCGGTTTCTCTTTTGCGGTTTCGGGGATGATAATGCCGCCACGAACTGTTTCAGTTTCCTGGATCCGGCGGATGACGACGCGGTCATGCAGCGGGGTCAATTTTTGTGCCATGCGACTACTCCTTTTCAAAATGGTGCTTCTTAAAATGTAGGGTTTACAAAGGCTGTTTCTAGCGGTGATGGGTTACTAGCACTCATTCCCATCGAGTGCTAATTATGGGGTAAATGACCTAGCTTTGTCAATGCTAAAAGTTGAGTCACTTACACTCACTTAGTTCCTAGATTAGGGGTGATTAGCGGGGATAGGGAGTTAAGTACCAGCTAAATCATATAGATGAAGTGGGGCAAGTCACAAGAGTAACCTGCCCCACAAGTTTGTTTTACGCGCGCGCAGGATCAGCTTTCTCCACGTTCACACCCAGGTCAGCAAAGGCCTTTTGGGCCTTTTTAGGATCAAATTTGCCGTCCCGGGCCAGCCGCGATAGCGCGGCGGTGGCGATGGACTCAGCATTGATCTCAAAGTGCCGGCGCAGATGCTCACGGTTGTCGCTGCGGCCAAAGCCGTCAGTTCCCAGCGTGACCAGCCGTGTTCCCAGCCAGGGCGCCAGTTGATCTGGAACCACCTTCATGTAGTCAGAGGCGGCAATGATTGGGCCGTCAGCCTTCTCCAGAGCCGTCAGAATGTGTGGCACCTTCTGCTTTTCCGTGGGATGCAAGCGGCTCCAGCGGTCTGCGGCCAGCGCTTCACGCCTCAGTTCGTTGTAGCTGGTTACGCTCCACACATCGGCCTGGACGCTGTATTTCTCAGCCAGAATGGTTTGCGCGCGCAGAGCTTCACCCAGAATGCTGCCGCTGCCGAAAAGCTGGACGGTGGCTTTCTTGCCTTCGGCTGGTTTCACTTTGTAAATGCCTTTGATAATGCCTTCTTCGCAGCCCACAGGCATTTCCGGCATCACGTAATCCTCGTTGTACAGCATGATGTAGTAAAAACGGTCTTCGCCTTCCTGGTACATGCGACGGATGCCGTCCTGCACGATCACGGCTACTTCATACACATAAGCTGGATCGTAAGTCGCGCAAGTGGGAACCGTGCTTGCCACCAGCGTGCTGTGGCCGTCCTGATGCTGCAGGCCTTCGCCGGCCAGCGTGGTACGGCCGCCGGTTCCGCCCATCAGAAAGCCTTTGCCGCGTGCGTCAGCAAATGCCCAGATGAGGTCGCCAACGCGCTGGAAACCAAACATGGAGTAATAAGTGAAGAAGGGAATCGTGGGCACGCGATAATTTGAATACGCCGTGCCGGCGGCAGTCATTGAAGCCATGGCTCCGGCTTCCGTGATGCCTTCTTCCAGAATCTGGCCTTCCTTGGCCTCGCGATAATAGAGCAGCATGTCTACATCGTGCGGCTTATAAAGCTGGCCCTGGCTGGCGTAAATGCCTACCTGCCGGATGATCGACTCCATACCAAAAGTGCGGGCTTCATCAGGAATAATGGGTACTACCAGCTTGCCGATCTGCGGATCTTTCATCAGATTGCGCAGCATGCTTACAAAGCCCATGGTGGTTGAAACCGGACGCCCTTTTGAGCCTTCCAGCGCTTCCTTGAAAGTCTCAAGCGCCGGAGCTTCAAAGCCGCTCAGTCGGCCATCGCGTTTGGGTAAATAACCACCCAGCGCCTGCCGCCTCTCCTGCATGTATTTAATTTCCGGGCTGTCGTCCGATGGACGATACGGCGTTCCGTCCTGCGCTGACTTATCCGGGATAGGAATTTCAAAGCGTGAACGGAAAGCGGTGAGCGCCTCATCCGTCATCTTCTTTTCCTGGTGGGTGGCGTTGCGGGCCTGGGCCGATCCTAAGCCATAGCCTTTGATCGTCTTGGCCAGGATCACTGTTGGGCCGCCCTTGTGCTCTACTGCGCGTTTATAGGCGTTGTAAACCTTTTGCGGATCAAGTCCGCCACGCTGCAGGCTGAAGATTTCTTCGTCCGTCCAGTCAGCGACCAGAGCTGCCGTCTCCGGATACTTGCCGAAGAATTCTTTGCGGACATAAGCGCCATCTTTGGCTTTGAAGGCCTGATATTCGCCGTCCACGCACTCTTCCATGCGCTTTAGCAGCATGCCGGAGTGGTCGCGGGCCAGCAGGTCGTCCCAGCCGGAGCCCCAGATCACTTTGATCACGTTCCAGCCAGTGCCGCGGAACGCCGATTCCAACTCATTGATAATCTTTCCATTGCCGCGTACCGGACCGTCCAGGCGCTGGAGGTTGCAGTTCACCACAAAAATCAGGTTGTCCAGCTTTTCGCGTGTTGCCAGCGTGAGCTGTGCGCCCAGGACTTCCGGTTCGTCCGTTTCACCGTCGCCAATAAACGCCCATACTTTGCGCGGCGTGGGCTTGATCAACCCGCGATTTTCCAGATAGCGCATAAAGCGCGCCTGATAGATAGCATTCAGCGGGCCCAGACCCATGGAGACAGTAGGGAAGCGCCAGAATTCCGGCATGAGCCACGGATGCGGATACGACGAGAGTCCGGGCGTGTCACGCAGTTCGTGCCGATAATTTTCTATCTGCTGCTGGCTGATGCGGCCTTCCAGATAACCGCGGGCATAAATGCCGGGTGAGGCATGGCCCTGGAAATAGATAAAATCGCCGGGCTCGTCACCGTGCGTGGCGTGAAAGAAGTGGTTGTAGCCAACTTCCAGCAGAGTCGCCAAAGAGGAATACGTGGAGATATGGCCGCCTATGCCGGGATCTTTCTTGTTCTGGCGATGCACCATCGCCATGGCGTTCCAGCGGATCAGACTCTTAATGCGGCGCTCCATCGCGCGGTCGCCCGGATACGGAAATTCTTCCTCTACAGGAATTGTGTTGACGTAAGGGGTGTTTAACTGGACTGGCACGTCCACGCCGTTCTGGCGCGCGCGACGGGTAAGGGCATCAAGCAGCCGGGTTCCCTGGCCAGGACCTTCCTGGTCAATTACTTCATCAAAAGCTTCAATCCATTCAAGGATTTCCTCGTGGTCGGGTTCCAGGGCTGCGGCATGTTTTGCATTCATGCATATAGTATGACGCGAACCACGCACAATTTCCACTGGTTATGCTGTGAAGTAATGTTAAAGCAACGCAAGAAGCAACACGGAGCGGCAACACGGGATAAATGTGTGCTGCCGCTGCTTAGGCTGTGTGTGGCTCGCTGCTGGCGTCGGCTGAATAAACATTATCGAAGGCCGCATCATCGCCTGACTTTGTATGGGCTCCGGCAAACGCGTCATTCAGTTCTTTAGTGAACGCCTTGATCAAGCCGCGCGACCATTCCGCTGACCACAAATCTCTGCGCTTTAAATATTTCTCCATGAAGGGCAGTGGATCCGTAGCGGTGTGCTGTGTTTTCTTGCTGTCTGCGTTGTTGGCTGCATCATTTGCGCGCGACGTCATGCATTCAATCACCGCCGGCCCGTGGCCTTCACGTGCGCGACGAATCGCTTCCTGCGCCACGCGGAATACGCCCACAACATCGCACCCATCCACGGTAATTTTTGGATAGTAGCCAGTGCCAACTCCATGGGAGTCACTGGGAACAGGAAGAGTGTGTGTTTCCGCGCGTGCATCAAAGCTGCACTCCACCAGGCATACGATCGGGAGCTTTTCCGTGGCGGCAATCGTCATGGCAGCCGGTTCAAAATCTACGAATCCTGGCTGTTGCGAGCCAAACATCAGCGTTACCGTGCCTGTGCCTTTCAATTCCTTGGCCAGCGCCAGCCCTTGAGCCATGCTGCGTGTAATCGCGGGGCCGGCTTCGCGTAAAGATGCTTGTGTGCCGGTGTTGTTTGCGGCATTCATCCGCGAAACAATCACTGGGAGCGGCGTTCCTTTAATCAGGCTGGCAAGAAAGCTTCCGTGCTCCAGCGCAATGCAATCCTTGGGCTGTAGATGAGCGCCGGCTCCCACCAGAGTGGCTTCCAATCCAGAAAGCAAATTCTTCGCAGAGATATTTGTTAAGCTCTGCGCGCGCTCCGCGAGCATGCGGCATTTCACCATAATGCTGTAAAGCTCCTTGAGCTTGTCCGCATTCAACACGGGCAGAACAATATCTTCGGTCTTTTCTTTTGGCTTGGGCTTGGCCTTTGCTTTGGCCTTGGCCTTTGCCCGCCTGGGCGCAGCCTTGCGCGGCGTGGGCCGTGATTTTGCTTTCAAAGGTTTGTCTTTGCTTTTGCGCTTTGCCACTGTAGATTTGTTTTTCTTTTTGCCAGCCATGAGAGAAAACATTCTATCGCATGCCATGTTCCCGGCAAGAGAACAGGCATTTGTTGGCATTGAAAAAGTTTCTGGGCAAATTTGATTCCATTAATTCACACCGGTTTTCAACAATTCAGTGAAAAAGAATGTGGAAAACGATTCAGGCAGGTAACTAACGTCGCTGAACCTGCGTGTTCTGGCGCTTTGCACATATTCAGGTGCGCACGCTCCAGGCAAATAAAAAAACTTTCCAAGATTAAGCAAAGACTGCCCAAGACTAGCCATCGGATGTTGAGAGCGAATATGCAATAGGTTGCAGCGCGGCGGCTCGTTGTCCATGAAAGTGCCAGCAACGCGCTTCTCCAAATACAATGGCTCTGATGAAGGTACGGATTGACAAGCTTCTCGTAGAGCGCGGCCTGCTCCCCTCGCGCGAGCGCGCTCAAGCCATGGTGCTTTCTGGTCGCGTGCTGGTAAATGAACAGAAAGTTGAGAAGGCCGGAGCGCCCGTTGATCCGGATTCAGAGATCAGGTTGCTTGGTGATGATCTGAAATATGTTGGCCGCGGCGGCCTCAAGCTGGAAGCAGCGCTGGCAAACTGGAAGATTGATCTCACCGGCAAGTCCTGCATGGACGTGGGCGCTTCCACCGGCGGATTTACTGACTGCATGCTGCAGCACGGCGCGGCCCAAGTGATTGCCGTGGACACAGGTTATGGCCAGATCCACGCGCGCCTGCGCTCTGATCCGCGGGTGAGGCTGCTGGAAAAGACGAATGCGCGCTATCTCACAAAGGAAAGTTTGCTCCAAGCCGAGGCGCAACTGCCCATTGATTTCATTGCCATCGACGTTTCCTTCATCTCCGTTACACTCGTTCTCCCTGCGGTGCTGGCGTCGACATCTGAGCCAGCAACAGCGCGGCAGCAGGCTGTAATCCTGATCAAGCCGCAGTTTGAGGTTGGACGCGAGCTGGTTGGCAAGGGCGGCATTGTGCGGGATGAGCAGGCGCAACAGGGTGCTGTCATCAAAGTGCGGCAAAAAGTGGAAGAGCTGGGCGGCCAGCACATAGAATTAATGGAATCACCGATTCTGGGCATGGAAGGTAATCGCGAGTTTTTGCTGCGCATTGATTTTGGTGAACAAGATTTTGGTGCATAAAAAAGTTTTGCTGAAGAAATCGTTCCACTGAAAAAGCATTCTGATGAAAAAAGCGTCCATCATCTCCAAGCTGGGCAAGCCGGAACTGGAAAAAGTTGCGATCCAGGTTGCCGGATGGCTCCGCCGCAACGGCTATGCCATCACCGCCGATAAAGCGACGCTTGAATTCTGCCCAGACTGCGAGCATGTGGACCGTGAAAATCTGGCCGGCGCAGCGCCTGACTTTGTGATCGTGCTAGGTGGCGATGGCACGCTGCTTTCCACCGCGCGATCCGTGGCGCGTGCGGGTATTCCGATTCTCGGCGTGAATCTGGGCTCGCTGGGATTTCTGACAGAAGTGAAGCAGGAAGAGATTGAGCAGGCGCTTACGCTGGTGGACGCCGGCAGCTGCGAGGTAAGCCAGCGGCCCATGTTGCATTGCCAGTTGCAGCGTGATGGCAAGTGCGTTGCTACTTATGAAGCGCTGAATGAAGTGGTAATGAACCAGAGCGCCGTGGCCCGCATTACTGATTTTGAAGTCCGCGTGAACGGAAATTTTGTGGCCAATTACAAGGCCGATGGCGTCATTATCTCCACGCCCACCGGCTCAACCGCGTACTCGCTGGCCGCGGGCGGCCCTATTCTTTCTCCTGACGTTCCTGCGTTCGTGATCACGCCAGTTGCATCTCATGCTTTAACTAACCGGCCGCTGGTGGTGAATGATACCGCTGTGATTGAGGCCAGAATTCTGGTCACCCGCGAGCAAGCCTATCTCACCATTGATGGGCAGGTGGGCATGCAGTTGACGGAGTGTGACGTGGTGCGCTGCCAGAAATCAGAATATACAGTGAAGCTGTTCAAGTTGGCCGGCCGCTCATTCTTTGATGTGCTGCGGACCAAGTTGAAGTGGGGAGAAAGATAGCGCAATGCATCAAGGCTCCAAATCGTCCAGCCACAAGATGACGCTGCGCCCTGCAGCCTCCGCTTTCTTTGCCTTGCTGGCATGCATAGCATGCGCATCTTTGGCGCAGGCGCAAAGCAGGCCCGCCGCAGACTTGATCGTGACCAACGCGAAGATCTGGACTGTAGACAAAGCGCGTCCTAATGCAGAAGCCATGGCGGTACTGGGGGACCGAATTGTGGCCGTTGGCTCTGCCGCCGAAGTGGATACATGGCACGGTCCCAAGACCAAAGTCCTTGACGCGCAAGGCAAGCTGCTGCTGCCTGGCTTCAATGACGCACATGTGCACTTTGTCGATGGCGGCGACCATCTCTCCGCCGTGCAGCTCAAAGAAGCAGCTTCTCCGCAGGAATTTGCGAGCAAGATTGCCGATCGCGCCAAAGCTACGCCCAAAGGCGAATGGGTTGTAGGCGGAGACTGGGACGAGCAAAAATGGTCGCCAGCCAATCTTCCGACGAAAGAGTTGATTGATCCCGTCTCACCGGACACGCCAGTCTGGGTGAACCGCTATGACGGCCATGAGTCGCTGGCAAATTCAATGGCCCTAAAGCTGGCGGGAATTACCAACAAAACTGCTGATCCTGCAGGCGGCGAGATTGTCCGCGACGCGCAAGGCAATCCCACTGGCATTCTGAAAGACGCCGCACAGGAACTGGTCAATAAAGTAATGCCACCCATGACCGCAGCGCACCGCATGAAGGCCATTCATCAGGCGCTGGACCACGCCGCTTCCCTCGGCGTAACCAGCGTGCAGGACATGAACCCGACCTACGATGACATGCGGGCTTACGCCGAACTGCAAGAGCAGGGCGCGCTCACCATTCGCATCTACGCCGCTCCCATGGAAACCGGCTGGAGAGACCAGGCCAAGCTCGGTATCCGACGCGGTTTTGGCAGTTCGTTTCTTCGTATGGGCGCGGTCAAAGGCTATGCTGATGGCTCTCTAGGATCGGAAACAGCTTACTTCTTTGACGCATATACTGACGCGCCCAACGTGCACGGCCTGTTGAGCGATGAAATGCATCCTGTCTCAGCCATGCAGCAACGCCTGCGCAGCGCAGACGCCGCTGGCTTGCAGCTCTGCATACATGCCATTGGCGATCGCGCCATCTCCATGACGCTCGACATGTTTACGCAGATCGAGAAAGCCAACGGCAAGAAAGACCGCCGCTGGCGCATCGAGCATTCGCAGCACATGGCCGCCAAAGACTTTGTGCGCTATGCGCGGCTGGGCGTGATCGCCTCTGTGCAGCCCTATCACGCAATCGACGACGGACGCTGGACAGAAACGCGCATCGGCCCGGACCGCATCAAGCGCACTTACGCCTTCCGGACGTTTCTGGAAAATGGAGTGAGACTCGCTTTCGGCACGGATTGGTCCGTCGCGCCGTTGAGCCCCATGTGGAGCGTCTATGCAGCGGTGACCCGCGCCACGCTCGACGGCAAAAACCCCGGCGGCTGGATCCCCGAGCAAAAGCTCACGGTTGCCGAAGCGATTGAAGCGTACACAGTCGGCTCAGCCTACGCGGAATTTCAGGAAAAAGAAAAAGGTTCTATTACTCCCGGCAAACTGGCAGACTTTGTCGTGCTTTCAGACGACATTTTCAAAATCCCGCAGGCTTCCATCAAGAACGTGAAAGTAGAAGCTACGTTCCTGGGTGGCAAGCTGGTGTATGGCGGTTTGGAGTAAAGATCGCGTCTATGATGCGTCTGAAGAAGGTTAGCCTGCTTCGAGAACGTGTGGAATCCTGGGACAAATATCCTTTTAACGTTCCTTCCATCCGATCCATGGAAGAGATCGAGATCAAAAAGCGTCTCGTTTTCTTTGTAGGAGAGAATGGCTCGGGCAAATCTACATTGCTTGAAGCTATTGCCGCACATTACGGCTTTGGTTACGAAGGCGGAAATAGAAACTATTCCAGCGCAACTACGGATTCGGTCCGTGCTGTTGATCCTCTTGTTAAAGCGTTAAGGGTTGCCTTCACAGCACGTACCGGCAAGGGCTTTTATCTGCGAGCTGAAAGTTTCTTTAATATCGCCACATCAGTGGATCAGATTGGCTCGTACGAACCATATGGCGGCAAGTCGTTGCATGCGCAATCACATGGAGAATCGTTTCTTACGCTCCTAAAGCATCGATTTACACGCAAAGGCTTTTATTTGATCGATGAACCGGAAGCCGCTCTTTCGCCGTCACGTCAACTTAGCTTGCTGGTTCTTCTGCACGACTTACTCAAAAGCAACAATGATATCCAGATCATAATTGCGACTCATTCTCCGATCATGCTCGCCCTGCCTGGCGCACAAATTCTTTCCTTTGACGATGGAAGCGTGCATGAGATCAGCTATGAAGAGACGTTATGTTTTCAGATTTACAAAAGGTTCTTTGGAGATAGAGAGAATTTCCTTCGGACGGTCTTTGCGGAACTAGATCTTGAGGAAGAGAAGTAGATCATACAAAAACAAACTGCGTTTGACGCATCTATTTCCCGGCCGCGATTCCCCCGCTAATCTCAGCTGGCTCTATCCGAACTCGCAAATCTTTATGTCCTTCAGCGCGCGCACTCACGGTTATATTGCTGAGACCGCTGTTTGAAGGGCTTTCCAGCTTGTACGTGATTACATATTGCTTGCGCAGCTCCACCGCCATCTGTTCAAAAGTTTTTTCCAGCTTGTTGAGGCTTACGAACAACGCTTCACCTTTTACGGGAGCCACCAGTTCCTCAAGAGCGCGATGCGAAGCGTGAACATTGGGCTCTGAGTCGGTAATCATCACCAGGCGCATGGAAAGGCCTTTCATTTTCTTAAGATAGTCAATAGTCAGCGGCAGAGGTTTACGGCTTTCGTTATCAGCGCCGTCTGTAAGCACGATTAGTATCCGTCGCTCGCAATCTTTGTTCTTTATCAAATGGTCGCCGGAAGCAATCACTGCGTCATAAAGAGCAGTGCCACCGTGGGCCTCACGCCATCCAATTGCTTCCTGGATCTTGCCACTGTCGCTGGTGTAATCCTGATCGAGATAGGAGTAGTCTTTGAAGTTCACAACAAAAAATTTATCAGCAGGATTACTGGCCGTGACGAAGCCCATGACGGAGGAAGTCGCCGTGGGGTTTTTTGAGCGCATGGATCCAGATTTGTCGAGCAACAAGCCAATGCAGGCAGGTGTATCTTCCAGGTGGACAGAGGTGATAACCAGCGGCTTGCCGTCCTGAGTCAGGCTGAAATCGGCTGCTTTAATATCTGTTATCGGTTGGTGCTTTGCATCTGTTACCAGCACCCTCATAGCCGCTTCATGCATATCAATTTTTATGGTCCACTGTTGTGAGTCGGCTTGCGCATGGAGCGGCGGAATGCCAAGCGCCGCGATCGACAACAGCATTACCGCAGAGCCATAAAGGCGGAACGCCATGGATATCCCTTCTTATTCAACTAAAGTGTTTTCAACGTATTGTGTAGCAGAGAACGTGGAACAGGGAAGAATATTGCGGGTTTAAACAAAAACATTGCAGAAAAGATTGCAGAAAATAAGAAGCCCCGAGTTTAGTTGACCCATTCGCCTCAACCAGCGGTTCGCTTTAGACCCTTGCCGACCAGCCTTCTTTGCGTCAGTTCCTTGCGAAACTCACAAAGTGCGATCTTTAATCAGCTTACGCTGAAGCTTGGGCTCCGGGCTCGCCGCCAACCGGGTAAATCGGTCAACACCTCGGGGCTTCTATCTTTGCCTTTAGGCATTCAATGTTCTCCTCGCCCAGCAGTTTGCTAATAGACCCTTGCCGGCCCTCCAGTCGCTTAACAGCTTGCGCTGTTGCGAGGTGACCTCGGCTTGGATCCCGGACTCACCGCCAACCGGGAAAACCTTGAAATGTCAAAGAACAATTGTGAATTTACGCTTCGTGCGTTTTAAGTCAATGGGATTTTCGCTGTTTTTATCTCACGTGAAATCAATCGTTTGGCCGGACGTCCACAGGCCGCTTACAAGAATTAGTGCAGCCAGTTATAAAACACAATAGCCATGCGGAGAGGGTGCATTTTTCAGCGATTTTTAGAATGTGCAAATGTTGGCCGAAATCGCATCTGGAGCGGGTGCGCCGCACGTTCTTCGCAAGCGCTGCAACCTCCGTAACTTTACTCGGCGGCATTCCTGGGCAAAAATTCCGGTTATGAATAAGGTCATTCGTCTCGGACTCGCGGTAGTTGGCTCTGCTCTCTGCATGGCGGGTCTCTATATATGGGGATCTGAAGTAATGAGCAGGAAGCGCGCGGCCAACAGCCAGGAATCAGCGGCCATGGCCGGACCGTCAGCCGGAGCATCTTCTGCTTCCGGAGCGCCAGGCGCCGCCAACACTGTGCCTGGTTCCAGCCCCGCCGAAACTTCCACCGCTGGTGCTAGTTCTGCAGAACTGGCCACGTCAAAGCTCGAGATGAAAAAGCTTGCCGAGTCCGACGAGATGGGACTGCTTGGCCTGGTGCCCCAGCAACAAGCCGAACAAATGATGATGGCTGCCGTGAATCACTATGAAGGCGCTACCAAACTGGTTCGAGACCACGTACAAAGCTGGAGAGGGCAGATCAAGAAAACGCCGAACTGGGACACCGTGGAACTGGAAGCGCGCTATTCCAGCGACTTGCGTGTGCGCGATGCGGCCATTGAAATCGACCTGACGATGAATGCACTGGACAAGAATTCAGACACCATAGACCGTTTGATGAGCGACGCTCAAAATAACGCGGCCAATCGCGGCTTTGATTTCACCATGCTGGGCATGCTGGCGAATCGTGACGTAGAAAAATATCGCGTACATTCGGCTCTCAAAGAGTGGACCCACGATTCTGATGTGACAACACGGTATTGGGCCATTGAAGGGCTGGCATATATCGGGACTGACGACACTATCCCAGACCTTCTTGAAGTTTTTCGCACCGATCCTGCCATTAACGTGCGCGAACGCTGCGGCGCCAGCCTGGCCAAATCAGGCATGCTGACGCGCGAACAGCGGATGAAGGCTGTGCCAGGATTAATCGAAATTGCAGCCGATAGCTCGCAAGATCCCACCACGCGAGGCTGGGCCTTCCAGGCGCTGCGCGAGATTACCGCGCACCAGATGGGCAATGACGCCAATGCCTGGCGAAGCTGGTATTCCGCCCATGGAAGCGAGCGGGCTGAAGAATTTCGCCACGGCGACCAGAATGTGGTTCTGGGAAACAGCTAAAACCAGCGCTGATCAAAATTCAAAAACGATTGAGACTTAGCCGAGGCGCTGCATAGCTACGCCGCTCCGGCTTTGCCGGTCCAATCTCCCAGCAACTCAACTTCGCCTCCGGGATTGCGGGCTTCATGCGCGGGATGAAAGCTGATCTGGTCGTCGCGACGGAAGTACGGACAGATGAGGCTCCAGGTTTCAAAGCCGCTGCCGGAGATGGTGATCACGATGGCTTCTGTTGGCGATTTGGCCAGCTCGCCCCAGCCTTCTCCGTTGAGTTGAACGGGCGCGCCGGGATTATCGTCAGGATAAACGTCATTCACGGTGATAATGGCGCCCGCATTTTTTTCATGGGCCACTTCCATCATCTCGGCGTAAATTTCGTCGCGCTCTTCCTCGGTTTCAAATTCAATATCAAAAATCAGGTTCTCTTCCGGCGTTATCACGATGGCCGTAGGGTTGAGGTAGCCATCGCTTTTGAGCGAATGCTGGGCTTCATGCAGAAATTCATAGGCAAGGGCCTTGAGATCGGTCATAAGCAGGCGGCCTCCTCTTGTAACAGATCTTTTATGGTCTCACGGCGGCGAACCAGGCGGACGCGGCTTCCATCCACCAGAACCTCGGCAGCCCGTGGCCGGGAATTATAGTTCGAAGCCAGCGACATGCCATATGCTCCTGCATCCAGGACGCAAAGATTTTCGCCGGGAGTAAGCTCTGGGAGCATGGCATCGCGGGCCAGAAAATCTCCGCTCTCACAGACCGGACCTACGACATCGGCCTGGACGCGCTCGCTGCGGTCCTTGGTGAACGAGACTGGTGTGATTTCATGACGCGCCTGATAGAGCGATGGACGAATCAAATCGTTCATAGCAGCGTCAACCACGGTGAAACGCTTGTTGCCATTGCGCTTCTGGTAGAGCACACGCGTCACCAGCGCTCCGGCTGGCGCGATGATGGAGCGGCCAGGTTCCAGCAGCAGATGCGGAAATGGTTTTTTCAATCGCAAAAATGGTTCCGTAATGGCCTCGGCATAGCGGTGCGCAAGCTCGGTAAAATCAATAGGTGCGGCACTGTTGTATGAGATGCCAAGTCCGCCACCGGCGTCAATGAATCGGATTTTGTGCTTGTCTGCAATAAGTTGCAGGACCAGGTCCACCGTGCGCTCCAACGCCAGGTGAAACGGGGCAACATCACCAATTTGCGAACCGATATGCAGGCTGACGCCAGCCACGCGCAGGTATTTGTGCTGCGCGGCACGGCGGCAAAGTTCACGGGCTCCGCTGATGGGCACGCCGAATTTATGCTCGCGCAGGCCAGTAGAGATGTAAGGGTGCGTCTCCGCGGGCACATCTGGATTTACGCGCAGCGCAATGTTAGCTGTCTTGCGCAGTTTGGCGGCAGTGGCCGCCAGCAGCTCAAGTTCGCCTTCACTTTCCACGTTGAAAAGCAGAATGTCGTTTTTGAGCGCCAGTTCCAGCTCAGCTGCGGTCTTGCCGACGCCGGAAAAGACAATCTTCTTCAGCGCTTTTTTCTGCGCCTTGCGCACGCGCTCCAGCTCGCCGCCAGAGACAATATCAAAGCCCGCACCCATCCCAGCCAGCAGACGGAGAATGCTCAAATTGGAATTGGCTTTCACGGAATAGCAAAGCGTGTGCCGCACATGATGAAACGCGCGTTCGAGCGTGCGATAGCGTTCACGAATCGCCGTAGCAGAATAAACGTACAAAGGGGTGCCAAACTTTTTGGCGAGCTTGTTCAGCGACACATCATCGCAATGGAGCTCGTCTTTTTTGTACGTAAAGCCTGGAGGCCGCGTGAACATGAGTTAGGGATTGTAACAAAGAAGCAATTAGCCGTTAGCCATTGGCACTTAGCCTTTTGTGGATGCTGCAGGATTTTCGGGAAAAGGATTAGAAAATTCTGCCGGACGCAGCCCACCTGCTCATTCTTCTTGTTAACTCAAGCTAATTGCCAAAGGCTAACTGCTAAGTGCTATAAAAAAACCGCCCGACGAATTTTAAGCGTCGGGCGGCCCACTCGCAATCAGGCGGACAGTTAGTTGCTGCCCGGTCCCTGACTGGTTGTCGTGGAAGTGGGTTCCGCTTTTTTGGTGTCAGCCACGGCAGAAACATTGTTCTGTGCGGCAGCAGCGGTTTGCGCTTCAAGAAACTCGATCAATATTTTTATGTCCTGCGGAGGCATGTGCAGGTTCGGCATTTTTATTTTGTTGTATTTATTGAATAACGCAACAGCCACCGGATCGTTGCTGGCCAGCATTTTGTCAGGGGCCGAAAGGAATTTTGTGAGCCACTCATGATCACGAACGGTTGTTACGCCAGCCAGATCGGGTCCAACAAAATCACCGTTGCCAATGGTGTGGCATGAAGCACAGCGTGTGCGAAACATGCTTGGTCCCGCGCCGGCGGTTTCCGGGCTGATCTTGGGAACATTCATGTAGCTGTTTGAGGCGCTCTTGTAACCAGGCGTGAGCCAGTTATCCACCATGGTGGCGATGAAATGCGGGTCATCAAAAGAGCTGTCCTGCATCCATTGTCCCTGTGGCTCGTTGCCCAGCGTCAGGCTGGTGGTGTGTCCAGTGACAGGATCTTCATCCAGGCGTCCGGCCATACCGATTTTTTTGCGAATCGTATCGATATCTTCACGCTTGCCGGTCAGGAAAAGCCAGCCGGGGCCAGCATGAAATTTTTGCGCATAAGCCTTGAGCACTTCCGGCGTATCACGCTCGGGATCAACGCTGATGGAATAAAAGAAAATGTCTTTGCCCATGCGGTCGCCCAGCAGTTTGGTAACCTGGGCCAGCTTGGCTGTTTCCAGCGGGCAGGTTTCACCGCATTCGGTGTAAATAAAATTGATGACAACGATTTTGCCTTTCAGCATATCGTCGTAGAAGTGGACAGTTTTCCCATCCTGGGTGATGAGAGGAACGTTGGGGAAGTAATTTGCGCCCCAATGAGAGTTATCAGCAACTGCTGGTTTTGCACCGACTGTTAAAAATCCTACAGCAGAAAGAATAAACGCGGCTATTGCCGCCAGGACCGCCCAACCATTCCGTCGCATGGTATTTGTTTTTCCTTTTTTAGTTCCCGACTTTTAATTGCGATAAAGCAGGCGGGACGCCCCCGAAGACGTCCCGCCGCTGTTGGAGTTGTTATCTGCCGCCCTTGCCAGAGCCGCCCTTGCCCGAGCCGCCGCCGCTTGAGCCTTTACCAGAGCCCGAACCGCCGCCAGAGCTAGAACCGCCGCCAGAGCTAGAACCACCGCCAGAGCTAGAACCACCGCCGCTGGAGCTTTTGCCGGAACCCGAGTTGCCACCGGAGCTGACTTCGATAACGCTTGAGCTGCTTGAACTGCTGCCGCCCTTACCGCTACCAGAACCAGACCCGCCGGAACCAGACCCGCCAGAACCAGAACCACCTGAACCAGATCCACCGCCGGAACCGCTACCGGAGCCGCCGCCCGAATTTGAAGTTGCCGGGGCGTAAGCTGTTGGCAGAGTGGTTGAGGCAATGTAGCCCACTCCCTGCGGTGTTGGTACTGGAGTCGGCATTGGAACAAGGCCGCGGTCCAATTCCCAACGGATCAGCATGGCGTGATCTTCATGCACGGTGTTGTGGCAGTGCTCCATGAACATTCCGAAAAATTCGCGGAATTGCATGGTGAGGGTCACACTGCCACCCGGACGCAGACGATATACGTCTTTGCGGCCTTTTTCCCACGCTGGCACATTGGCTGCGCTACCGTTGCGGGCAAGTATCTGGCCTTCTTCAAAGTGGATGTGGACTGGGTGGTCCCATCCGCCGCCACCGTTCTGCAGGGTCCAGATTTCGCGCGTGCCCGGTTTAGGAGCAGCGGCAACCCGGCCGTAGTCGGCGGTGAGCATGGTTCCCAAATCGGTCTTCACGCCCCATGGATCCTGATCGCCGGAATCGGTAGGATTGGTTGCGCCGCGTCCGAATTCAAACACGCGCTCACGCACCACTGGAATGTTGGAAAGATCAGGGTTCGGAATCATCTGTGCAGGAACCTGGCTCAGGTCAGGCTTGGCCGGGTTCTTGGTGATGCGGAACTCCAGGAACTTGCCTACGCAGGGATCGGAAGATTTTCCGTTCAGCGCGTCAGCAAGGGTACGATCAGCCGAAGGTTTTTTGCCGTCAGTGTGTTCGCACAGGTTTGTCAGCCAGACTTTGTCGCCGATGCCGTAGCGCGAAAAGTCGATGACAATATCGTAGCGTTCTGCAATGCCTTGCTCGTCCAGCTGAGTCAGCACCACGGGGACGGGCAACAAGTTGCCGTCGTTGGCGATCTGAATCATCGGCGAACCATCACTCAGGGCCAGTTTAAAGAAACGAGAAACGCTGGCATTGAGAATGCGGAAGCGATATTTGCGGCGCTCCACTTCAAAGAACGGCTTATAGCAGAGATTCACGGTCATCACGTCGCCGATAAATCCATCGAGCTGGAAGATATCGAAGTAGAGCTGTCCTTCTGAATCCCATGCTTTGTCAGCCAGCATCAGGTTTACGTCATAATCCAGGTTGCCCCAGGAATTTGCCGTGCCGCTGGGCAGACGGAAGTTTACGCCGTCATTGATTTCTTCGTTACCGCGATCCATGGCGCTGTAAATGTTGAACATGGCAGCGTTGCCCTTGTACACGTTCTGCGCGGTGAAGCTGAACATATGATCGTGGAACCAGTGGGTTGACATGGTTTCATGCCAGTCACCGGGGACTTTATTAATTCCACCCGCATCGGTTGGGCTGCCGGCGCGAGGATCGGTTGCGTCCACGTTGATGCTGTCATGCCCGGCCAGGATGATTGGCCAGTGGTAGTCATAGAACTGTCCCGGGAAGAAGAATGCGCCGGTAAAGCCGTCATTTTCTGCGCCGTGGTGTCCATTGTGTTCGTGCGTGGTAATCGTATGGCGTCCAAAACCACCGTTCTGGGTCACGTCCGCCGGAAGCCTGTTGTGATGGCGGAAGATGATTGGTTCGCCGTAGCGGCCAATGACCAGCTTGGGTGGAATGGTGCCGTCAAAAGTCCACATGGCAAGAGGACCCTGATCAGGCAGATTAGGGTGGAACTTGGGCGGAACGTTCTGGCCATTTTTAGTATTGACCTTGGCGCCTTCTTGCGTGGTCTCGATGAAAACCTGCGGAGCAAATTCGTCAAAGCGCTGGTGGGCCCAATCTTGTCCCGGAGGACGGCCTTCCATGGGACCAAAACTGCCGCCCAATGCAGGATCCATGGCGATGGCAGTCTGATTGGAGAGGGCTGTGGGCGCTACTGAGGCTGCTGACATTGGATTGCGGTCAAGAACTTCAAAGCGCAACATAGGCTGCGTGAATGCCAGACCATTCAAGCCTGGGCTGGGCGGTGCGCCCGTGGGACCATTTAATGCGCTTGCGGCAAATGCTGAATTTACGAACGGGTTAAGACCGTGGATGGGGGCGAGTGCGCCACCGGTTGTGATTAATCCCCACTTGATTAGATCGCGACGTGAAACCTGGCCTTGTGAGTAAGCCTTTACGATTTCTCCGCGATTCTTTCTTGCATTCTCTGCTTCGCGTATGCGGGCTTTCGAAGAATTTTCAGACAGAAAAAAACCATCTGGCTGTTTACGGCTCATTGGCTGCGCTCCTTAGTATTTTGACTGCACCCGGCCCGGTATTTTCCGTGGCTCGGATAGGGAGCTGACAACCAGCGGCGCGATTCCATTTATTAGTCAATGGAACCTCTGCACACATCACCGATAAAACCGTGCAAGCGAGGGCATATGGCGTAGACCACCACAGTCGCGTTGCACTGCCCGGAAGGCGGTGTCAGCTCTCAGTTAGGAGAATGCCTTTGCGCCATTAGAAAGCAGCGAGAAAGAGATTAAAAATTCAAAAAGTTATATAGACATTGGAGTTACGCGCAAATATCAGAGAGATTTTGGCGAATCGAGTACGAAAATCTTAAGGGTTTTGGAGGTATTTTTTAATCTGACTTTGGCCAAGCGCCGCTATTTAACCTTAAGAACGACCACGGTCTGGTCGTCAAAAACTTCTGTGCCATCGGCAAAATGGTCTGCCGCGCCGAAAAGTGCGTCCACCACTTCCTGCGCAGTGCCACCCGCACTTTTTGCGATTACATGCTCAATGCGGCTGCGGCCAAACTGCTCATCTTTAGAGTTGCTGGCGTCAACAATGCCGTCACTAAAAAACACAAACACATCGCCGGGCTTGGCGTGGATTGTGACTTCGTCATAAGAAACGTCTTCAAACATGCCCAGTGGAAGTCCGGCTGCTTCCAGCATATGCGCGTGTCCGCCACTGCAATAAATGGGGCGGGGAAGTCCGGAGTTAGCGACACGCATGGTTTTCTTTTCGTCGTCCCAGAGCGCGCAGGTCAGCACAAGATATTGCGCGTCCAGCCGCCGGTGGTTCAACGAATGATTTACAGCGTTGAGCATTTCGGCAGGACAAGGTTCGTCACGCGCCAGGCTGCGCAGAATTCCGCTGACCAGCGCTGCATAGAGTGCCGCGGGCGCGCCTTTGCCGCTTACGTCGCCCACTACAATGCAGGCGCGGGGAAGCGTGTAATCAAGAAAATCATAAAGATCGCCGCCAATGGCGTGTGCCGGATTAAAGCGCGCGGCAACTTCTGCTCCGGGCATGCTGGGGCAGGTTGGCGGCAGCAAATGATGCTGGACTTCCCGCGCCATGGCCAGCTCGCGGTCCATGCGCTGCTCTTCCCGCGCAATGCGTTCGTAGAGCGTTGCATTCTCAATGGCGATAGCCACCTGCGCTGCCAGCGTAGTCACGGTGCGCAGATGATCTTCAGTGAAATAGCCCCGGCGCGTGTGCTCCAGATCCAGCACGCCGATGACTTCATCCTTATAGATAAGCGGCACGCAGAGCTCAGAGCGCGTTTCTGCATTCGCTTTGATGTAACGCGGATCGCGGTTCACGTCCGGCGCCAGCACGGCTTTTTTACTGTGGACAGCTGCGCCTACCAGTCCGCGATCCACAGGAATGTCATGCTTGATCTGAATGTTCTCTTTAAAGCGCACAGAGAAACGATGCACCAGCTTCTGCTTGGTTGGATCGAGCAGCAGAATTGAAAACATCTGATAGTCGATGACTTTTAACAGCAGGTCGCCAACGCGTTTGAGCAACTGGTCCAGATTCAGGATCGAGGTGAGATCGCGGCTGATCTCATTCAGCAACGCCAGCGTGCCAGCTTGTTTCACGATCCGCGTATAGAGCCGCGCATTTTCAATGCTCACGGCAATTCGCGAAGCGATGAGTGACAGCACGCGCGCATGCTCTTCTTTAAAATAACCCGGCTGGCGCGCTTCCAGGTCCATTACGCCGATCACGCGGTTCTTGTTGATCAGCGGCACGGCCAGTTCAGAGCGCACACGCGCCACCGCTTCAATATATTGGCTGTCTTTGGAGACATCATCCACGAGAATGGCGCGACGCTCTTGCACGGCGCGTCCGGTCACGCCTTCGCCCACTTTTACGCGAATGCGTTCTGCAACTTCAGGCGAATGGCCAATCTGGAAGCGGAAACGCAGCTCCTGCGCGCGCTCATTCAAGAGAAGGATAGAAAAGATTTCGTAATCGATGACGCGTTTCACCACCTCGGCCACGCGCTGTAAAAGCGTGTCCAGGTCAAGCGTGGTATTGAGCACGTCTGACACTTCAATCAGAAGAGTCTCAACGTCCACGTGTTGCGGAGGTGTGGATGTAGCCATATTACGAACCATTCAAGATGATAACAGTTAGATGCAGTGCCGTGAGCGGTCGGGAATCAGGGTCAAAAATTCAATGCTTAAAAGCCAGCCGCTCCGGCTTTACCGTCCGGAGCGGCCAGGGGGTTCAAATTCACAAGGTTCGTTCGAGCGGTCTTTCAATCGGAGCGTTCTTAGAATCGATAGACCAGTCCGACGGAATAGCGGACATTGCTCTGCGTGGTGGAAAAAAGATGTGAGCCGAGATAATCGAGCTGCACCGGGCGGAAGGCAACATGATCAGTAAAATCATAGTCCGCGCCGCCGCCCAGGCCCCAGCCAAGGCTTGTGGTACCGTTGGCGCCAAATCCGCTGAAGTGCGTCGCACCCGCGAGGGCGTGCACATAGATGCGAAATTTATTCACGCGGTGAGAAACCTGCGGCCCAAAAAGCACGTTATATTCGCGCCCTCCCGCTCCATTGAGAGATTTGTAATTGCCGCCAAGATCAGCCGTGAGTCCGAACCAGTCACGCAGATTGCCGGTGAGCGAGGCTTCAAACCCGCTGGCGCTATGCAGCGAATCTCCGTTTAACAGCGAATAACCAAGGAACACGTCACCGGACGAACCCTCGCGGCTCATGTCGTGTGAGTTCTGGGCCCAACTGCCAATAGAAAGAAGAAGAAAAGCAAAAATATAAACAGACTTGCGCATCGTTCTGGTGAGTCTCCTTTAAGAAAATGTAGTGCATCTATTGTGACGAAGAAACGGAGTAAAAGGTTAAAGAAAAAGATATGTAATCCGTTACGTGGGGGATACGCCCGGAAGGAGGTGGCTTCTCCTACTTCTGTTCTGGGTTAGCTCTTCACGCGCGATTTAAACTCTGGCGCACCAAGCTCATGGACGATCGCCACGCTGGAACTCGCTCCAATACGATTCGCGCCGGCTGCGATCATGGCATTGGCATTGGCTGCCGTGCGAATACCGCCAGAAGCTTTTACGCCGGCGTGGTCGCCCACAACGCCGCGCATCAGGGAAACGTCTTCCGGCGTTGCGGAGCCAAAGAAGCCAGTGGCGGTTTTTACAAAGTCAGCTTTTGCGGCCAGGCTGAGCTGGCAGCTCAGGATTTTTTCTTCCAGCGTGAGCAGAGGAGTCTCAAGAATTACTTTAACGATTGCACCGCTGCCGTGCGCTACTTCCGCCACGGCAATCATGTCATTCAGCACGCCCTGCCGATCACCAGATTTCAATGCGCCAATATTCATTACCATATCCAGCTCTTGCGCGCCCAGGCGCAGAGCTTCGTCTGCCTCAAAGCGTTTTACCGTGGTGTGATTTGCACCCAGAGGGAAGCCGATGGTGGTGGCAATCTTTACCGGCGTCCCGTGCAGCACGGAGACAGCCAGCCCAATCCACCAGGGATTCACACAGACAGCAGCAAAGTTAAAGCACGCGGCTTCTTCACACAAGCGCACAATCTGCTCTGCTGTGGCCTCTGATTTGAGAATGGTATGGTCAATGAAGCCGGCAACTGCTTGCCAGTTACGGGAGGATACTTGAGGATCTGACAGTACCTGTGACATCCAGTATGAATTCTACCACTACTTTCCTGCGTCTTCAGAAAAGACGCAAATGTCCGGCAGATTGCGAAAGCGCTCGGCGTAATCCAGCCCATAGCCCACTACGAATTCGTCAGGAATCTTGAAGCCCACGTAGTCCGCCTCAACGGGCATCTGGCGGCGGGAAGGCTTATCCAGCAGCGCGGCAAACTTCAGCATGCGCGGCTTGCGCGCCAGCAAAAGCTTGCGCAGGAACGTGTAGGTGAAGCCCGTGTCCAGAATGTCTTCCACCAGAATTACGTTTTTATCTTCCAGAGGCGTGGTTACGTCTTTGATGAGCTGGACCTCGCCGGCGCTCTCTTTCTTTGTGCCATAGCTGCGTACGGCGATGAAATCAAAGGTGGCGTCCAGTTCAATCTGCCGCGCCAGGTCGCTCAGAAACAGGCACGCGCCCTTGAGCACGCCTACCAGCACCACCGTCTCTCCGGCAAAGTCGCGTGTAATCTCCTGGCCAATGCGGGCTACGCCTTCAGCAATCTGTTCCCGTGTAATGAGCGTCTTCAAATTGGTTGGCATTTTTAGAAAAGGGATTCTCTCATAAGAACGATGCTTTGCGAAGAGGAAGTGATGGCTATTCGCTATTGGCCTTTAGCCGTTAGCTCTTAGCTACTGGCTCTTAGCTTTTGGCTCGACATTGACCTCCGCGGATTGACCGGGTGTCCCTGGATCGGAAAGGCTGAA
Organism: Candidatus Angelobacter sp.; assembly: GCA_036502105.1. GTDB lineage: Bacteria > Acidobacteriota > Terriglobia > Terriglobales > Acidobacteriaceae > Angelobacter. The sequence continues at coordinate 5,447 of DASXZE010000373.1, read as the reverse complement.
CACTGTTCCGGATTTTACGCAGCTCGATGGCTCGCGCTGAAATATGGCAAGGAATTAATAAATGCCGTTCAAAACGGGAAGGTAAATCTCCGGAAGTGCATTGCAAAAAAGAAGCCCGCCATTTGCGGCGAGCTGTTGTGGAACGATGTTGATTTAACGTGCGTTAGAAGACTGCTGCTGGGCTGCTGCGCGCTGGGCCACAATCTTTCTGGCGTTTTCCGCCAGTTCCTTGGCCTTGGGCAGTTCGCCAAGCGCGGTAATTACCTGCGGATCGTTCTCCGCGCGGACGCGCAAGCCTTCTTCCTGCCCGAATTCAGCAATGAACAGCTCCGTCTTGATGCTTGACTTGATGAAGTCAATGCCTTCATTCAGGTCGGCCTCAGTGAACGGAATATTCTGCGACTCCAGGAATTTGCGGAAGTCCTGCATTACCGCGTCATTGACTTGAAAGTTCTTGTCCACGTGGCGGTTGCTCAGGTAGTGCTTGGCGAAATTGAAGAACGCATATTTCACCAGCAGGGAATCCTCAAATTTGGTGGTCTTGAAGGGCTTCACCTTAACGTCTGGAGTGATGCCGCCGCCGCCGAACATGGTGCGTCCGCTATCAGTCAGCTTTACTTCCCTGGCCGGCGTAGTTGTGTTGGTGTTCGCGTTGTTGCTGGGATTATCTTCCTGCTCACGCGCGTAGTAGTAATCGTAGAGTGAGACGCCGTTATAGTCGCGCTGGATCAGGCGGCCGCTGGGCGTATAGTACTTGGCCGTGGTCAGCGCCAGTCCCGTATCTTCATCCAGAGGATAGACGGTCTGAACCAGACCTTTGCCAAACGTGACTTCGCCCACAATCAATCCGCGATCATGGTCCTGAATCGCGCCGGAAACAATCTCCGCCGCCGAGGCCGTGCCGCGATTTACCAGCACAACCAGTGGATAATCTTTACCGCCATTGCCATGGGACGCCTTGTAAGTCCGCTCCGGTGAACTGCGGCCATGGTGTGAGACGATGACCTGTCCCTTCTTCAGGAACTTATCCGCCACGCCCACGCCTTCATTGAGCAATCCACCCGGATTGCCGCGCAGATCAAGGATCAGGCCTTTTAAATCGCCAAAGCCTTGCAGCGCGTCTTCCACTTCCTGTTCGGTGGTCTCGTTGAACGCGGTCACGTGCATGTAGCCAATGCCCGGCCGGATCATAAATTTCAGGTCAACACTGTTGCGCGGAATTTCATCGCGGATCAGGTTGAATTCCAGCGGCTTGTCATTGCTCTCGCGCAGGATTGAAATATGTACGTTGGTGCCTTTGGGGCCTTTGAGCAAATCAGCCACATCGCTCACGCTGAGATTGTCAGTGGCTTTTGCGTCCACGGCCAGAATCACGTCGCCCGGGCGGAGCCCAGCTTTGTATGCCGGAGTGCCAGCAAACGGCGCAACGATAATGATCTTGTTATTGCGCGGGGCAATCTGCATGCCCACGCCATAGTACTTGCCGCTCTGTTCTTCACGCAGCAGGGAATACGATTTTGGATCAAAGAAATTAGAGTGTGGGTCCAGCACATGCAGCATGCCGGGGATGGCGCCGTTGTAAATCGCTTTATCAGGATTTACCGGCTCGGCATAGTTCTGCTCCACCAGATTGTAAACTTCAGAAAACTGGTGCAGGCTGTCGCGGACGTCAGCGTCCGACGCGCCTGTTGCGTAAGTAGGAGTGCCTCTCTGGCTAAAGGCAACTGACCCTAAAAATCCGCAGGTGATGATAACGAGTAAGACGAAAAAAAGTGAACGACTGGTTCCACGAGAAGTTGTTCCACGAGACATGAATATCCTCGGCTGCTTGAGCTTCTAACGCTCTGATTCCGGAAAACTAATCCTAGTATAACACTCCATGCATCAAGACTTTACGTGCAATTCATCTCGATGTTGACCTTCCGTAACCATTTGCCTGGCTCATCCAGTAATCAGTTTGCGTGTACTAAGGTGAGATGCTTTTTCTCCCTTACACGGATATAGACTCGCCTCAAAAACTTTAGTCATTGGAAAAGTTAATCAAATAACGGGTCTTTTTTAATAAAACCTGCGGTATGATTGCACCAGAACAGTATGAGTCTCAGCTTCTCAGAAATGTTTTTTATAGCCCTTCTGGCGCTTCTCCTCTTTGGGCCGCGGAAACTGCCGGAACTTGCCCGTACCATAGGCAAATTCATGGCTGAGTTCAAGAGAGCCAGCAACCAGTTCCAGGGCCAGTTTCATGAAGAAATCCGCAAGCTTGATCTTGAATCAGTAGATCCCAGGAAACACATTGAAACGGAGATTGCCAAGGTTAAAGGGGATGAAGACCTCTCCATTCAAGGTGCTTTGGACCGCCTGACTGACCGCATGAAGAACACTGTTCCAAGAGATTTCGATGCCTGAACTGCTGACCGAACAAGATCCGACCATTAAAAAAGAACTTAGCCGCATTGGCTCCATGAGTTTAATGGAGCACCTGGAAGAGCTGCGCAAGCGTGTATTCCAGTCAGCGGTAGGCGTGGCGGTTGGCGTTGCCCTGGGCTGGTGGAAGGTGAATTTCGTTATCGGCAAAATGGAAGCGCCCGTTCAGGCAGCACTCAGGGCGAACCATTTCGACCCGACTTTGATCTATTTAAACCCCACCGACACTTTTAATATCCAGATCAAAATGGGTTTAATCATTGGCATATTCATTGCCTGCCCCTGGTTGCTTTATCAGATATGGAGCTTTATCTCTCCCGCGCTCTACCGCAATGAAAAACGTTTTTTGCTGCCATTCCTGTTTCTCTCTGTCATTCTTTTTGTGACAGGCGGCTATTTTGGATACAGAGTTGTTTTCCCGCAGGCCATGAATTTTTTGATTCACAATGGTGGTGACATGAAGCCCATGATCTCCATCACCTCCTATTCTGATCTTTTCCTTACGCTGATTCTCGGCCTGGCTCTTGTCTTTGAAATGCCGATCGTGCTGGGGTTCGCCGGCGCCATGGGCGTGATCAGCCCAAAATTCCTGATCGGCCATATTCGAGGCGCGACCCTGGTGATGTTTATCCTTGCCGGAGTCCTATCTCCTATTCCGGACATTATGAGCATGTGCGTTTACGCCTCGCCTATGCTGGTTCTTTACGTCTTAAGTATCGGCATCGTGTGGCTGGTCCATCCAACTCAACGCCGCAAGCGCCGCGAAAAACGCGGGGAAGAAGACTAAAGTAAAGCCGAATCAAGTAAACTGGTAGCGTGCTTTTTTGAGGGAAGGCTTTGCCTTGAGCAGGGCCTTCGCTTTGCATCCAAAGGACCTGATAGTTTCTAAATTCCTCGCGCAAGGAGCGCCGGTGTGATCTTGTGTCTGCGACGCAGTGCTGTCCCACTTCTTCTGGTCCTTTCTGTTGCCGCCCTGGGATGTTCAACAGATAAGGCCGCTTCCGCAGCCTCTGCACCCAGCGACACTTCTTCCGCACAGCCAGTTCAGGCCGCCGCGCCCGCAATCCCGCAGATTGAGCCCTTTGGCCCCGCACTGCATATTGACGCGCCGCGCACCATGCAATACACCAAAGAGATTGTTGCCTTCGGTCCCCGCTGGGACGGCAGCAAGGGCATGGAAAAAGTTTATGCCTATCTCAAAGGCAAGCTGAAATCCGACCAGGTGGAGGAAGACGTTTTCACCGCCCAGACCTCGATTGGCGCTGTCCCCATGCGGAACATTATCGTTAAATTTCCTGGGGCAAAAGATGGCGTGATCGTTGTAGCTTCACATTATGAAACGAATTACTGGCTGCGGAATACGCCGTTTGTCGGCGCGAATGATGGCGCGGCAACATCTGCATTATTGCTGGCTATCGGTGACCAGCTTCGCGGCAAAAAGCTGGAAGGCTACAGCGTCTGGCTGGTTTTTCTGGATGGTGAAGAGTCAATGACCCGCCAGTGGCACACCAATGACGCGCTTTGGGGTAGCCGCCATCTGGCGCAAAAATGGCAGGATGATGGCACCAGCAAAAAAGTAAAAGCCTTTCTTCTGGCAGACATGATTGGCGACGCCGATCTGGATATTTATCGCGACGAAAACTCCACGCCCTGGCTGGAAGAGGTGGTTCTCCAGGCTGCAACCCGGCTGGGATATCAGTCACATTTCTTTGCCGCCAAAAACACCGTGGAAGATGACCACATTCCATTTGCGCGCGCAGGCATGCCGGTAGCCGATATCATTGACCTTGATTACGGCTACAACAACAGCTTCCACCACACCACGCAGGACACCGTGGACAAGCTGAGTGTTGACAGCCTGAAGATCTCCGGCGACGCCATTCTGGAGACCATCCGATTGCTGAATGGCATGCACAGTATTCCGCCAGCACAGGCACAACCAGCGAAATAGCTTTCCTGAGAATATCAATTACGGTTTTGGTTCCGGCTTACCTCGTTATAATCGGTCTGCCATGGGAACTCGCCGCGATCTCACTCTAGTTGTGCTCTTCCCACGCGCGCTCTGACTAACCTTGTCGCCATGCACATAAGTTTTTGGATCATCTTTAACGCGGCAATTCTTCTGCTGTTGTTTCTTGACCTCAAGGTCTTGAGCCGCAGGCATCAGGTGGTCCCGTTTAAGCAGGCCCTGCTCATGAGCGCCTTCTGGGTGGCGCTGGCCGTGGGCTTTGCCATTTTTATCCATCATTGGCTCGGCACGGCCAAGGCCCTGGAGTTCACCACTGGCTATCTGCTGGAAGAAGCTTTAAGCGTAGATAATCTTTTTGTTTTCATTCTGTTATTTGCCTACTTTAAAGTTCCGCCTGAAGAAGAGAAGACCGTGCTGTTTTGGGGGATCATCGGCGCGTTGTTCATGCGCGGCATTTTTATATGGGCCGGCGTGGAACTGATCGAGCGCTTTCACTGGATCATCTACGTCTTCGGCGCATTCCTGATCTGGACCGGTTTCCAATTGATGCGCGGAGCTTCCAAGCGGAAGGACCCGTCAAAAAACATTGTGTTGAAATTTTTCCGCCGGGTATTACCCATCAGCGAGTCCTATGAAGGCACGCGCTTTTTTGTGCGCACCGCCGGAAAGTTTTTTGTCACGCCGTTATTCCTTGTTCTTCTGGTGATTGAAACCACGGATATCATCTTCGCCACGGATTCTATTCCCGCTATCCTGGCCATCACACGGGATCCGTTCATCGTTTATACGTCCAATGTGTTTGCCATTCTCGGCCTGCGTTCTCTGTACTTTGCGCTGGCAGGCCTCATGAAGTTGTTTCATTATTTGAATTATGGCTTGTCGATTGTCTTGATGTTCATTGGCGCAAGAATGCTGCTGCCTGATAAATATGACATTCCTACCTGGATGGCTTTGATCGTGGTAGCAGGGATGCTGACCGTGTCAGTACTGGCCTCAGTTTTGTTTCCGAAAAAAGGGGAAGCTGGCCCAGCGAATTAGGTTGCAGGACCATTCA
>DASXZE010000372.1:0-3750 GCA_036502105.1 Candidatus Angelobacter sp. | reverse complement strand
CGCCTCCTGATTGCGCAGACCACCGCATCGCCAACGCCTGCGGATGAATTCACCATCGTCGCCCTGCCGGACACGCAGTTTTATTCCAGCACCTATCCACAAATATTTGCCGCGCAAACTCAGTGGATCGCCAATCACGTGCAGGACCAGAACATCAAACTGGTATTGGGACTAGGAGATATCGTCGATGGCGGCGGCGAACTCCAGCAATGGCAAAACGCTGACGCTGCCGTGCGTCTGCTCGACGGCAAGGTTCCCTATGTGATGGCCATCGGCAATCATGACTATGACAAAAACAATCCCGCCGGACGCACTGCCTCCACGCAAAACTTCAATACCTTCTTTGGTCCTGCGCGCTATGCCAACGCCAGCTGGTATAAAGGCAGCTATCCCGCCGGAAGCAATGAAAACTTTTACAACGTTGTGACCATCAACGGAAAAAGCTATCTCATCCTGGTGCTGGAGTTTGCTCCGCGAGACACGGCCCTGAACTGGGCTGCCGGAATCCTGAGCGCCAATCAGGATAAAGAAGTCATCGTGGTCACGCACATGTTTACCTTTTCCGATAACACGCGCATCGACCACTGCGATCTCAACAACGCGGAGAGCTTTGGCGTTGGGCAGGACAATAACGGCGAAGACATGTGGTGGAAGCTGCTGCAGAACTATCCCAATATCCATCTGGTGCTGAGCGGACACGTGGTCCAAGGCGACGGCACTGGCCGCCGCATGGACATTGGCGTCCACGGAAATCTGGTGAATGAAATCCTCTCTGACTATCAGTCTTACGCCAACGGCGGTGATGGCTATCTGCGTATTTTAAAAATCTCGCCGTCGTTGAATCGCGTGAGCGTAACCACCTACTCGCCTTTTCTGGATAACTTTCTCACCGACGATCACAATCAATTCACCGTCCCCTATCACAATCCTGGTGTCTCAACTGCAGCAGGTTCAATTTCTGGCGTGGTCAGGAATGCTGAGAATTGCTCGCCAATGCCCGGCGTAGCCATGGCCTCAAAAAGCGGCACAGCAATCACAGACAGCAACGGCAACTATTCCATTCCTGCGTCGGCCAGAAACTCCGTGGCCATCACCGCCACCCGCACAGGCTGGTTGAGCAATGCCCGCACTGCTACATCAACGCTGAACACTACAGCCGAACCAAGCCCCAGCAAAATCTGGATGTCCACCGCGGGGATTGTCACCGGCTTTGTCTTCGATAGCGCTGGAATTCCGATAGCCGGCGCGACAGTAACTTTAAATGGCGGCGAGCCTCACCAGATCAAAACGCTTACCACCAGCAGTAATGGCGCTTACTCTTCCAACTGGATCGCCGTTGGCGCATATGCAGTAACTGTCTCAGCCACAAATCACACCAGCACAACTGCCGGCACCACGGTGAATACCGGCCTGACGACCAGCCTGAATTTCAACCTGCAGTAAAACAAAAGCTCACCCCGGACAAAAACCGAATCAAAACATAACCACAAAGGTCACGAAGGATCACAAAGGATCACAAAGGAAAAACCAAATAAAATCATCATCAAACCACTATTTAGAAAATAATTTGCATTGCGATTTCAGTTATCGCTCAAATTGATTTCTTATGCTGTGGCGTTTTCCTTTGTGTTCCTTCGTGACCTTTGTGGTTAATTTCCCGGTCCGTGTAAATCAGTTTTATCCGTGCAATCCGTGGTGAGGTTTTTTTGATCAGTGGGAATCAGTGGTGAGCTTAGATCTAGCTCAGATGCATGACCCACAGCGTGTAGCTGCCAATCTCATGCCAGATGGATTCTTCCCGCTTCCATAAACTCTGCGGACGCGAATTCGGCCGCGGCGCTCCATACACCGTAATGCCTTCGCGGCCCAGCATCTTCTTGATGCGAAAGATATGATAGCCGTCGCTCACGGCAAGGCAGGAGTGCATGCCGTTCACATACATAATGGTGCTCACCCGGCGCGCTGACTCAGCCGTGTCCGGGCTTTGTGTCTCGGCAATCAACTGGCTATCGGGGATGCCGAGGGTCTTCAGGTATTCGCGGCCTACTTCGCCTTCATTGAAGTGGAGATCGCCGCCAGCGCCGCCCGTGGTGATTACAATCGGCGCAAGTCCGCGATGATAGAGCTGCGCCGCATGGTCCAGCCGCGCTTTGTAAACCGGAGAAGGGCGGCCGTCATACTCAGCCGCGCCAAAGACCACGATTGCATCGGCGGCCCGCGCCTCATCGTGCCCTGCCTGGTTCAGTATGCGCACATACACGGTTGCCGCATAACAGGCAGGTCCCAGCGCCAGAGTCCACAACAGCCATTTGTTCCAACGCGTGAGTGCCATGGAGTTATGAACTCAGCCAAAACGCAGGAATTCAGCCAGATCGCTTTCCGGAATCGCGCCCTGGCGCAAAATGCTGATGTGCCCAGGCTCGCTCATATTGATGATGGTCGATGCCACTTCGCGCGGGCTGGCTCCGCCATCCACAATCAGGCTGATGCGGTCACCCAGTTGCTCGCGCACGCCTTCTGCCGTGGTGCATTCGCTGGCTCCGCTGATGTTGGCGGATGTCGCCGTAAGCGGCACACCGGCCGCGCGAATAATCTCTACCGCCACGTTTGAAGCCGGCAGACGCAGCGCCACGTTTCCTGTATTTGCCGTGACCTTCAACGGCAGTCGAGAAGACGCCTTCACAATAATCGTCAGCGGCCCCGGCCAATACTTGCGCGTGATCTCATAAAACACATCCGGCAGCGGACGCGCCAGATATTCCGCGTGCTCCACGCTTTCAATCAGCAGTGAAAGCGGCTTGTGCCGGCTGCGCGTCTTCACGTCATAAATCAGGTCAACCGCGCGCAGGTTCAGCGGATCGGCAGCCAGGCCGTAAAAAGTGTCAGTGGGCATGCCCACCACCTGCCCGGCTTTGATCCGGTCAGCAACATAAGAAACCAGACGCATGTCCGGCGTATCAGGATTGATCTTAAGAATTTCCGCAGCCAAAGCCAGACTCCCCAACTAGTAATTCTTGTGCCAATGAGCGGCGTCGCGATCCATGCTCAAATCGCCGCCAGCCTGTCACAAACGATTAAGAATAAACCAGCTGGCGCAGAAAACCTAGGGGCTATGGCTTCCCCGCCAATTCGCCGCATTGAGTATGATGGCTATCTAATGAATGTTCAGAACCAGCCAGATTCCCGCTTGCGCCGCGTCACTAGCCGCCAAAATGGACTCATCAAAGACCTCCGCAAGGCCTTCAGCCAGCATGAGCCCACCGCAGACGGTTATATTGCCATTGAAGGCGTCAGGATCATTGAAGAGGCCATCCGCAGCGGGCTGCGTTTTCAGTCTGTCTTTTTCAGCGACGCCGGCAGCGCACACGCTGCCAAGCTGTTGCCCCAGATCGCCAGCCAGGTAGAAATCCTCTTACTGCCCGATGAAGTCTTCTCGAGCGCCGTAAACACCGAATCACCACAAGGCGTGGCTGCGCTGGTTAAATTGAAGTCCACAAAGTTTGAAGATCTGGTGGAGCAGGCAGACCAGTCGCCGCTATTTCTTGGGATCGCCGGCATTCAAGACCCCGGAAATCTTGGCACCGTTATCCGCTCCGCCGAAGCTTTTGGCGCGCGCGCCGTGCTGCTGGGCGACAAGACGGTCAGCCATTTCAATCCCAAAGCCGTCCGCGCCTCTGCCGGATCGCTTTTCCGCGAGCCGCTCTTGCGCGTAAAGATGGCCGAAACCATTCCTCTACTGAAAGAAAAAGG
>DASXZE010000371.1:0-12869 GCA_036502105.1 Candidatus Angelobacter sp. | reverse complement strand
GCCCTGGTAAACTCGGCTCCGGTTTCCGCCAGCATGCGTGAGCGCTATGCCGAAGAACATGCCAATCAGGTTGAGGCCGACATAGCTACGATTGAACAAATGGGCGTGAAATGTATTGCCGGCAATTTCATCAATGAAAGCCATTTTGCCCGCCACGCCACAGACCGTCTCTGCCAGGAGGTAATGCGGCTGGCAGGTTCCATGAACCGCACTGCCGATTTAGCTCCGCAAGCTTTAAGATGATCGGTTATGCCGAACAACCAGAAAGCTCCCACCTCCGCTCCCATCGCAACTCATAAGAATGACTTTACTAAGAACGCCTTCGCCATCGTGATCATGGCCGCCGGCAAAGGCACCCGCCTTAAATCCAAACGCGCCAAAGTCCTGCATGAAATTGCCGGACAGCCCTTGCTGGCCCACGTAATCAAGGCTGCGCAGAAAATCGTTCCGGCGGAAGATATTTACGTCATCATTGGTCATCAGGCAGAGAACGTGCGCACGGCGATTGCTCCCATGGGCGTGAAATCCGTTCTGCAATCCGAGCAGCGCGGCACCGGACACGCCGTGATGTGCGCCCGCGAGCAGGTCGCCGGATACGAGAATCTTCTAGTGCTCTCCGGTGACGTGCCGTTGATCCGCCCTGAAACCATCGCCCGTGTGCGCGATTTCCATCTCGCCAAAAAAGCCGCCATGACAATTCTCACCGCCGTCCCGCCAGATCCTTTTGGCTATGGCCGCACCATTCGCATGGGTTCAAAGATTGATGGCGCCGGCAGTGACCGCGTAAAAGCCATCGTGGAGCAGAAAGCTCTCAGCAAGTCACAGCAGAAAGAGCGCGAGATCAACTCCGGCATTTACGCCTTTGCCGCCAAACCTCTCTTCGCCAATATTGATCGCATCACTACCGCCAACGCCCATGGCGAGCTATATCTAACTGACATGGCCGCGCTGCTGGTAAAAAATAAAGCCACCGTCGTAGCCATCAAGGCCGATGACGCCGCAGAAGTTCTCGGCGCAAATACACTGGCCGAACTAGCCTCGCTCGACGCCACCATGCGTGCCAGAAAATGCGCCGCACTCATGGCGGAAGGTGTAAGCATTTACCGGCCTGAAACCTGCACCATCGATCCTGAAGTTGAAGTCGGCCCAGACACAATTCTTGAGCCCTTCGTCCAGCTTCTGGGAAAAACTCGCATCGGCTCGGACTGCCGCATACGCTCCTTCAGCGTCATCAGCGATTCGCAAATTGCTGACAACGTCCTCGTCCGCCCCGGATGCATCATCGACCAATCCAGCATCGCCGCAGGCGCACAGCTCGGCCCGTATTCGCACGTTCGTCCCGGCAGCGAAATCGGCGAATCCGCGCACGTCGGCAATTTCGTCGAAACAAAAAAGACCAAGCTAGGTCGCGGCTCCAAAGCCAACCACCTCACCTATCTGGGTGACTCGGAAATTGGTCCCGGCGTAAACATTGGCGCGGGCACCATCACTTGCAATTACGATGGCGTAAACAAGCACATAACCATTATTGAAGAAGGTGCTTTCATCGGCAGTGATTCCACGCTGGTGGCCCCCGTACGCATCGGCAAAGGCGCTTACGTGGCCGCTGGATCCACCATCACCGAACCGGTCCCCGCGGACGCCCTCGCTTTAGGCCGCAGCCGCCAGATCACCAAAGAAGGCTGGACGCGCCAGCAGCGTGAAGAGCGGGCCAAAGCAAAGCTGACCGCCAAATAAACGGCCCTGAATTTCGGGCTGGGCATAAATTGTTTGCCCACTATTTCCGGGTCTGTACGTCTGATTCTACAGACATTCGATAGGAACCGTCCGCGTTGTTATTCCAGGAGGATTTGAATGCGTCGTTTGCTTCTCCGTTGTTTGATTCCCGCAGCTCTCTTGTGCCTGTCTCCATTCGCCGTCTCGCAGCAGAAAAATCCGGCCAACGAGGCGAATGAATCTAAAGATTTACCCAAACTCCAGCATCTGAGCGCCGACCAGGTCAATCCTCAGGTCGATCCCTGCACAGACTTCTACCAGTATTCCTGCAGCAAGTTTTTCGCCGCCAACCCTATCCCCGCCGACCAGGCAGGCTGGGGCACTGCGGGCCCTTTGCTCCAGTGGAATCAAACCGTGCTGCGCCAGGCGCTGGAAGCCGCTGCGGCCAAAAAGCAGGGCCGCACGCCCGTGGAGCAAAAGATTGGCGACTACTGGTCCAGCTGCATGGATGAGGCCACGATTGAATCTGTCTCCATGAAAGCGTTCCAGCCCGAGCTCAAGCGCATTGACGACCTGAAGCAGAAGTCTCAATTCGCAGATGAAATTGCCCACCTGCATTCCACCATCGGCCAGACCTGGGATGTAGAAGACAACGCAACCTTCGCGCCTATGTTCGGCTTCTCTGCCCTGCAGGATTATGACGACGCGCAGAAGACCGTCGGCCAGTTTGACCAGGGTGGATTCGCTCTCCCCGGCCGCGATTTTTACCTCAGTGATGACGCCAAGTCGGTCGAGCTCCGCAAACAATATCTGGCGCACGTCACCAACATACTGAAGTTGACAGGCGAGTCCGCAACGCAAGCCGCAGCCGACGCAGCCGTCGTCCTGCAGATTGAAACCGATCTGGCCAAAGCCGCCATGGACGCCGTAAAGCGCCGCGATCCCAAGAACATCAACAACAAAATGACGCTGGCTGAAATCCAGAAGCTTGCACCCTCATTTGACTGGCAGCGCTACTTAACCTTGATCCACGCTCCCGCGCAGCCCACTTTCCTTGTTACCTCGCCAGATTTCTTCCGCAGCCTGGAGCAGGCCATCCAGCAGCACCCTCTGGCGCATTGGAAGGCCTATCTCAAATGGCAGCTGGCGCATGCATCCTCTGCTTACCTGAGCAAGGCTTTCACCACGGAAACTTTCAACTTCTTCGGCCACACACTCTCCGGCACGCCTCAGCAGCCTCCGCGCTGGCGTCGCTGCGTCAACTCTACTGATAGCGCGCTGGGTGAAGCCCTGGGCCAGGCCTATGTGGCCCGCGCCTTTCCGCCAGAGAGCAAAGCAAGTGTTCTGCGCATCGTAAAGGCCATTGAAGCTGCGCTGGACCAGGACATCGGCACACTTACCTGGATGACCCCAGAAACCAGGAAGCAAGGCATCACCAAGCTGCATGCCATCCTCGATAAAATTGGCTATCCCGATAAATGGCGCGACTACTCCTCCGTCGAGATCAATCCCGACGCTTATCTTGAAAATGTCCACCACACCACGGCCTTTGAGTTCAATCGCTGGGTGCAGAAAATCGGCAAGCCCATTGATCGCTATGACTGGACCATGACGCCGCCCACCATCAACGCTTATTACGATCCGCAATTCAACACCATCAATTTTCCTGCCGGAATTTTGCAGCCGCCCTTCTTCTCCGCGGGCGCTGATGACGCCACGAATTTTGGTGCCGAAGGATCCGTGATTGGCCATGAAATCACCCATGGCTTTGACGATCAAGGCCGCAAGTTTGACGCGCAGGGAAACCTGCATGACTGGTGGACCGCCGAGGACGCCAAAAACTATGACGAGCGCGGCAAGTGCATCTCAGACGAATACACGCAGGAAATCCCCGAAGCCGGCGTAAAGCAAAACGGCCTGATGACCCAGGGTGAAGACACGGCTGACAACGGCGGCATTTATCTGGCCCTGATTGGCCTGGAGAATGCCCTGCAGCAGCAGGGAAAAACCCTGGAAACCAAGGGCGATGACGGCCTGACCGAACTCCAGCGCTTCTTCCTCTCCTTCTCCAATAACTGGTGTGAAGAGCTGCGTCCTGAGATCATGCGCACCATTGTCCTCACCAACCCGCATTCGCTGCCCAAATATCGCGTGAACAATACGCTGGGCAATATGCCTGAATTTGCCAAAGCTTTTAACTGCGCCAAGGGCAAGCCCATGGTGCATGCGAACGCCTGCCGTGTCTGGTGAGACAAAGCTAATGTAGGCTTCCAGCCTCTGGGTGGCGGCAACTCTGGATTTGCACGCCACCCGGAAGCGCCTTTTGCCATCTCACTCAGAAGAGGGGCGTATGGCAACCAAGAAAGAAGCAAACGAAAAATCCGCACCAGAGCAGTCCGGTAAGCACATGTCTGAAAGCAGTCCGAACCCGCATGGCGAGAGCAAGATTCTCAAGATGCCCATCAACACAGACCAGCGCAACGCCACCGGCGGACGCAACATTCCCCAGGTTCCCAACACTGTTGGCGGAAAGCTCAATCCCGGCGTAGTGCATGAATTTCAGGGTCGCGTGCTGAGCAAAGAAGCCAAAACCGATAAAGTAAAAATCGCGCAGTCTCCCAGGCGGGAGAAAAACACGAGCATCCTCGGCAACAAGAAAAAAGATGCTTAAGCACTTTAGCGTGCTCCAAGATTTTTGCCCTGCCCGAAATGTGGCCCTAGTGCGCCTGTCTTGTTAGACTATCGCTCATGCCCGCAGCCAGGCCTGCTGTAAAAAAATTTCAAGCCGTGCTGGAGCGCATGCAAGGCAATCTCGGCTGGGTGATTATCCGTATCCCCTTTGACGTGGCCAAACTCTGGGGCAAGCGCGGACAGCTTCGCGTCAAAGGCGACATCAACGGATTTGAATTTGGCAGCGCCCTCTTTCCCACCGGCAAAGGCGAGCACTTTCTTCTGGTCAATAAAAAAATGCAGAAAGGCGGCAAGACCGCACCCGGCTTAAGCGCTAAATTTCTTTTGCAACCAGATACCGCGCCCAGAGAAGAAACAACTCCATCCAAAGAATTACTTCGCGAACTCGGCCAGCCTAAGCGGTTGCTGAAGTTTTATGAATCACTGACTCCATCCGCCCGGCATTGGATCGCCAAATGGGTTGCCGACCCTAAAGGCCCGGATGCACGCACCCGCCGCGCCCAGCAAATCGCCGAACGCTTAATGGAAACCATGGAAGCCGAAAAAGATCTGCCTCCCATGATCGAGCTGGCACTCCGCCAGAATCCACGCGCCCGCGAAAAATGGGACAAAATCTCTGCCTCGCACCGCCGCGCCCACCTGATGGCAGTTTTTTATTACCGCACGCCAGAGTCGCGCATGCGGCGACTCAACAAATGTATTGAAGAACTGCTGGGTTTAAAAAATGACTCGAAAAAAAGCGGCTTAAAGAAAGACAGCTCAAGAGAAAATGACGGCAGTGAAGAAGGCTTCGACTTTTAGCTGACACATCAAGCGACAACACAAATTAAACAGAGCGCGCGATGCCATCATCTTTCCATTGGTGTCCGCAGTCGTCGCAGGTCCAGCTAAATTTATTCTCTGTAGTGGCTGGATCTTCTCCCTCAAACACAATCTCTTCAGACCTGCATTTTGGGCAGACAATTGCGTACTTCTTGTTCTCTTCTTCCTGATCTGCCACGGTTTGTTCATCCGGCGCGTAGAGATCCAGCACGCTCTGGGCGCGCCTGCTGTCCCTGGAAAAGACTTTCAGCTCAACTCCGCCGTGAAAGCTCTCCTTGAAATCTTCAAGGTCAACCACATTCTCCGGCCCCAGACAGGACGCAATAAAATTGGCGGCTAGAATTTCTTTTAACTCTCGTGCTTCCGCCTCACTCCCAACCTGGCGCAACAAGACCAGCTCGTGGCCCGCGTCGTATGTATCGTCTATATCCATACCGCCAGAAGGCTGTGGCGGCGCTGTGACCAGCGGAACTTTCAAGCCTCTATCCGCGATCACCGCCTGCAGCGCTTCTTGGGCAATTGGCGTCAGATCAAAGGCGCCATTGGCTACCCGGCATAGTTCGTCCTCGGTCATCTGTCCGTAGGTTTCTTTTAGCTCGCGCCACTTCTTTTCCTGGTCAACGCCTTCCATAGTGAAAGATCATCCCCACGCAAGATTCAATGCATCAACACTCAACTTAACTCGCTGCCGCAGGCACCTCAGCCACAATCGCAATCCCCGCCTCATCCGCCGCGAGAATAATTTTGTCTCCATCCAGAAACAAACATTTGCCCGCGTCGATGGCCAGACAAGATGCACCCGCTCGCGCCATGGTTTCAATCGTCTTGAGTCCAATTACTGGAACATCAAAGCGCATGTCCTGATTTGGCTTCGCCACTTTTACTACCGTCAATTTGCGGCTGAGCATTGAGTCGCCGTCTTCTGCGGCGCTGTGCATGATCTCTCCTGCGCGCAGAATCGTCGCGTCCGTGCCTTCCATGGCTTCCACGGCGACGCAAGCAGCTTCGGCAATCACCACGGTTTGCCCAATGTCATACTGCGCCAGCTGCCGCGCTACCTTGCGGCCATACTCCACATCTTTCTGTTCAGCCTCCGTCGGCCTCCGGCGCGAAAGCACGCCCGGCTTCGCCAGCAGCGGCTCAAGATAAGAAGTGGAGCTGATCAGGTGTATGCCTTCTTCTTCCAGCACCTTGGCCACCGCCCCAATGAGTGAATCCGTATTGCGTGTCCCCAGAGACAGCAGCACCTTGGCCAGCTTCCAGTCCGGACGGATCGCAGAAAAAATCTGCTTATGCTTGACCTGTCCGGCCATGATTGCCGTAGTCACGCCTTCACGTTTGAAAGTTTTAATGAGCTTGCTGAGTTCGCCCAGTGACATCCAGTGGACAGCCGCCGCGCCGCGGCTCTCAATCAGATGAGAAGTCTCTTCTTTAATCGCGGCCACCACCACCTGCGCGCCCTGCGCGAGCGCCGCATCCAGCAGCAGCAAGGGAAAGCTCCCGTTGCCTGCGATCAACCCGATTTTTTGCTGTTCGGCCACTCTGCACAAGTGTATCAAGTGTTCATTAAGTGGCTTAAATGCAAAGTTATAGGCACACTTCCCGCCGGAACCGGCATCATAACCAATCAGTAAACATGCGGACTCGATGGACCCAATGACAGACCAATTACATAGCCAGAATCTGGTGCCATTTAAGAAGAGACGCGGCCCTTATCATATTCCCGGAATGACCGGGGAAAATGAGGAGCAAGGGCTCGACGTGGACCACGATCTGAGCCACGAAGAAGAACGCTATATCCGCCACTATCTGGGATATGCCGATGCGCTGCTGAAGCACGCACCTGAAGAAGTTTCCGAATCGTCAGAAGAAGGGTTGTCAGAAGAACAACCAACAGAAGAAAGCTTGGGATCAGATACGATCGCCACTGAAACACCAGAGCCAGAGCAGCAAGATCACACTCAAATTGCGTCTGGTGACAAAGCCGCCTGAGCTTCCGCTGCGGCAGATTTTATTTGCTGCGCACTTTTATTTCGCACTTTTATTTAATGATGCCGCGCTCTGAATCCTCAATAAACTTCATCAGCATGTCCACATCCTCGCCGCGGTCGCTTTCCGCTTTCAACTTTTCCAGCGCCTGCGTGGTGTTCAGCTTGGAATTCAGCAACACGCGAAATGCATGATGGATTTTCTTAATGCGCTCATCGCTGAAGCCACGGCGCGAAAGCCCCACGGCATTCATGCCAAAAGTCTGTGTGTGGCGCGGCGTGACGCATTTCGCAAAAGGCAAAACGTCCTTGGTGATAATTGTGCCGCCGCCAATGTATGAGTGCGCTCCAATCCGCGTAAATTGATGCACAGCGCAAAGCGCTCCCACGACGGCCCATTCTTCTACCGTCACATGCCCGGCCAGCGTAGCTGCATTCACCAGCATGGCATGGTCGCCAATCACTGAATCGTGCCCTACGTGCGCATAAGCCATCAGCAGAGTATGGCTGCCTACCTTCGTTACGCCGCCGCCTTTGGCCGTGCCGCGGTTCAGGGTAACGTATTCGCGAATCACATTGTGGCTGCCAATTTCCAGCCGGGTTTTTTCGCCTTTAAAACTCAGGTCCTGCGGCTCGCTGCCAATCGCACAAAATGGAAAGAAGCGGTTATGCGAACCAATCTTTGCCGGCCCGTAAATCACCACGTGCGCCATCAACTCACAGTGCTCGCCCAGCTCCACGTCCGCACCCACAACGCAGTACGGCCCAATCGTGCAGGTTGAATCAACCCGCGCGCTGGGATCAACAATTGCTGTGGGATGGATCATTCCGTGGTTTCAGCCTGGGATGTTTCAGAGGAAGAGTCAGCGCCTGCTTTTCCGCGATTCATAGAGACCAGCTGCGCGCTCACAATGCCGTCGCAGACCACTTTGCCATTCACAAAGGCCTTGCCTTCCATGCGCACCATAATGCGCGCTGAAGAGGCTTTCCAGCTCAGCATCTCAACCTCAATCCGTAGCTGGTCACCGGGCACCACCGGACGCCGAAAGCGCGCCTTCTCAATGCCTGTAAAAACAATCAGCTTGTCATTGCGGTCTTCCACTTCCATCAGCAGCATGGCGCCGCCGGCCTGCGCCATGGCTTCCACAATCAGCACGCCTGGCATAATGGGAAATTCAGGAAAATGGCCCGCAAAAAACGGCTCATTGATCGTCACATTTTTAATGGCAACAATTTTCTTCTTGCGCTCAATCTCCAGCACCCGGTCAATCAAAAGAAACGGGTACCTGTGCGGAAGAATGGCCTTTATCTGGTTAATGTCGAGTGGGCCGATCTTGCCCTGGGAAGCCGTACCGTCGCCGCTGCTCGGCTCCGCTACGCCTGCGTTCGTGCTGTGATTCGTTTCGCTCATTCTGAACCGCGAATTATAGAAGATTTGCCCTTATGTTGAAAATACAACCACTTGAAATGCCTCAGCCTGATAACACAGTACGTTGAAAGCACACAGTCAAACCAGGCTGCCGTTTTTCTTTTGCGTGCAGCCTCTGACATGCGCTTCATGACCTTTCTTGTCATTAGGGGTTTGGTCCCGAAAAGCAAAACAAACAGAAAAATTGTCCAACCTAATCAACGCCTTCTGCGCCAAGCGTGCCGGTCACGGTGTTCCTGTAACAGTTCATCATAAGTAGTTATTCTTACCGAAGGCTGCTCGGCTCTTCTCTTGGTCCAGAGTTCTGAATCCTGAGCAGTGGGATTTCTGCCAATCAGGACGGCCCGCTGAGAAAACTCCGGTACATAACCGAGTGCCTTCTCTACCGACTTTAGATTTAGAGGATCGCGAACACTTTCGTTATAGTCATTCACTTGGGCAATGGCCTGAATTACGGCTGGTGCAAGGCCTCGGTGCAGGTGCCGCCTGTTCGCAAGTATTTTCGCTTCTGGACCTTTCAACTCCAATAGCTTCACCCATTCCCCGCTGTCGCGAGGAAGAACAGGGGAAATGGCAAAGTCGGGCGTTTGTTTGTTGGCAGGGAAATGTGGCTGGTGCGAAATAGGGATACCCATCATTGCTTCCGCCAGCAAATCGGGATGCCCCTCGAAGAAATTATGCATGTCGCGCTCGATTGTTTTGGGATCGTTGAGCAGTTGTTCAAGTAACTGCGCTTCATAGCCTACTCCGTCATGGTCACGTCCGACCGTCACGAACCCACGAAACCGACGCCTGTCCTTGCCTCCATAATAAAAATCGCTCTCACCTGTTGTCTTCTTGTGGAACGCTCGTTTAACCCGGTAAAGCCCATGATCTACGATTACCAGGAATCCAACACGTTCATATTCCGCCATTGCCTCCTGATGATATTGGTTAATGATCTTTTCGATCTGACTCCAAGTGACAGGGGTTGTCTCATAGTTACTGTAGAGCATCGACTCGGTGACATCTTTCACGAATTCAACGTTAAGCCCGTCATATGCTTCATGTCGGCGCCCATTGTCCGTTAAGACAATTTGTGGAATTCGTTTCCATTTGCGGCCGTCTCGCATCGCGCAAGTTTCCGGAAGGGACCGAATATTCCGTATGATTTCGGCGTTCCGCCAGTGCGCCTCCCATGGGGTAATCGTGGACAACATTCGCCCGTCAGGTCCGTGTATTAAGTCCACAGACATATTAGGTTGCAGGAAAACGATTGCATCAATGCAGGCGGAGGAGGCGGCAGGCGCAAGCATGAGATACGGAACAACCTCGCGCCCCGGCATCCACTCGGCGATACAAAACTTATTCCAGAGATCGAGGGCATCCCGGCTGAACTCGGGGGTCGTGCTGCACGTCAAGAGCAGATTCACAGATTTTCCTTCGCGCCCTTCTTTGCACTTCTTGAAATTAAGATATTAATTAAGATATTTTCACAACAGTACATGCTTTGCATCCTGCGACGTAGTTTACATTTGCGATCTCCCGAGTGTTTAAAGATCGAATCTGAGCATTCAAGGCCGAATATGACAACCAGAAGCACCAGCCAATCCGCCCAAGCCAATCTCGCATTCTGCCAGCAACATCAAGCCGAAATGATGACGCTTCTCCAGCGCATGGTAGAAATTGAATCACCCAGTGACAACAAAGCGGCTGTCGACCAGATGGGAAAATTCCTGGCGCACGAATTTGAGCGCCTCGGCGGCAAGGTCACTTTCTTCCCGCAGCAGGAAGCTGGCAATCATCTGAAAGCTGAATTTGGCGGCGGCCCCGGCAAGCCCGCACTGCTTCTGGGACACTTTGATACTGTCTGGTCCATGGGCACTCTGGCCAACATGCCTTTCCGCATCGACGCGCAGCGCGCCTTCGGCCCCGGCATTTATGACATGAAAGCCGGAATCGCCATGATGATTTTTGCCTTGCGCGCCCTCAAAGCTGCAGGCAGCCAGCACAGGCCTGTCACTATTCTGCTGGATACCGACGAAGAAGTTGGCAGCGCCACTGGACGCCCCGTTGTAGAAGCCACAGCCAAATCCTGTGAAGCCGTGCTGGTGCTGGAGCCATCGCAAGGGCCCAAGGGCCATCTAAAAACTTCGCGCAAAGGCGTGGGAGATATCACAGTCCGCGTACGCGGCCGCGCCTCTCACTCCGGCGTGGACTTTGAAAAAGGCCGCAGCGCCATCGTAGAGCTGGCGCGCCAGCTTCTGGAGATTGTGAAATTTACTGATCTCGAACGCGGCATCACCGTGAATCCTGGCATCATCCAGGGCGGCACGCGCAGCAACGTGATCGCCGCTGAAGCCTGGGCTGAAGTTGATCTTCGCATTGCCCGCGCCGCAGACGCTGCCATGCTGGAGCAAAAATTCGCCGCCCTCAAGCCCTTCGACCCTGACTGCTCTATCGAAATTAGCGGCGGCATGAATCGCCCACCCATGGAGCGGACAGAAGGCACGGTCCGTCTGTTTGGCATCGCTCAAAAAATCGCCAGCGAGCTTGGCCTTGCGCTGGATGAATCTTCCACCGGCGGCGGCTCTGACGGAAATTTTACCTCCGCCCTCGGCCTTCCCACCCTCGACGGCCTCGGCGCTCTCGGTGAAGGCGCGCACGCTAGTAATGAATCCATTGTGATCAAGCAACTCGCTCAGCGCACAGCTGTGCTGGCCGGCCTGCTGCAATCAATTTGATTCACAAGTTCAACAGCTGGTTCATAAGAAAAACGTTCATTAGAAAAAATGACTATTGCAAAAGACGCTCATTGCGAAAAGTTGCTTGAAAAGCTTTCATTGCAAAAAGCCACTGCTGCGCAACATCTCCGTCACCACAGAGAGAGGCAACCCCACCACATTCGAGTGCTCGCCCTGCATGCGTTCAAGCCACTGCGCCGCGCCCCCCTGGATAGCATAGGCCCCAGCTTTATCCATTGGCTCCCCGCCAGCCACGTATTGCCGAATCTCATCATCAGTCAATTTGCGAAATTCAACTTGCGTGGTGCAGGTTTCCGTAATAAATGTCCGCGTCTTTGTGCGCCCGTCTGGCATCACCAGACTCACAGCCGTAGTCACTTCATGGCCGCCCCCAGAGAGCAGGCACAGCATGCGCACAGCATCAGCCGCATCTTTTGGTTTGCCTAAGATTTTCGGCTTGCCTGAAACCTCATCGCCCACCACCACAATTGTGTCCGCGCCCAGCACATACCGCTGCGGATAAACAACAGCCACGGCCTGCGCTTTCTCGCGTGAGAGCCTGCTCGCATATTCAATCGGCGTCTCCCCGGCAATCTGCTCTTCATTGATGTTGGCGGCGTGAACTTCAAACGGAATCCCAGCCTCGCGCAACAACTCCTGCCGCCGTGGCGAGGCAGAAGCTAAAATCAATACAGGTAAATTTTCCAGAAGCATCCTCAGTGTTCTAAAGTACTTCTCAACATACGTGAACAGCCGCACTCTTAGCAAAACCGCCAAACTCGGCGCCACTCTCGCAGGCGATAGCTGCGACTTCCGCGTATGGGCACCGTCGGCAAGAACCGTCACGCTGCGCCTGATCAACAACCAGAGCACGCACGATTGGCCCATGCAATTTGCTGGCGATGGCTATTTTGAGTTGCAAGCCTTTGCCAGCTCTGGCGACAAATACCTCTACATCGTCGATGAAAACAAACCTGTGCCCGATCCCGTTTCGCGGCTACTGCCCGAAGGCGTGCACGGTCCCACAGAAATTGTCGACGCAGAAAAATTTGCCTGGACTGACAACTCATGGCGTGGCCTCCCACTCCGTGACTACGTAATTTACGAACTCCACATCGGCACCTTCACACCGGAAGGCACCTTCGACGCAGCCATCGCCAAGTTGCCATACCTGAAAGCTCTAGGCATCACCGTCATTGAGATCATGCCCGTTGCCGCATTTCCCGGCACGCGCAACTGGGGTTATGACGGTGTTTCGCCTTACGCGGTTCAAGCCAGTTACGGCGGCCCGGGCGCGCTCAAGCGCCTCGTCAACGCCGCGCACGAACTCAGTCTCGGCGTGATACTTGACGTGGTTTATAACCATTTAGGAAATGAAGGCAACTATCTGCTCTTCTTCGGCCCCTATTTCACCAGCAAACACCAGACACCCTGGGGTGAAGCCATCAATTACGATCAGCCAGGCTACGAAGGTGTGCGCCGCTATTTTGTAGAGAACGC
>DASXZE010000370.1:0-9822 GCA_036502105.1 Candidatus Angelobacter sp. | reverse complement strand
CAATATTATTGACATGATCGGCGTGGGACCTTTTATTACGATCCCGCTGATTATTCATGCCATGCACGGTCCGCAAGCCATGCTGGGCTGGGTGCTGGGTGCTTTGCTCGCCATGTGTGACGGGCTTGTCTGGGCAGAGTTGGGTGCGTCCATGCCGCAGGCTGGCGGGTCGTACCAATACCTGAAAGAAAGTTTCGGCGCAAAGCGGCTGGGCCGGTTGATGTCATTTCTGTTTGCCTGGCAATTGATTTTCAGCGCGCCACTCTCCATTGCCTCCGGATGTCTCGGCATTGCGCGCTACGCGGAATATGTTTTTCCCGTCTTGAGCCATGTTTATGCCGACCACACAGTTTCTCTAGGGCTTGGCTTTCTGGGCGCGCTGGAATTTCGTCTGTTTATCACCAACGGAACCTTTGTTGCGATGGCCAGCTGCCTGCTCGCCCTGGCATTGCTGTATCGCCGCATCTCGGTCATCGGAGACCTGGCGCGCTATCTTTCTGTAGGCGTGCTCGGCGCAATCTTATTAGTCATCGTCGCCGGCCTCAGCCACTTCAACGCTGCCCGCGCTTTCACCTTTCCTCCCGGAGCGTTTAATTTTTCTGCCAGCTTCATCATGGGACTGGGCGCGGCCATGCTGGTGGCCACATACGATTACTGGGGCTATTACAACGTCTGCTTTCTGGGCGCCGAAATCAAAAAGCCTGAGCGCAACATTCCGCGCGCGATCCTGCTCTCCATTGTTATCGTCGGCGCGCTTTATCTGGTCATGAACATCAGCCTGTTGGGAGTTCTGCCATGGCAGGAGCTGGATCAGGTGGGCGCGAATGAGTCGCGCTATTACATTGCCGCCACGCTGCTGCAGCGGACATTTGGAACTTGGTGGGGAATGTTTGGCGCGTGCCTCATTATGTGGACGGCCTTTGCCTCTGTCTTCTCGCTGATGCTTGGCTACTCGCGCGTTCCTTACGCCGCGGCGCAGGACGGAAACTTTTTTCGCGCCTATGCCAAGCTGCATCCCAAGGGACAATTTCCGCACCGCTCGCTGCTCACGCTGGGAATCGTAACCACGTTTTTCTGCATGCTGCGTTTGCAGGACCTGATCGCCGCGCTGGTGGTCATTCGCATCATGGTGCAATTTCTCATGCAGGTCTTCGGATTACTTCTGCTGCGCTGGCGACGCCCGGATTTTCCCCGCCCGTTCCGCATGTATCTTTATCCCATTCCGGCGCTGCTGGCAGCGGCGGGATTTATCTACATTCTTTATGCCCGCCCATCGCTCAAAGAAATTCGCTTTGGCGCGGTGATCGCCTTCATCGGTTTGATCATGTTTATGGCGCGCTCATGGCGGCGCAAAGAGTGGCCATTTTCCGGGCAGTCTACCGGCGATCCTGTGAGCGAGGCGGCGCAATAAGTTTTTGCGGCTTGGCGGCTTGATGGATAGGCCGCAGGAATCGAATCGATAAGCACGTGGCCTGCGGCGCGTGATATCTTCTTACTCATTACTCAATCGACCTATCCTTAAAAAAATAACAAGAGGAACAGTGATGAAACATCTGAAAACATTCTGCCTGCTAGCCCTCGCTTGCTTTGCTACGTTCGGGTTTGCCCAAACAGCCGCTCCCGCGGCCACGCCTGCCGCGAAGAAAGCGACCGTGGCATCTTCTATTGACACGCAAATAGGGATCATCGAAAGCGAATTTGTGGGCGCCGCTGAAGCTATGCCGGAAGACAAATTCAACTTCACGCCGACATCACTCAACATCGCCGGCAGTGACTACAAAGGCGTAAAAACTTTTGCCGAAGAAGTGCGGCACGTCGCCTCAATCAATTACATGCTCTGGGGCGCGATCACCGGCGACAAGTCTCCCGTGGCGGCCGATGGCGACAACGGCCCGTCTTCACTCAAGACCAAGGCTGAGATCGTGAAGTACTTGAAAGATTCTTTCGCTCTGGGGCATAAAGCGGCGAAGTCATTGACAGCGGAAAATATGCTTGACGAGCTTCCCAGTCCATTCGGACAGGGCAAGGTCAACAAGCTTTTCTGCGCCACGTTTGCCGTGGCCCATGGCTTTGATCACTACGGCCAGATGGTGGAATATCTGCGCATGAACGGAATCATTCCTCCGGCCAGCCGCCGCGGCAACTAACGCTTAAAAACTTTTACCACAGAGAACACAGAGGGCACGGAGTCAGGCGACTTTGTGTCCTCTTCTTTTTGAACGGTCATGCATATTTCTTGGGCGGGCATGCGTGTCCCGACGCTTCGCTGAAATATCACCGCACCGCAATATGAATTCAGTGACTATGATATTGTTTATCGCCTTCACCACTTGAGAAGAGGAGATTCCTATGAAACATTTACGAACCGTTTGCCTGCTTGCTGTGTTCACTGTTTCCATTGCAGCAATCAGTTACGGCCAGGGCGCAGCATCAGGCGCGAAACCAGCAGCGCCGGCCCCACAAGCACAGGCCGCACCGCAGCCTGCTCCAACCTTTGCAGGCATGGTTGAGCGCATGGTTGGAAACAGTGAAAAACAGATTGTCCAGGCCGCTGAAGCCATGCCGGAAGATAAATATAATTTCAGCCCGGAATCTCTCAACATCCCCGGCAGCGATTACAAGGGTGTCCGCACCTTTGCCATGGAAGTAAAACACATCGCCACGGCCAATTATCTTTTCTGGTGCGCTGTCACCGGTGAGGCCATGCCCGCAGGAATCAAAGGCCCCAACGGCCCCGATGATTTAAAGACCAAGGCCGACATTGTGAAGTTTCTGAAAGATTCTTACGCAGTAGGTCATAAGGCAGCAGCAACTTTGACGAACGACAATCCTCTGGAAGTTGTTACGTACGCCATGGGAAAAGGTCCCCGGCTTTCACTGGCAACGAATCCGATTGCTCACGCGAACGATCACTATGGCCAGATGGTTGAATATCTGCGGATGAACGGAATCGTGCCGCCGGCCAGCCGCAACAACTAAAACATCTATCAAACAAAAACCGTTTTTCAATTGAGTTTCAGATTGTCTCTTGCGCCGGTCCTTTGCAAAAAAGACCGGCGCTTTCATTTTCACTTTGTTAATCTATCTTTCTGAATCGTCATTCAGTAAAAGCCTGCGGGTTCCAATTCGGGAACTCAGCTCTGGAATTCATTAAACTTTTACCCCTTGTAGCCCATTCATCCTGCGCGCGCTGCTATCGTACCAAGGAGCCTTTGCCTGGCTTCCGTACAGGTGAGGGCTAACGTTTGCTGGAAGAAAAATTCCTTGGAGAAAAGGTCAATGAAGAAATCAGGAATCCGCAAGCTCATAGCTTTATTTGTCATCGTTTTGGGTAGTGCCAACCTCTTCGGGTGGTCCGCTGAAGGGCATGAAACCGTAGCCGATATCGCACAAAATTTGCTGACGGCATCCGGCCAGTTTGCGCCGGTGCAGGCCATTCTTGGCTCTCTTACTCTGGCGCAGATCTCCGTTTGCCCGGATGAACTACGCGCATTCCAGACTGACGGCACAGCCATGGACGCCGCCTGCACTTCAGTCTTTACCACGCCAAATCCGCCCACCGGTACCAGCGGCTGGCACTTTATCGATATTCCAGTTTCGCTTACCAGCCCCACGCACTCTGACGTGGTGACGGCTTGCGGCTCAGCCTGCGTGGTCACTGAGATTACGGCCTGGGAAAATATTCTGGCGGACACAACGCAGACCAAGGCAGAGCGCCTGCAGGCTCTTTCCTTTGTGGTGCACTTCATCGGCGACATACATCAGCCGCTGCATTCAGCTACGCGCGGCACGGATGCCGGTGGGAATGCTGAAAATGTAAAAATCGATGGCGGCACCACCAGCCTGCATCACGCATGGGATGCAAACCTGGTCAGCGACATCAATGCGACTCCCTCAACCCTGGCCACCAATCTAAGCCCGGAAATTGCATCTGCGCAGGCAGAAGCACAGACCACGCCAGAAGCATGGGCCATACAGGCATGGAATTTCGCCAAGAATATTGCGTATGCCGGAATTCCCACCAGCACCACAACCACCACAACTCTTTCGGCGACGTACATTTCCAACGCGGAACCAGTCGTGCGCCAGCAGCTCGCGCGCGGCGGAGTTCGGTTGGCCCAGGCCCTGGCAGCAGCACTTTCCCCAGCGGGCGGCGGCACACCAACTCCAACACCAACGCCTGGTCCTACACCCACGCCAACACCAGTTCCAACGCCCACGCCCGGCGGCACGCAGTTGCTCGGCAATCCAGGATTTGAAGCCGGCAAGGCAAATGCTTCTCCCTGGGTGCTGACCTCAACGCACAGCCCGCTTTCCATCATCAATAGCTCCGCCTCTGAGCCGCCACACGCGGGAACCTTTGACGCATGGATGCTCGGCTGGGGCACCACCACCACTGACACGGTCCTGCAGACAGTAGCCATTCCTTCCACCGCAACCTCTGCGACGCTGACTTTCTGGCTGCATGTTGACACGGCGGAGACCAGCACCACGAGCCAGTTTGATACGCTCAAAGTCGAGGTAAGAAACACCAGCGGCACTGTGCTGCAAACGCTCGACACCTTCTCAAACCTGAACCATGCAACGGGCTACGCGCAGCATACTTACAACCTGAATGCTTATATAGGCAAGTCAGTCCAGATATTCTTCACAGCCTCAGAAGATTTTGAGCTGCAAACATCGTTTGTGCTGGATGATGTGGCTCTGACTACGCATTGATGAAGGCTGTCTTTAATTGATTCGGTGGCGGGCTTCGGCCCGCCACTTTTATTTTTTTACGAAATAATCCAGGTTAAGCCCTTCGATATTTTTGCCGACATCCACTTCAACATGATCGCTCAGGAACGTGAACGATTCATCATTGTTGTCTTTCCCCGCAAAGGCGGTGTAATGCCCTGATGGCACACTCGCAAATTCAAATGAGCCATTGGGCCCTAGTTCGACAGGTTCAATCAAAGCAAAGCTGTTCAGGCTTCCGCCCATCAGAAATATTTGGATCGGCTTATTGAGCGGGGCACCACGCAGATATCCATGGACTGTATACAGGTGTTGCTCTACCAAAGAAAAGTTTGCATGAATGGTCTTACTTTTTGTATCTACCCCAACAAAGCTTGCAGCAGAGCGCTTCAATACGCCTGGATAATAGGCCATTAAGCGCCAATTTGCCCAGTCGTCCAACTCCCGCATAGCCTGCACTATATACCTGCCTGGCGGGAGATTATCTACACAGTAATTTCCGTCTGGTTCAATATCTACGATATCTGACCGAAATTCTGCGATGTCTTCATCCTCCACTCTCCACACAGCTATTTGTCCAGCAGTCTCTATTTTTTTCTTTGTTGTTACCGATATCCGGCCACAAATCTGGCCATCATTTTCCTCCTGGGTATTGTCTGGCTGTGAATCGCTTGTTTGTTCAGGCAATGAAGGGGTTCCCCCTAAAAGCTCTATTAATCGTCCTGCAGCTTTTAGAAGTAATGTTCCGCTGCAAATTCCCGTCGTAAGATGGCCTTTACCATCCTGCTCAGCAAAAACCAAATATGAACGGTCCCTTTGAAAATCAAATCCACAATCGCCATTGCCGATCCCGGTTTCGACTCTGATGGTTGTGCCTACTTCACCCCGGTAACCATGGACTGCTGAAAACGACACTATCAATCCAATTCTTGCGTCAACTGTTTCACCTGCAACAGGCCTGAGAGGCCTGCCAGTAATTTGAATGCTTTCCACCGTTCCTGAAAAGACAGCGGAGTTGCCACGCAGCTGCCATTCAAACCAATCACTATTGGGTGGAGGGGGAGCGCACTTGCATGCCATCGCTGCTTGCGTGATAAAAACCAGGAAAAGCAGAACGAATCTAGATGGGAGCGTCATGATAAGCAAGATTATGCTTTTACAATACTAGGTATTCAAGTTGGGACCCCATGCAGCCGTTTAAAACAAACTTTTCCTATTAACCACTCCGATACTTAGACCTTTCTCATTCAGTACTAAGCTGTTACGCTCAAGGTGCTCTGGAGTTTGTGCCGCGCAAGATTTGGCCGACTCTTTCTATACAAGCAGGCCTCCGCTTCTCGCTTCCCAGGTATTGGCCGAACTGGGTCCCGTATTAACGGGTGAGCGAGACCTTTCCCACACCGCAAACGGTGCTTTGGAAGTGGTGATGGCGGCAATACGCGCCGGCTCAGGCGCGCTCTTTCGCTTCCAGGAAAAACCCGCCATGCTGGCATCCATTGCGGCGCAGGGCTTTGTCGTCTTCCCTCAGACGGCTGTCTTCCCGCTGCTGCCCAAACATGTGCATGCTCTAACCAATGTCCAGGGGCCGCAACGGATCTCACGCGAACGCTGCGACACATTTCTAAGCTCCACCGGCAATATATCCAGCGTGTGGTTCCGCTGCATTGCGCCGCTGAAAGTCCACGGCAAGCTGATTGGCGCGCTGCTGCTGGGTGAGCGCGAAGAAGGCGCTGAGTATACGCCGGAGATTTTGAAGCTGGTGGGCGACATGGCTCCGTTCATCGCGCTGGCCATGCACAACCAGCAACTCATGATGTCTTTGGAAGAGCGCACCGCGGACAATCTAAAGCTGATCGCCTCCGTCCACTCATTTTGGGATGACGCGCTGGCTGCCTTCGCTGCCACCATTGATGGAAAAGTCGCGCAGATGCAGGGCCACTCTTTGCGCGTAGGACGCTACGCGGCCGGCATAGCAGAATCACTGGGGCTGCCCGCTTCTGAAGTAAGCGAGATGCGTGCCGCCGGATACCTGCACAACATTGGCATGGTGACGGTGGATAAGCATCTGTTTACCAAGCCCAGCGCGCTGGAGCCCGGCGAATTTCAGGAGATGGCCGAGCACACTATACATGGGCATCGCATTGTTTCCACTGTGCAATTTCCGTGGCCCAAGATACCTGAAGTTGTCCGCTCACACCACGAGCGCGCCGATGGCTCGGGCTATCCTGACCATCTTCACAATGACGAAGTTTCCATGGCGGTAAAAATTGTGGCCGTGGCCGATACCTTTGACGCCATGATGAGTGATCGCCCGTACCGCAAAAAACTCTTGCTGGGTGAAGCCGCTGCGCAGTTGAGCTGGCTGGCGCCCGCCAAGCTGGATGGTGAAGTGGTCCACTCTTTGCTGGTGCAGCTGCGGCGGGATGCCGTGAGCCATGTTTCGCCGCCGCGTCCGTGGTCATCTCAAGGGCATGAAACCAAGGCGCGCAAGATGTTTCTGGACGCAAGCGTGGGCTGCAATATTTCGCCCACGGACATTGACCACATGGTTTCTGAGCTCAACCGCCGCATGACCCGCGGCCGCATGACCCTGGCGTAATCTCGCTTTCCCCACAACTTTTGCGTAACCTTGGGTTATAACCGTGGGGTTACTTATCCTTCAACCAGGAAGACTTCTCTTTGGAGCGTCTATGCCCGTAGTGCGTAAGCACCTGATTTTGCTGGGTCTCGTTGTGCTGGCTTCCACCGCCATGCTGGTGGCCGGCGACAAGAAATCAAAGTCGAAACCCGCCAACGCCGCCACGCCTGCGGCGCAAATGCCCATGGAAGATGACAAACGCATTGTCCACGCGCTGAATCGTTTTACATTTGGTATTCGCCCCGGTGATGTCGATCGCGTGCAAGCCATGGGGCTGGACAAATGGTTTGACGAACAACTGCGTCCGGAAAAAATAGATGACAGTGCCGTGGAAGCGCGGCTGGCGCCTTTCCGCACACTGAACATGAGCACTAAAGAAATGGTGGAAAATTTTCCGTCGCCGCAGGTACTGAAAGCCATTGAAAATGGACGGATGTCAATCCCGTCTGATCCCGCGAAGAAGGCTGTGTACGAATCGCGCATGGCCGCCTACCAGCAGCGCCAGCAGAATAAAGAAGACAAAGGCGCAGCGGGCAACAACGCCGCGGCTGCAAATAATGCCGCTGCAAACAATACCGATGAAATGCCGCCGGCAAAACCTGCTGCTGCCGATCAGCAGATGGCTGGCACAGATTACACTCCGCCGGAAATGCGTGCGGACTCCAAAAATTCTGCTTCATCCAATTCTTCAGCGAATAGCAAACAGCCGGCGTTGCCCATTGCTGTGCCACCCATGAGCGCGGAAGAAACCAGAAAACAGAAGCAGCGTGAAGACGCCATGTATGCCGATATCGCAGGCGACCAGCTTCTGGAGATGCAGCCTGACGCACGGTACAAGGCCATCCTGAAAATGTCACCGGAAGAGCGGCTTGATCTGGCGAAAACCTATAAAGGTCCCAAGGCCGCGCAGCTGGTGGACGGCATGAAGCCGGAGCAGCGCGAGACCGTGGAAGCCATCGTGCAGCCTCAAGCTGTACTGGGCGAACTGGCTGAAGCCAAGTTGCTGCGCGCTATTTACAGTGATCGCCAGCTGGAAGAAGTGATGGCGGACTTCTGGTTCAATCACTTTAATGTGTTCAACGGCAAAGGCCCAGACCGCTACATGATCAACGCGTATGAGCGTGACGTGATTCGTCCGCATGCGCTGGGCAAATTCAAAGATATTCTGGCGGCCACGGCAAAAAGTCCGGCCATGCTTTTCTACCTGGACAACTGGCAGAGCGTGGGCCCTGAGTCCGAGCTGGCGCAGAATGGGGCACAGCGCCGGGTGGGGCCGCGCACACGGTTTTTCCGTCCGCCGCCGCGAGCCAAAAACCGGCCCAGCGGCCTGAATGAAAATTACGCGCGCGAAATCATGGAGCTGCACACACTAGGCGTGGACGGCGGCTACACGCAGAAAGATGTCACCGAACTGGCCAAGGTGCTGACGGGCTGGAGCATTGAGCGTCCGCAGCTGGGCGGCGGCTTCCACTTCAACGAACGCGCACACGAGCCCGGAGCCAAATTTGTGCTGGGCCGCAGAATCAATGAGCATGGCGAAAAAGAAGGCGAGGAGATGCTGGACATACTCGCGCACGAACCGGCCACCGCCAAATTTATTTCGCGCAAGCTGGCCATGCGTTTTGTCGCAGACAATCCTCCGCAGAGTCTGGTTGACAGCATGGCGGACACCTTCTTAAAGAAAGATGGCGATATACGTGAAGTGCTGCGCACCATGTTCCACTCGCCTGAGTTCTGGGCCGCCGATGCGTATCGCGCCAAGATGAAGACGCCGTTTGAATTTGTGGCTTCCGCCGCGCGCGCCTCTGGCGCAGACATTCAAAACGCTCTGCCGTTGGTGGGCACGCTCAATCGCATGGGCATGCCGCTTTATGCCATGCAGCCGCCCACTGGTTATTCCATGAAAGCGGACGCGTGGGTCAACTCTTCCGCGCTACTGAACCGCATGAACTTTGCGCTGGCGCTGGGCTCAGGAAAATTGCCCGGGACGTCGCTGGATCCACAAGTCCTGATTCATGGGCCTGCACCGGCGGATGCGCAGGCAGCATTGAGTACGTTGGAACAATCCATTCTGGCCGGTGATGTTTCCGCGCAGACGCATGCGGTAATGCAGAAGCAATTGAGCGATCCGCAAATTGCCCAGCGCAAGCTGGATGATGGCGACAAGAAACCAAATTACGGTGCGATTGCCGGCTTGATTATGGGTTCGCCGGAATTTCAGAGAAGGTAAGGAGACGCATGTCCATTACACGCAGAGTATTTTTGAAGAACGGCGCACTGGCCATTGTGGGCACCAGTGTTATTCCCAGCTTTCTCACGCGCGCGGTTTATGCGGCTGAAACTGCGGCTCCGGGCGCAAAGCGGCTGGTGGTTCTATTCCAGCGCGGCGCGGCTGATGGACTGAATATTGTTGTGCCGCACGGCGAGCAGGCTTATTACAGCATGCG
>DASXZE010000369.1:0-4316 GCA_036502105.1 Candidatus Angelobacter sp. | reverse complement strand
GTACCATTGGCTCGATAAGGCATAGTGATAATTTTACTGAAGCTTTGTCTACAGATTGCACAAAATGTGGGCATTCCCCTGAACGGGTTTTTCAAGCAAAATGAAATGACATAATGTCACTCCATGACCACGCTCAGCGACTTTAAAGAAACGGTACGTCAGCAGGCGGACATTGTCCGCATTATTGGCGACTACATACAGCTCAAAAAAGCCGGAGCGCAGAATTTTGTTGGATTGTGTCCGTTTCATGGTGAGAAATCGCCGTCGTTTTCCGTGCACGCGACGCGGCAGTTCTTTCATTGCTTTGGCTGTGGCAAGTCTGGCGACGTCTTCAAGTTTGTACAGGAGCGCGAGCAGATCACATTTCCGGAAGCGATACGGCTCGTCGCGGAGAAGTCCGGCATTCCGCTGCCCAAGATGCAGTACAGCTCTGAGGGCGAAGCAGAAGATGCGCAGCGCCGGGGCAAGCTGATTGACATGCATGAGCGGGCCTGCAAATTTTTTGAAGAGCAGTTGCGCCGGCCGGAAGGAGCGCATGCCCGGGAGTATCTGGCAGGTCGCGGGCTGAAGGAAGAGACGATTAAAACTTTCAGGATCGGCTATGCACCGGATTCTGGCTTCACGCTGAAAGACCGCATGAAAGCCGACTTCAGTGATGAGATGATGCGGGCTTCAGGATTGTTCTCATGGAAAGAAGGCACGGAGAGCCCGGTGGGCGGCGCTGGCTCGGCGGCGATGTATTCGAAGTTCCGCAACCGTATTATGTTTCCGATCTCGAATGAGAACGGAAAAATCATTGCCTTTACCGGACGCACGCTGGCCACGGACGATAAGGCCGGCCCGAAATATATGAACTCGCCGGAGACGCCAATCTATTCCAAAGGCCGCGTGCTTTACAACCTTGATCGCGCGAAAGAGGCGATCCGCAAGCTGGGCTACGTGATTATTGTGGAAGGGCAGATGGACTGCATTGCCGTGTATTCCGCGGGCTTTCACAACGTGGCGGCGAGTTCTGGCACGGCGTTTACTGAGACGCAGGTGCGGCTGCTGGGCAGATTCAGCAAAGATATTGTGGTGAATTTTGATCCGGACACGGCGGGCGCGGCCGCAACAGATAAATCTCTGGGCATGCTGCTGGAAGAAGAATTCAATATAAAAGTGCTGCGGCTGGAGGCGGGTTACGATCCGGATTTGTTTATACGCAAGAATGGCGCAGAGGCTTACGCGAAGGCGCTGCGGGGGTCAGCCAAATATTTTGACTATCTGGTGGAGCGGACGCTGAAGCTGTTCCCGGTGCGGAGCCCTGAGGGGAAAAAGAATGCGGTGAATTTTCTGCTGCCACATATACATCGCGTGCCGAGCAGGATTGTGCGCGACGAACTGGCCAACGATATCGCGCAGAAACTGAATATTGATACGACGGTATTGCGGCAGGAATTTAAGTCGGCGGCGGTGAGCCGCGGCGCTGGCAGTCTGCGCGCCACTCCGGACATGGACATAACGCCGTCAGAAAAAGTGCTGGTGCGGGCCGCGTCTTCAACGCACGAAGACGAAGTGAATCTGCGCCAGAGTGCGATACGCGCGCTGGCAGAGGAGCGTCTGCATACGGGGCTGACTTGTGAGGTGTTACTGGAAGCGCTGCTGCAAAATGCGTTGGCGACGGAGCGCGGAGAAGACGGCGTCGACCCATTGTCACTGCCGCTGGAAGAAGCTGACCGGCAGAGGCTGGCGAGGATCGTAATGCGGGAAAACGAGCCGCTTACGGCTGACTTGCTGGCTGGCGCGCTGGACGCGTTGCGGCATCAGTCACAGCTAAGCCAGCGCGAAGGCGAGATCAAGCGCGGCATTGTGGAAGCTGAGCGGAAAAACGATATCGCGGCGCTGCTCCGGCTCAAGCAGGAAAAGCTGGAGCTGGACAGGAAGCTGGCTTCAGGAAACTAGCTACATGCAGCTTTGGTCGCTCTGACCGTTTATGGCTGCAAAACCTTGCACTTGGGCTCAAAATCAGGTCAAAAAGCCCTTAATCCTAACGTCCTAAACGATAATTTCCAGTATTTCTGGCATCTGGGGCAGAAAACGGTACGAAACCGAAGTGCTTGGCCAGCATCTAATAATTTCAGGGTAATTCACAGGCATCGGGTCTTGTATCTCGTTAATTTTAAAGCGGGTGGGTAGGCTGAGCGCTTTTCTTTGCAGGTTAGTTTGTGCTAACCTTAGTACTCTCGGGACGTGCGCTCATACCAAGCCTAAATTCCCGCCGATATCTTAAATGGATACGAGCGTACAGCCCCGTATTGTCACGAAAAATGAGGTCGTGGTTTGGCTCTAGACGATAAATTTGACGACATAAAAAAACTGATCGAAACAGGTAAAGAAAAAGGATATCTCACCTATGACCAGGTCAATGACCTAATTCCCGGTGATGTCCACTCCCCAGATGATCTGGAAGACCTGTTGACCACGATTGGGACCCAGGGCATTGATGTCCTGGATGCAGGCAAGGGACTGCCTTCCGAACAAAAGTTTGAAGACATTGAAGAAGGCGAAGATGTTGAACTAGATCTGACGCCCGGCGCGCTCGAAAAAACGAACGATCCGGTGCGCATGTACCTGCGCGAGATGGGCACGGTTCCGCTGCTCACACGCGAAGGTGAAGTTGAAATTGCAAAACGCATTGAGCGCGGACAGCTCCGCGTTCTAAAGGCGCTTTCGCGCTCTCCTATCGTCATCAAGGAAATTCTCTCGCTCGGCGAGGACCTGAAAAAAGGCATCCGATCGATCAAAGAGCTGGTCGCGTTTGACGAAGAAGAGCTCACTGACGATATCGTACAGGCCCGCATGAAGCATTTTGTGGGGCAGATTGACGAGATCGGCAAAAACTATAAAAAAGTCCAGCCACTTGAAGAAAAGCTGGAAGCGGTAAAGCAAAAGAAGAAACCAAAAGAGTCGCGTAAATATCGCTGGGCCCTGGGACGCGCACATGTCATGGTCTCAGGCGGCATTCGCAAGTTGAAGTTCACCAATCCGGAGCGCAAGCGCCTGATTGACCGGCTGAACAAAACTGTGGATTCCATGCGCTCGCTCGATCGCCAGATCAACAATCTGGAAAAAAAGATTGAAGCCACGCGCGTTGAGGAGACCAAGCGCGAGTACCGGCGCATCCAGCGGCAGCACCGCAACGACCTGGAAAAGCTGGAGCAGGAATGCGGCGTCAGCTACCAGGAACTGCGGCGCACGCAGCGAGAGATCATTCAAGGCGACGTTGATGCTGAAGCCGCCAAGCGCGAGCTCATTGAAGCCAACCTTCGCCTGGTGGTTTCGATTGCCAAAAAATATACCAACCGCGGGTTGCAATTCCTGGACTTGATTCAGGAAGGCAACATTGGCCTGATGAAAGCCGTGGACAAGTTTGAATACCGTCGCGGCTATAAATTCTCCACGTACGCCACGTGGTGGATTCGCCAGGCCATCACCCGCGCCATTGCCGATCAAGCCCGCACCATCCGCATTCCGGTGCACATGATCGAAACCATTAACAAGCTGATCCGCACGTCGCGGCAGCTGGTACAGGAACTCGGGCACGAGCCAACCTCAGAAGAGATTGCCAAGCGCATGGACATTCCTGTCTCCAAGGTCCGCAAGGTCCTCAAGATCGCGCAGGAGCCAATCTCGCTGGAAACGCCTATCGGTGAAGAGGAAGATTCTCACCTGGGCGACTTCATTGAAGACCACTCCATGGTCTCGCCGGCCGAGGCCGTGATCAACGTGAACCTGAAAGACCAGACCGCGCAAGTGCTGCGCACGCTCACCCCGCGCGAAGAGAAAGTCATCAAGATGCGCTTTGGTCTTGAAGACGGCTCCGAGCACACCCTGGAAGAAGTAGGCCAATCGTTCGCAGTAACCCGCGAACGTATCCGACAGATAGAAGCCAAAGCCCTGCGGAAACTGCGGCATCCATCAAGGTCTAGGAAGCTCAAGGCGTTTATGGATGGGATACGGGAAGCTTAGGCCATACTTGTGTGGCACAGCCGCCCTCGGCTGTGGCGATCATAGACATTAAAGGCGCTACCGCAAAGGTAGCGCCTTTTTGTTAAGACGACACACTAGATGCTCGCCGTATCTGTGGTTTTAGGTGCAAGCTTATCCAGAAGCTTTTTCCATCCCTTTTTCTGTTGTGGCTTTTTTTCTAAATCTTCTTCTTTGCCTTTGAATTTATCGAATTCTTTAGGCAACAACTGAAGGAACTGAGCAGGTGTACATTGGCCGAGGTCATAAGTGAGACTGAGTTGCCCTATTATTCTGGTGAGTCGCCTTGG
>DASXZE010000368.1:0-13604 GCA_036502105.1 Candidatus Angelobacter sp. | reverse complement strand
CCACGATAAAAAATCAGCAGCACCGCCTTGGGTGCCGCCGCAGTTGCGCTTGCACCGGCATTCGCCGCAACCGCTGACATTGCATTCACTGGCGGCGCGCCGCCCCCGCTACCCAGCAACTGTCCCAAAGAAACTTTATTGCCATTCGTATCGGCCAGCGCAAAGTCCGGAGCTTTCTGCCCGACTTGCGGCGCCGCATCAGCAGCGGGCAACTTCCGTGATTGAATGGCCCCAAACACAACCAGGACAACAATCAATGTCGAGATCACACCCAGAATCGAGCTGGAAACCTTGCCGCCATAAACCTGCGGCTGCTGGATGCCCGCGTCACCCCGGTAAGCGCGAATACCAGCGCGACTACAGCCAGCGCCCATCCCAGGAAAGGAATCATTTTCTGCCCCGGGACCGCCATAAAGAATGCGAAATTCGAGAGCACCGCGGCCAGGGCCAGCAGCAAGCCGCCCCACGCTGCCCAGTTGCGTCTGCGTTCAGTTATTTCCGGCATAATGAAAAGCAGTCTAGCAGATTCGTGGCAGCGTTGTGCGGTTCCGCTGATTCATCTGCCCTCGCTCGTCATCCGCATAAATCAATTTGACAATAACGATCACGCTCGTATCAAATCGTATTTCGCTCCAGTTGCCACACCTCAAGCCCCCGCTGAAGCGCCAAACATCAAAGGAGCAAACTTCATGAAAAGCAAAAAAGGACTCAGCAGGCGAGAGCTTCTGGTACGCAGCGGCTGGCTTACATTAGGTGCGGCCTTCGCCGGACTTCCCACACATCTTCTCGCCGACGACCTCGCCGCGCTCGACGTTTCATACGCCGGCTCCATGGGCTCAATGATGGAAGGCCCCATCAAAGCTTCCGCCGCAAAAAGCCTCAAGCTTGATTTCCACGGACGCGGCCAGGGCTCCAACGCGCTGGCGCAGCTGATTGTCGCCGGCAGCATTCACTCAGATATTTTTATTCCCGTCACGCCCGGCCCGGCTCTTACGGTTCTGAAAGCCGGCAAAGCTGATTCTGCGCAGCCCATCGCCAAAACAGAAATGGTGATTGCTTACAGCCCCAAGGGCCGTTTTGCTTCGCGCTTTGAAGCCGCCAGCAAAGGCAAAGAAGATATCTGGAAGATCCTGCTCGAACCCGGCCTCCGCTTCGGACGCACCGATCCGGTCACCGATCCGCAGGGCCGCAACATTATCTTTACTATGATGCTGGCGGCAAAAATGTCCAGGCAGGCAGACCTCGTCGATAAAATCCTCGGCCCCACTATCAATGACAAGCAGATTTTTGCTGAGCCCACCGTCATGGCGCGTCTGCAAAGCGGTGAGCTGGACGCATCGTCCGCGTATAAGATCCAGCCCGCTCCGCTCAATCTGCCGTACGTCACGCTGCCCAAAGAAATCAACCTGAGCGGACAAAATGTACACACTGACCATCCAGACATCACGCTGGCAGTCAGCGGCAAAACTTACAACCCAGAGCCGCTCATCTATTACGCATCTCTTTTAAAAGATGCTCCCAACGCCAAGGGCGCGACGGCATTCATGGAATGGCT
Source organism: Candidatus Angelobacter sp. (assembly GCA_036502105.1). GTDB lineage: Bacteria > Acidobacteriota > Terriglobia > Terriglobales > Acidobacteriaceae > Angelobacter. The sequence continues at coordinate 12,049 of DASXZE010000368.1, read as the reverse complement.
CAAAGGCAGTGAAGCCCAGGGCATCTTCGGCAAATTTAATTACGATGGTCCCGGAGACGCCTCAGCGCTGCACGCATAAGAGCATCCCAATTATCAGTGGCCATGTGCACTCAAAAGAGATTAGTTTCTCACGCGCTTTTTCTGGAAGGCATCTTTCTTTCTCTTGGCAATACTTGCACGCTGCCATCCATTTGCCGCAGCGTGAACTGCTTTGAACAGATGCCGCATAGCCAGAAATTCTCAATTGCTTTGTCTTTTCCCGGAAAGCCAAAAAATCTGCCGCCATCCATACGCATCAGGGTTTTGGAGCACTGCGGATTGGCGCATTTTGAAATCATAAGAAGTGGCAGTGGCTGCTTATTGGTTAGACGCTGATCGGTCACCAAATGTCGCCTGCAATCGCAAGCAGCTGAACTTTCATTCGCCAGGCTTTTATTTGCGTGCTGTAAACTGCTCATATCAACACCTATCTCTCCTTGAGGACGGCAAAAAGCAACGTGGCTGAAACCGTATTGCAAACCAGGGCCCTGCGTCGGACGTTCGGCCCGCTGGTCGCCGTGGAAAATCTCGACCTCATCGTGGAGAAGCAGCAGTTCTATGGCTTTCTTGGTCCCAACGGCGCAGGCAAATCCACCACCATTAAGATGCTCACCGGTCTCTTGCGTCCCACCAGCGGTGACGTGCAGATTCTTGGCCGCAATCTGGAGCGAGACGGCGTTGAGATTAAGCGACGCATCGGCGTAGTGCCGGAAGGCCTGGCGCTGTTTGAGCGGCTGACTGGCGCGCAGCTTCTGAATTTTGTCGGACGCATGTACGGTCTCGATCGCGTCAAAGCCGCCGAGCGCAGCGCTGAACTGCTCACCTTCATGGACCTGAATGACTCAGCCGACAAACTGGTCGCCGACTATTCGCACGGCATGAAGAAAAAGACCGCCCTCGCCGCCGCCGTGATCCACGGGCCAGAAATTCTCTTTCTCGACGAGCCTTTTGAAGGCGTTGACGCCGTGGCCGCCACCACGCTCAAGCGACTCTTGCAGCGCTTCATCTCCCACGGCGGCACCGTGTTTCTTACCTCGCACGTGCTTGAGGTCGTGGAGCGGCTCTGCACCCACATCGGTATCATTCAAAACGGACGCCTCGTTGCCTCCGGCTCCTTGGAAGAACTGCGCGCAGGCGTGCAGATTGCCGGGCATGACCATTCCCCACTCACGCTGGAAGAAATATTTCTTCAGGTCGTGGGCGGAGCCAAGCAGGATGCGGACGTGCTCTCATGGCTCTAGCCGACTCCAACAATCATTTTATTTTGCTGGCCTCGTTGCGCTGGCGGCTCTTTGCCAACGGACTGCGCCGACCCAACCGCCGCGCCGAACTCGGCCTGCAAGTCTTCTGGTATGTCTTTGGCGTCGGCTTCGTTCTTTTTATCAGTGCGGCATTCTTTGCCGGAACTTTCGCTCTGTTTCAGGCCGAGCGCCCGGACTTCATCGACCTGCTCTTGCTGCTGCTCTTCCTTATATGGCAGCTTGCTCCGATTCTTTTTGAAGGCTACTCGCCCAGCCTGAACTTTCGTGAAGTAGCGCGTTATCCCATTTCCTTTCGGCTTTATTTTCTGCTCAATCTTGCATACGGCGTTTCCGATCCAGCGGCCCTTGCCTGCCTGGTCTGGCTTTTCAGCATGTGGCTGGCTGTGGTCATTCAGCAGCCGGCTCTGGCCCTTCCCGCCGCGCTGGCTTTTTTGCTGTTCGCAGTTTTCAATCTGCTGTGCAACCGGATCATCGTCGGCCTGTTTGAACGTTTCCAGAGCACGCGCAAAGGCCGCGAGCGCATGGTGCTGATAACGCTCGTGCTGCTCTTGCTGCCGCAACTGCTGCAGTTCTCCGCCCGCGCCATGGTGGCCAACCATTCAGTCAAGCTGCCGCCCTCAGTTCTTCCTGTACTTATCTGGACACGCGCTTTTCTTCCTTCAGGCTTCACCGCGCGCATTTTTCTCTTTGACGGCCCCACCGCGCTCCGTGCCCTTGCCGGATTGCTCATTCTTGCCGGGATCGTCTTTCTGCTGCTGCTCCGCCAGTTGCACGCTGTCTTTCTCGGCGAAATCTATAGCGAAGCCTATGCCATACATCGCGACCTCACCGTGCGTCCGGGCTGGCGACTCCCTGTGGTCGATGAAGTCACCTCCGCCATCATTGAAAAAGAGATGCGCTACCTGCGCCAGAATTCCCGGCTGGTACTGCAACTGATTTATCCGCCAATCATTTTTCTTCTTCTCATCTTCAACAGTCCAGCGCGCAAATTTTCTTTCGCCACAAAACCGGCCGGAATGCTGGCGGGCCTCGCCGGATTCCTCCTGCTCTCTCTGCCTAATCTCGGCTACAACATCTTTGGCATGGATAAAGAGGCTTTCGGCCGCTGGCTGCTCTCACCGCTGCCGCTGCGCAAAGTTCTCATCGCCAAAAATCTGACTCACGGCGGACTGCTCGCGCTTCTCTATCTGCTCGTCGCGGCAATCGTGATCGCCATTGCGCATATTGATCTTTTAAACGTGGCCACTGTCACCGTGGGATTTTTCGCGATACTCATTTTGCAACTCGGCGCAGGAAATCTTATCTCCGTCTATTGGCCCAAGCGCATTGAGCTCTCGCAGATGAACTCCAAGATGGCCTCCAACGCCGCTGGCTTCGCCTCACTTCTGGTCGTGCTACCCGTCATGGCGATAAGCGGCATGATCGCCTTCGTCGCCTGGTATTGGAAACTTCCGTGGCTTCCGCTGGTGCTGGGCATCGCCGTTCTTGCCGGTGGCCTCAAACTTTATTCTTTCCTGCTTGACCGCACTGTTGCCTACACGAATGACCACATTGAGGAGATCTCAGGCAACCTTGGCGTCTGATGTCGAAACGACCCAAAGTGTGGGGAAAAAATACAAGTCTCTGCTGCTCAGCAGCTCTGCTCTCATTTATTTTCAACCGCATACAGTGGCAATCCACTTGCCTTAATTACTGTATTAGAAGCGTGTTAAGAAAATGCGCCAGATGAATTGGAGAAATAAAGTGTCGCAGGAAATCTCCCGGAGAAATCCGGAAGAAATTATTTTGCTCAGCGGAGCAACCGTTCCGCTTTCCGGCATATGGAGGCCCAATCACGACGATTGCGCCGACGTCGCCGAATTGTGGCTGCGCAAAGGCGCTTTTTTTCCCCATTGCACATGCTGTGGCAAAGCCGCCGGCTTCATGCTGGTAGAAGCGATATCACACATCTCAGAAGATCCAGACTTTCAATAATCCCCACGCCATTCCTTAGCGCCCTCTGCGGTAAATCACTTCTTCTTCCGCTTCTTCACCGCATTCTCCAGCCAATATTTCAATGAAGCGCACTCCTGAATCACCGCTTCCAGCTTCGGGATGGTCGTCGTCAATTCTTCTTCTTCCACAATTCCGTCTGCCATTGTGTTGGCAATACTCTCCAGCGCGACGCCCACATCCTTAAGTAGGTTGGAAATCGCCTTGAACTCTTCGTCCGACGTCAGCTTGGGCTCGGGTATCTTAAACGCCACGCGGCCGGCCTGGCTCTCCAGCAAATCCAGAGGCTCGTAATTATGCAGGATGGTGCAGATGCGCGGCAGCAGATACGCGGGTAAATGCCGGTCACCGCGCATCCAGTACATTAATGACCGATAGTTGGTGCCAAGCTGTTGCGCCAGCAGCCGTACGTCGTACTCGGCTTTGGCCTCAATTACCTGGCTAAGGACTACGGGAAGAGTTTTGGCGGGCACAGGGTAATCCAGAATTTGAGATTTGTCTGTTCAAAAATCGCTTCATTTTGAACGGTGAAAGTGCTCATTGTAGCTGAATTGCTTTCCCGCAATATACCCGCTCTAATAAGGATGTAACACGCGTGCAGCGGTTTTGTTCTTGGTACTTATTGGTTACATTTTTATAATCATTGCCGGCAGGGCAAGTACCTGAGGAGAAAGACGCAAATGGATTTGACAAAGCTACAATTCAGAAGTACTTTTCCTATCCAGACCAGCACATCATCTCCTCTGAAAGTCCAGGGCTCTGTTGAGAACAGGGTTGAGCGGCGAACTTCTGCCGACCGGTGTGCGTATGAGTAGAGTTGAATGGTGGACGTAAAGGGCTGGGCAGAAATCCTGGGCCAGAAAAATCGAAGAGTTGGGCCGCAGCGTGGCATTGCGGAATGAGTCAGAAGCTGGGGGCGTAAGGTGAAGAAGTGGTACAACTATATTGTCTCAACCGACGAAGCCGATAACCCCGTCGTGAGCAGCGCTGCAACGGGCGCGCAATCATCCGCAGGGCAGAAAAGCCCGGCACAGACCGTGGCTGAAATCGCATCCAGCGTCGCCACGGAGCCCAGGTTCACCAGCCCAGTCTCAAAAGACGGGACGTTTGACGAAATCTATCAAGCGGCGGAAATCCCGCCAGCGCCCCAGGGCTACTCGATTATGAAAGTAGCGGACATGCTCCAGAGCGAGCACATCCGCTCCATGCCCTCTGACGTAAAACGCTCGTCCGTTCTCGTAGCCTTGGACGCCGCCGGCGTGGATATAAAAGATGTAATCCAGGACGCCGTTCGCCGCGACAAAGCGCTCGACGGCTATGAGCGCGTGCAAGAGCGGGCCATCACCGACCTTGAAACCCGCAAGACCCAGGAAAACGCGCAGATACAGGCCGAGCTGGATAAATACGTGGCCGAGCAGCGTGCCAAAATTCAAAGCAACAACGATGACGTGACGCGTGAAAAAGAACGCTTCTTCGGCTGGCGATTAAAAAAACAGCAGGAAGAAAAAAAGATCTCAGACGCGGTTGCGCCATTCGTTACCGAAAATCCCATCACCACCGGCGCAGGCAGCCCATCGCCCGCGCCCAAGCAAGGCCCAAAGTCGTAAGCAAAAGGAGCTTTTATGTGGCAGCGCTTAACCAGAGTCATCCGCTCATTCGTAGGTTTTTTCATCTCCACGGCGGAAAATCCAGAGATCATTCTCCAGCAGAATATCCGCGACATGAATGACCAGGTGCCGCGCATGAATGAAAGCATTGCCATGGTCAAGGCCAACGTGACTTTGCTGGAACGCGAACAATCCAAATATCAGGACGACATTGCCAACCTGACCGCCAAGGTGAAGTCCGCGATCCAGGCCAATCGCGACGATATTGCTGGAAGCTACGCCACCCAGCTCCAGACCACCAAGGCAGCACTGGCGCGCACACAGGGCCAGCTCACCACAGCCAACGCCGCTTTTGAAAAAGCCATGGCCGTGAAAAAAGCCTTCATGCAGGAAAAAGACCGCAAGACGCAGGAAGCCCTCGGCGCCATCGCCGACTATCGTCGCGCGCAGTGGCAGAAAAAAGTTGCTGACGTAATGGAACAGTTTGACGTAGCCGGCATCAGCCAGACCCACGATGAGATGGTCCGTAAAGTCCAGGAAATGACCGCCGTGAACGAAGCCCGTATGGATATGGCCATGGGCAACGTAGATGAGCAGAAAATGAAGATTGAAGAAGACGCCCAGAAAATCCAGTCAGATGAATTGGTAAAACAATTCAAGATTGAAATGGGCCTGGCTTCACCCTCAAGCTCAACCGCCAGCGCCACGCCGGACAAAACCATCGGCGGCAAAGAGCCGCAGAGGACGTAGCGCTGAACCGTATTGAGTTTCCGCTGTAAAGGTAGTTGCTCAATGCAGTTACCGAAAGAACGAAGCGAAAATGATTTGCCAGTAACTTGGCTCGAGCGCCGTAGGGCGCGAAATGAGTTAGCCCAGGCCGGAAGGCCTGGGGCAGGAATGAAATTAAAATCGAGCCCCCAAGGGGCGGCACATCTTGAGGAGAAACAATGGCCGTGAAGATTGAAAAAGGTGGATGGATCCTGATCTTCTTGATCGGAGCAGCGCTGGTCGGCTTCAGCCTCTTTAAATATGGCATTATTGACGGCGCCAAATTCAACGCCGGCAGCAAGAGCTCGCCCAGCGGCGAAAAGCTCGACACCTCCAAGCCTCTTGAACTCCCCGTCTCTAACACCACTGACGATAATCCCGAAGTCCGCGTGCGCGTGAACGTATGGGTTGGCTGCGTCGGCGGACTCGTCGCCAACGGCGGCCTGGAAACCGCACCGGATTCCATCTTCGCCAAAAAAGGCCTGAAAGTTTCTTTCAAAATTATTGACGACTGGACTGAAGGCGCTTCAGCTCTGGCTACCAACAACGTCGATGTAATGCTCACCACGCTTGACGTTTACGCCAAAGATTACGGCCAGTTTCAGGAAAAAGGTTTTGGCTCGCACGCCTTCCTCATGGTTGATTGGTCCCGCGGCGCTGACGGCGTCATCGGCAAGCAGGGCATCAACAGCATTGAAGATCTTGCTGGCAAAACTGTGGCCTTTGCGCCGTACACGCCTTCACACTTTCTCCTTTGGAATGGATTGAAAGCTTCAGGCCTGAGCACCGATCAGCGCAATGAAATCTTCGCCAAGGCCGTCCACACCAAAGACGGCATTGAGCCGGCCGTTCTTTTTGCCCAGGAAAAAGTGGACGCCGCCGTGGTCTGGGACCCCGACATGAGTGACGCTGTCACCAAGCGCGCTGGCTCCAAAAAGATTTATGACACGCGCGTGGCCAATCGTTTGATCGCAGACATTCTTGTCGTCAGCGACCGCTTTGCCGCCAAGCATCCACAGACTGTGCTCAAGCTGGCGCAGGGTTGGATTGAAGGTGTGGAGTTCATTCACACGCAGCCCGCTCGCGCTTACAACCTGATTGGCACCGTAAAAGATTTCAATATCCCTTCAGACCTGGCTAAGACCATGCTCGAAGGCGTGAAGCTGGCTGACTACGCTGACAACACTTCTTTCATGGGCACGCCCGGCTCAAACTCTGACTATGCCAACATCTTTGGCCAGGCGCAGGATATGTATCGCGAGCTGCGCATGATCAAGCGAACGTCGAACGCCGAGGACAGTCTCGATCGCCGCTATATCCAGCAGATGAGCGGCAACTTCTCCACGGCTTCCACCGAGCAGCCCATTGAATATCATCAGCCAGCCAAGAATGCCACGCCCATTGCCACGCAGCATCGCTCTATCTATTTTGATCCCGCGTCTTCGCGCATGAGCCTGGATTCGCGCGCCGTGGTGGATGAAATTGGCGGCCAGATGCGAGCGTATGAAAATACCATTGTCGATATTGAAGGCAACACCGATTCAACCGGCCAGCGCACATACAACATGCAGCTTTCGCGCGAACGCGCCGACGCCGTGAAGCAATATCTCATGGAAAAATATGGCTTCCCCGGTGCGCGCTTTCGTATTGCCGGCAACGGCCCGGACAAGCCGCTCGACTCCAACACCACCACAGACGGCCGCGAGAAAAATCGCCGGACTGACATTAAGCTGTACGCCAACCAGGGCCAATAGGCGCAAATACTCTTGTCCTTAATCACTGAGATTCTGACAATCCGCAAAGAGACCTCGCGCACCACCAAGCTCGTGCTGGCCGCGGCGGCATGGGTCTTGGTTGTGCTGGTCTGGTGGCTGATTACGCACCTGCAACTGATCAGCACATATGTTTTCCCCACGCCGCTGGAAGTGGTGAAAGCATTTCCGCCGCTCTTCAGTGAGCGCAATTTGCTGGGCAACGTTTATGCCAGCTGGCTGCGGATCGGCCAGGCCTTCCTCTGGTGCGTGATCGTAGCCGTTCCACTCGGCCTGTTCATGGCGACGTTCCGCTGGATCTACGATCTCATCAATCCTGTGGCTGCGCCCATGCGCTCCATGCCCACCACCGCATTTCTGCCGGCGTTCATCGGCCTCTTCGGCATCGACGAAACCATGAAGGTCGCCTTTCTCTGGTTTGGCATGTTCTTCTATCTGCTGGCCGTGGTGGTGGAAGAAGTGAATCGCGTGGACTCTTCTCTGCTGGAAACGGCATACACGCTCGGCGCCAAACGCTATCAGGTAATGTGGCTGATGTTCCGCGCGTCGTTCCCGGGGATCTTCTCTTCCTTCCGCATCTTGTATGACATTGGCTGGACCTACGTGATCCTGGCCGAAATTGTAAATCGCCAAAAAGGTGTGGGCGCCATGGTGCAATCGGCCTATGAATTCCACCAGCCTGAACTGGTCTATGCCGGCATCATCGCCATTGGCGTGGCGGCATTTCTGTTTCGCGCCATGCTCACGCTTCTGGAAAAACTTCTCTTCCCCTGGCGGCAGGTTTCGGACTCGAGCACCGCTTCATCCGCCGCAATAGCTGGCAGCCGCGGACGCAAAAAGGCGGTGAGCAATGGATAGCAAATCCAAGATCACGCTGAAAGATGTCTCACGCACTTTCTACTCGCCCAGCGGCGAGAAAATTGAAGCTATTAAAGACGTCAGCTTTGAAGTGGAAGACGCCTTCTCGCCCGCCGGGCGTGACATCGGCGAATTTCGCGTGCTGCTTGGCCCTTCAGGCTGCGGCAAATCCACGCTGCTGCGCATGATCGCCGGCTTGGACAAGCCTACCAGCGGTGAAGTTTTGGTCAACGGCGTGCCTGTCACCGGTCCGGGAAAAGATCGCGGCATGGTTTTTCAAAAATACACTTCGTTTCCCTGGCTCACGGTGGCGGAAAACGTTGCCTATGGCATGCAGATCAACGGCGTTCCATCAGCCCAGCGCAAAGAAACCACTGACCGCTTGCTCAACTCCGTGGGACTCACCGAATTTGCCAATGTCTATCCTGAAACGCTTTCTGGCGGCATGCAGCAGCGCGTGGCCATCGCCCGCACTCTCGCCCTGCGCCCTTCAGTCATCCTGATGGACGAGCCTTTTGGTGCACTGGACGCCCAGACCCGCAGCGACATGCAGCAGCTTTTGCTGCAAATCTGGGACGAAACCGCGTGTACAATTCTCTTTGTTACGCATGACGTGGAAGAGGCGGTTTATCTGGCTGACAGAATCTTCATCATGAGTTCGCACCCCGGAACATTGGTGGAAGACGTACACGTGCCCTTTGACCGTCCGCGCCGCCTGGAGCTCAAAGAGTCCAGCGAATTTCACGATCTTCAACATTACGTGCTGGGACGCCTCAAGAGCTCTCCGGGCATTGGCGGCCACGTGAGGGTAAGCATCTAATGAGCTTCGGCGGCGGCTTTTCAGGTTCAAATTTACCGGATGCGCCCGGCCCCGACGCTGGCAAGAAAGACATCAGCTTCGTAAAAGAAGCATTCAATATCCAATACAACTGGATCGCCCTCGGCGGCGCTGCTGCCTTTGCCCTCGTCACCGGCACGGCTGTTCCGCTGGTTCTCGCCGGTGGCCTTGAGTTGATGTATCTGGCCGTGGTCTCGCAGCATCCGCGCTTTCAGCGGCTGGTGCGCTCCTGGAAGTTTGCTGAAGAACAAAAACAAAACGAGCAAAAATTATCTGACATGCTGCGCAGCCTTCCGCCAGACATGCAGGGCCGCTACATTAAGCTGGCCGAGGTCTGCGGCTCGATCCGCGCCAACTTTGCCCAGCTTTCCGCCACCTCGCAAATATTCGTTCAGCAAATGGATTCCCGCCTTGAAGGCCTGCTGCACGGTTATGCGCGCCTGCTCAATGCCGCCTGCCAGCAGCGCCAGTATGTGAAGACCACCGATCCGGATGGCATCAGAAAAGAAGTGGCCGCCCTGCAGCAACATTTGCAAAGCGACCCGCCGCGCGTTCAGGACATCAACAAAAAACGCATCGAAATTTTGAGCAAGCGCCTGGAGAAATACCAGAAGATCACCGAGAACCGCCAGGTAGTGGACGCACAATGCTCTGCCGTGGAAGACGTGCTGCAGCTTGTGCGCGATCAGTCCGTCACCATGCGTGATCCGCAACAGGTCAGCGATCAGCTGGCCAACCTGGTGCACGACGTTGAACAAACCGAGCAGACAGTGCAACAAGTGGAATCAATTTTCAGCGGCCTCACGCCAGACATGGAAGGAATTATGCAGGATGTAGATTCTTCCAGCTCCAGCAGCGCTACGCAGAGAACAAGAATTGGAAGCTGAGGTTTTACAATTAGTTTTGCTGTCAGTTTTGCAACTAGCTTTTGCAGTTGTTTGCTGTTCTTTTTTGCGACCGTGTTGAGATTTTTTGTCGGGCAAGACAAATGACCCGCCGCATAAACGAGCGCCGTAGGCGCGAAATGAGTTAGCCCAGACCGGAAGGTCTGGGTAAGACCCAAATAACGAGCAAGCCCCGTAGGGGGCGGCACAAAGAAGTTGTTTTACCATGTCCATTCCACCCACCATCGGCGACTATCTCACCGCTCTTCCAGCATGGGCGCGCGAGCTCTCTGAAAAATATTATTCCCGCTCTTACGCCCTCTTTGTTCTATACGGCAACGTACGCGACCTTATCCCTTCGCGATCAGCCAACGGCACTGATTTCCTCTCGCTCGACCAATTTCTCTCCGGCTCTCTTTTCGGCCAGCGCGACATCGTCTTGCACTATGACCGCGGCGGACTGAGCTTCGGCAACGCCGATTCGCAAGCCGATTTTCGCCGCGCACTGGAAGGCTATGACAGCTTTCACGGAACTAACTTCTGCCAGGGTGGCCTGCCGCGCAATCCTGACGCAGTCCTGAATATTCTGGATAATTACCTGCGCCTCCGCATCGCCGATAGAAAAAAGATCGCCCTGGTCATCGACTTCGCCGAAACCATCGCTCCGGCCGGTGATCTCTCCAGCATGTCCGCCGAGGACCGCAACTCTCTGGTCATCTTCAAACGCTGGGCACGTAATCCTGATTTTCTGAACGCCGACGTCACCATCTGCCTGATCTCGGAAAATCAGATCGAACTGAATCAAGGCATCGTGCAAAATCCCGGTGTCGCGTCCATTGCCATTCCGCTGCCTGACGAAACCGAGCGCCTGGACTTTGTCCGCTGGCAGCTTCGCATTCATCCATTGCCGCCCAACTCTGAAGTGAGCGACGTAATTCTGGCCAAGCTCGCCGCCGGACTGAAGCGCGTACAACTGCAAAGCCTGATGGCCCACGCAGTGCAGAACAAGCAGCCACTAACGCTGAAATTCCTGAACGACCGCAAAAAAGAACTGATCGAATCTGAATCAGGCGGGCTGCTTGAATTCATCCAGAGCCGATTCGATCTTTCTTATGTCGCGGGCAATGACATGGCCAAGCAGAAACTCAAAGACGCAGCCACGGCCATCAGCACCGGCAACGCAGACGTGCTGCCCATGGGCTATGTGATCTGCGGCCCTGTTGGCACGGGCAAAACTTTTATTACTACTTGCTTCGCCGGAGAGGTTGGCATTCCGGCCGTGATGCTCAAAAATTTTCGCAGCATGTGGCAGGGCGTGACGGAAGGCAATCTTGAACGCGTACTCAATCTGCTCAAAGCCATGAGCCCGATTGCCGTCGTTGTAGATGAAGCCGACGCCCAGCTTGGCGACCGCTCCAGTTCCGGCGACAGCGGCGTGAACAATCGCGTGTTTGCCCAGATTGCGCAGTTCATGGGAAACACCGAGTATCGCGGCAAGGTCATCTGGTTTCTGCTCACCTGCCGTCCAGACCTGCTGCCCGTCGACTTAAAACGCCAGGGCCGCGCGGAAGAACACATCGCGCTTTTCTATCCGGACACGCCACAAGAACGCCAGGCGCTGTTGCGCGCCATGCAGAAGAAGTCTGGCATGGCCGCGTTCACGCCAGAACTGGAAAAAATTTTTCTGGATAACTCCGGCAGTCTCTCCGGCGCAGACATCGAAGCTGTTCTGGTCCGCAGCCGCCTGCGCGCCGCACTGGCCAAACGAACAGCCGTCACCGAAGACGATCTCAAAGGCGCGCTGGAAGATTTCATTCCGCCGTCATATCCCACTGAGATCGACTTGCAAAATATTGTGGCCGTGCTGGAGTGCACCAGTAAAAGCCTGCTGCCCAAACAATATCGAGACGCTGACCGCGGAGAGCTCACCCGCAAAGCCAACGAATTACTGCTGCTCTCCAAGCAATCCGGCGAAAGCTAAGCTGGCGTCAGGAATCAAAAAACTTTTTTATCCTTGGCCAATATTTCT
>DASXZE010000367.1:0-4962 GCA_036502105.1 Candidatus Angelobacter sp. | reverse complement strand
TTGAAACGATCCTGGAAGAGCTGGCGTGGTGGGAAGACGGGTTGCAGAAAGAGGGCCGGCTGGTGGAGTCGCAGCGCATACACCAGCGCACGCGCTTTGACCTGGAGATGATGAAATCCGTGGGCTATTGCCACGGCATTGAGAATTATTCGCGCCACTTCAGTGGTCGCAAACCCGGCGAGCCGCCGCCAACACTGCTGGACTACATTCCGCGCGACTTCATTATGTTTCTTGACGAGTCGCACCAGACGGTCCCGCAGTTGCATGGCATGTGGCACGGCGACAGGTCGCGCAAAGAGAACCTGGTGCATTATGGATTCCGCCTGCCTTCCGCGCTGGATAACCGTCCGCTAAAGTTTGAGGAGTTTGAAGAGCGCACCAACCAGATCATTTATGTATCCGCCACGCCGGGGCCGTATGAACTGACGAAATCCGCCGGCGTGGTGGTGGAGCAGATTATCCGTCCTACGGGGCTGATTGATCCGCCGGTGGAGATTCGTCCGGTGAAAGGGCAGATTGACGATCTGCTGCATGAGATTCGCGACCGTGTGAGCAAAAACGAGCGCGTGCTAGTGACAACGCTGACCAAGCGCATGTCTGAAGACCTGGCTGAGTATTACGCTGAGGTGGGTGTGCGCTGCCGCTACATGCACTCTGAAATTGAGACGCTGGAACGCATCAAATTGTTGCGTGATCTGCGCAAAGGCGAGTATGACGTGCTGATTGGCATCAATCTGCTGCGCGAAGGGCTGGACCTGCCGGAGGTGTCGCTGGTCGCGATTCTTGACGCGGACAAAGAAGGTTTTCTGCGCTCCAGCGGCTCTTTGATCCAGACGATTGGCCGCTGCGCGCGCAATTTAAATGGTCGCGCGATTCTCTACGGCGATCGCATGACGGACTCGATGAAGCGGGCAATTGATGAAACCGACCGCCGCCGCGCGATCCAGGCGGCTTACAACCAGGAGCATGGCATTACGCCGGAGTCGATTAGCCGTCCGCTTTCAATGTCACTGGCCGGCATTGCCGAGTCAGATTACGTGGACATGACTGCTGAAGCCGAAGGCCTGCCGGAATTCAGGACGCAGGAAGAACTGGATAAATATATTGAAGGCATGGAAAGCGATATGCGCGAGGCGGCCAAGAAATTTGAATTTGAAAAAGCCGCCAAGCTGCGCGACGCGGTGCGCGAGCTAAGGACGAAGGAATTTCTTTTCACCTAATAGTTTTTAATTGCTTCGTGGCAGCTTCAAGGTTTAGCTCTTTCGCCAGCGGCATGAGTTCACCATAACTGGCGCAGCCACCGAAGCGGGACAGACACTGGGCGTCAAATATTTTGTCCCAGTGGTTGCGCAAGTCAGATTCAGCATTCAACAGGACACTGACACCCATGAATTTGTTAGCTGGAAACGAATGGTCAAGACATGGGCTGGCGGCACAGCTTAGAGGCATCTTGACAGTTTGCGCCACCGAAACAGGCATCAGGGTTTTTCTGGCCACAAAAACATAAACCTGTGTGACTATGCCGTTGCGAACCATCACGCTGGTGGATAAAGATGTGGGGACGGCGAGATGAAGCACGCCCAGGAGTTTATTCTCTCGCTCCGTGCGATACATGCACTTGTCTCCAAAACAATTGAGTTCCGCGATCTGAAAGGCGTCGTGGCCAAGCAGTTCAGCCTCAGTTGTTTTGCCCACGGTAATACCGTTGAGTGCCTCAAGATCACGCTCAGCGGCACGGGCGGGAGCCAGAATCTGGTGGCGAATATAGACGGCGCTTACCGTAAGCACCAGGATGATGGCCGGTATTAAATATTTTTTCACGTTAGCTGTTTTCTGTTTTGCAGAGTTAGAACGCGGAGGCGCTGGATCCTTGCGGAATCAATCCTTTTTCGCGCTGGCTGGATTTTTTACCGGCTTCTTTGCCGGTGTAGGAGTGGGAGTTGGAACCAGCGTTCCGGCAACCAACTTGGGCAGGCGGCTTTCCAGATCTTCGCGCTTGAGCGAGCCGCTGATCCGGTCAACGATATTCCCTTCCGCGTCGATAAAAATGGTCCCCGGCATGACCTGGCCGACGCCGAAGTCTGTCAAGTTGTCGAAGGTGGCGCCGGTCATTACGGTCAAGGCATCGCCTTTGTGTTTTTTGATGAAGGCAGGGATCTCTGGCTTTACATCGTCGTCATCAATCGAAGCGGCGATGAATAAAATCCTGTCTTTATATTGGGTCTGCATCTCGCTGAGCAGAGGCATTTCCGCGGCGCAAGGCACGCACCAAGTGGCCCAGAAATTCAGCACCACGGGCTTGCCGCGAAACTCTTCCAGCTTGTGCGGCGCGCCCTTCAGGTCCTGGAGAGCAAGACTTGGAGCGGCGTCTCCCGCGCCGGCAGAGATCGCGCAGATGAAAAGTGCAAGTATGGCTAAATGGGTTCGGGGCCTTGGCATCACGCCTATATATAACACGGAATCCACGGCGAACTCTCAGGCATAATTTAGAATCTGGTTACCCTAGAAACTGGAGGCAAATATCTTCTTATATTCCATTTCTCTCTGTTTTGCCGCTCAAAATAAGCCGAATGAAGGCCTTGCCTAACCATGTTCATTGCCTGCCTTTTGCTCATTGCAGCCGCAACCGGCGGTACGCTGCTTACCTTTCTTTTTGACCGCACCGCGCCCCGGGCTGCGCGCCTATGTATGGGCGCTGCGATTGGGCTTGCGCTCATGGCTACCGTGGGCTTTCTGCTGGCTCTGTGCTTTGGGCTGACTGCGATCACTCTGGCTCTCAGCGCCGTTGCGCTGCTTTTGCCGGCTCTCCTGCTCATTAATGATGACCGGCGAGCGTCCATTCTGAGCAACCTGCGTGGGCCTGCGGCAAAAAGTGGAAGCGTGGGCTATCTGATTTTTTATCTTGCTCTGGCCATTCTGCTGGGAATGGTCTTTGGCCGCGCCGCTTTTGAACATACGGATGGCATCTTTACCGGCGTCACCAATAACCTTGGCGACCTGCCACTACATCTGCAGGTAATCAACAGCTTTACGCAGGGACACAACCTGCCTCCGGAAGACCCAACTTTTGCGGGCGTGCGTTTTGCATATCCATTTTTAGTCGATTTTCTTACTGCCATGCTGGTGCGCGCCGGCGCTGATGTGATCACTGCCATGTGGCTGCAAAACATGGCGCTGATTCTGGCGCTCGTCGGCTTGCTCCATTATTGGACGCTGTTGCTCACGCGCAATCGGCTGGCCGGCGCAATTGCGCCTTTGCTTGTACTTTTTAGCGGCGGCATGGGATGGTGGCTGCTCTTCTCTGACGTCAGCGGCGCATCTGGCATTTTTTCTACCCTGGCCAATCTGCCGCATGATTACACCATTGTTTCCAGCAGCATTCTTCGCTGGGGAAATTCGCTGACCACTTTATTTGTGCCGCAGCGCAGCATTCTTTTTGGGCTGCCGCTGGCAATCACTATTTTTTGCCAATGGTGGCTGGCGATTTCCCAGCAGGAAGATGCACAGTCAGCCGGCAAAGACCAGACTGACACTCAAGAAAAACAGACTGCTGTTTCCAGCAGCGCGGCCAAGCTATCCACCCCCAAGCTATCCAAAGCACAACGCAAGGCCGCGAAAAAAGCTGCTGCTGCCGGGATCCTTACAGAGTTTCCCAACTCATCTATGCGGCGCATGCTGGCTGCTGGACTCTGCGCGGGATTGCTGCCGCTTATCCATGCGCATACGTTTTTAGTGGTAATGGCCGTCGCGGTGTGCCTGGTCATTCTCTTTCGTGCATCCTTGCAGAATTGTCTGCGATTCTTTGCGGTGGCTGTGATTGTTTGTTTGCCGGAAGTTTTGTGGCTCGCAAATACCGGCGGCGTGCATACCAGCAGCTACCTGGGCTGGCAGCCCGGCTGGGACCACGGCACGCACAACGTACTATGGTTCTGGTTTGTGAATACCGGGCTCTTTATTCCTCTGCTGGTACTGTGCCTGGTGTGGCGGCGCGGTGCTCTTGCCCTTCCCTCTCGCCTGCTTAAATTTTATCTGCCATTTATTTTTTGTTTCATTGTTCCCAACCTGATCAAGGTTGCGCCCTGGGTCTGGGACAACATTAAAGTTCTCTTTCTTTGGTATGTCGCATCCGCGCCGCTGGTAGCGTGGTTCCTGGCGCGATGGTGGCAGCAGCGCTCCATTACCCGCTGGCTGGCGCCGCTGGTGTTTGCTACTTTGATTTTTGCCGGAAGTCTTGACGTACTGCGCGTGGTGTCTGAAGCGGCTGAATATCGCGAATTTGATGCGCAAGGTATCGCCGCAGCTAGTTTCATTTCGGCTCAGGCTCCGCCTCGCGCGGTGGTGCTGCACACACCAACTTACAATTCTCCGGTATTCTTGACTGGCAGGCGTTCGCTGCTGGGATATCCGGGGTGGATGTGGTCGCGTGGTCTGGATTATGGGCCGCGCAACACAGACATTCAACGCATCTATGCCGGAGAGCCTGACGCTGACGCGCTCTTGCGGCAATATGGAGTGGATTATGTGCTGATTGGCCCGGCTGAATTTGCGGCATCAAAAGTAAACGAGCCATTCTGGTCACAACACACACAGGTATGGCAGGCAGGCGCGTATCGCGTGTACCAGACGGGTATCCATTAGGCAGAGATTTATTTAACAAAAGATTCATCAAGCGAAGTGAGGATAGAAAGAAATGAAGATCGGCATTCTTACCGGAGGAGGCGATTGCCCCGGACTTAACGCGGTGATCCGCGCGATTGTGCGCAAGGGCATCTTTCATCATAACGACCAGTTCGTCGGCTTTCTGGAAGGCTGGCGCGGCGTGATGGAAAACATAACGCGGCCGCTGGACCTGGAAGCGGTGAAGGGCATCCTGCCGCAAGGCGGCACAATCCTGCGCACGTCGCGCACGAACCCGGCGAAGAAAGAGAATGGCATTGACCGCTGTATTGCCAACCTGAAAGC
>DASXZE010000366.1:0-16678 GCA_036502105.1 Candidatus Angelobacter sp. | reverse complement strand
GGATCGCTATAGAGCATGAAAATCTGGCCAAAGTGGGCCTGCGTGGCGCGCAAGAGATTCAGCCTGTCGGCCCGCGGCTTGGATAATGTTTGCTCGTGGCGGAAGACTACATGATCGGAATAATCGTGGATTCGTCCCAGGGCAATCAGTCCGCGGCGTTCGGAAAGATCGCGTGTGCCGGGGATGGCAAAGGTCTGAGAATAGGCATACAGGCCTGGCTCGGCGTCCTGCTTTAGAATGCCGGCGGAGCGCCAATCGTTGAAGTATTCTTTGGCCCGGGTATAGACGCTGAAGGCCTCGGTGTCGGTTTCCCCGGATTTGCCCAGAATAATGCGAACAAGGTTATGCAAACTGCGCTCATAGTACTTGGTCTGCATTTCCGGGGTGATTTTGTCATATGGCTGGGTGAGAACATCCTCCAGCTTTACCTGGTCGGGATCGTAGCGAAGCGCTTTGAATGGAATAATTTCAGCCATAAGTGCGGAGCCAATAACATTCTATCAAGCAGGGCAGATAACCTGTTTACCGATAGATGACATCTAAGTCTAACGAGCAGCACTGAAATTCAGTTCATCACAGAGCGCAGGTTTCTGTGTAAAACGTGAGGGCTGCTATGATAGTATCGCGACAAAACGAGGTCCCCACGATGGCCCGCTCCGAACGCCGCGGGTATGGTGCAAACCGTTCCCCCGTGCTCAGTTTTATGGCGTTTAAAACGCCAGTAATTCGTTGCGCGCTGACGCTGGCAGCTTTTCTTGCGTTCACGGTGTTCGCCAGCGCCCAGGACGTAAACGTACACATTGAACCCAAACCTCCTGCCCCACCTAAAACTGTTGATACCAAAGAACCTGCTGGCGATCCAGACCCAACGCTAAAGAACCATGGCAAGCCTGGGGTCGCAGTGGATGTGAACCTGGTGTTGGTGAACGTTACAGTGACCGACGATTGGAATCGGATTGTGACCGGACTGGACAAAGAGAATTTCTCAGTTTTGGAAGGTAGTGAAGTCCAGGAAGTGCGCCACTTCTCCAGCGAAGATGCTCCTATCTCATTGGGCGTAATTTTTGATATGAGCGGCAGTATGAATGACAAGATTATGAAGGCGCGTGAAGCCGTGATTGAGTTCTTTAAAACGGCAAACCCGCAGGACGAGTTTTTCATGATCACGTTCAACGATCGCCCGCAATTGCGCGCTGATTTTACCAAGTCAGTGGAAGATATCCAGGGCAAGCTGGTTTATACGGTTCCGCAAGGCAGCACGGCCATGCTCGACGCTATTTATATGGGCGTAAGCAAAATGAAAGACGCACGGAACCCTAAAAAGGCCCTGCTCATTATCTCTGACGGCGGCGATAACCACAGCCGTTACACGGAAAATGAAATCAAGTCCATGGTGAAGGAAGCGGATGTGCAGATTTATTCCATCGGTATCTTCAGTCTGGCGCCCACGCAGCAGGAAGAGATTGCCGGCCCCGCGCTGTTGACTGAAATTTCGCAAGTCACCGGCGGACGCATGTTCTCCATTACGAATCCGAATGAACTGGCGGACGTGGCCACAAAAATTGGAATTGAACTGCGCAACCAATATGTGATTGGTTATCGTCCAAACAACAAGGTCAAAGACGGCCATTGGCGCAAAATCAAAGTAAAGCTTAATCCACCTAAGGGTTTGCCGCATCTAAATGTCTATGCCAGAACGGGATACTATGCGCCTTCGCAATAATCGGGTATTGGGTACTCTTGGTTTCATGCTGCTGAGCGCCAGTTCTTTCTGGGGCGCGCAAGCGGCAACGCAACCGGCACAGAACCAGCAACGCGTACAGCCCACGCCCATACCTTCAGATATTGATCCCTCTGATCCGGCGCTGCCAACCTGGGCCAAGCCCGCTGTGCCTGTGGCTGGAGCAAGCACCACGCCCAAGCCCGTAACGCCCGCGAACCCGCAGCAACCAGCCGGGAATGGCACGATTGGTTCAGTCACAAAAAATTCCAGCGGCGGCTTTGTATTTATCAGCCAGGTGAATGAAGTCACGCTTTCCGCCACGGTGCTGGATGCCAGAAAGCATCTGGTCACCAACCTGGATACAACGAATTTTGCCGTATATGAAGACAATCAGCCACAGAAGATTACCTCATTCCGGCGTGAAGATATTCCTGTTTCCATCGGCATAGTGGTGGATAATTCCGGCTCCATGCGCACCAAGCGCGCCGCCGTGACCAAGGCCGTCCTCAACCTGATGCAGGCCAGCAATCCTCAGGATGAAGTGTTCGTCGTGAATTTCAATGACGATCCATATCTGGACCAGGATTTCACCAATAAACTGGAGCCTTTGCGCGAAGCGCTGGATCGCGTTGATTCTCGGGGTGGCACCGCACTCTATGACGCGGTAATCGCCTCCGCGGACCATTTGGCTAAAGGCGCGAAGAAAGAAAAGAAGGTTCTGCTGGTGGTTACAGACGGCGTGGACAATGAAAGCCGCGAATCGCTGGAACAGGCCATAAGAAAAGTTCAGGACGATAAAGGGCCAACGATTTATACCATCGGAATTCTGGGCGATGAGCCGGGAATCAAACGCGCCAAACGCGCTTTGCAGAGCCTCTCAGATCAGACCGGCGGCGTGGCTTTTTTCCCAAAAGATCTCGCAGAAGTAGATGAGATCAGCCAAGAAGTTGCGAAAGACATCCGCAATCAATACAGCATTACTTACAAGCCAACCAACCCGCGCAGCAACGGTGGTTATCGCAAAGTAAAGGTAGAGGCGCGCGCTCCGGGCTATAAAGACCTGCAAGTCCGAACGCGTGATGGCTACTTTGCCGACGAAAAGCGAACTGCATCCAATCGGAAAGACTGACCGGCAGTTATGTTATCGCAAAAATCTATAGCGTAATTACGGCTGCGGGCTGTACTTCAATAATTTCATCTTCACGCGCTGGGGTTGGCAGGTTTGCCATATCCATGCGGCCCTGTGGAAGGTCTGAGATGAGGCGCAGGGACTGGTTGATGCTCTCTGCAAACTGTATGCGTGTCTTTTGCAAATGGCGGGCATAAACAGCTGTTACCCGGCAGAGCAAAAACGGGTTAGCAATGGTGAAGCCTGCGCGAAATACTTTGGTCGAGCGTGTAGTCGTATCCATTTTCATAGGTTTGCAGCCGGTTCTTCGTTCTCTTCTTCATCTTTTTGCCGGTAATCTTCCGGGTCTTCTGAGTCAAGGTAATGGTCTTCCGGCAGTTCCGTGTGAGCGCCGGACTTTGCCATGGATGGCGTTGAGGCGACCACCATAAACGGTCCTCTGGGGAATCGTGGCTAAGAGAGAGAACTCCAGAGCTACTGACTTAGTTCAGCACGTCTGAAGAGTAAGGAAGGATACTTGCTCATCTCTCACGGTACTCTGTTGGGCAGGGGCTGTCAATCGTATTAGTCGGGCTTTAGCCGCGCGGGAAAATCCTGTTATTGTCTTATTTTGAACAATATGGGCAGGAAAGCCTCTCCGGTTTGACCATATCCCTGTCTCTACCGTACTCTAAAAAAAGTTTGATATGTCTCGACTACGAGTAGCGGAAAACATAACCGAATTGGTGGGCCAGACGCCGTTGCTGCGTTTCCGTCGGCTCGTCCCTGAAGACGCTGGTGACGTATTCGCCAAACTGGAATATCTGAACCCCGGCGGCAGCGTAAAAGACCGGGCCGCAATTGGCATGATCAAGAAGGCCGAAGAGCAAGGCCTGCTGAAGCCTGGATCAACCATTGTGGAGGCCACGGCCGGCAATACAGGTGTTGGCCTGGCGTTGATTGGCGTGAATAAGGGCTATCACGTGGTGCTTTGCGTTCCAGAGAAATTTGCCGAGGAAAAGGTAAAGATTATGCGGGCGCTCGGCGCAGAGGTGATCCGCACGCCTGACGCAGACGGCATGCTGGGCGCGATCACAAAAGCCAAAGAACTTGCCGCTAATATCCCCGATTCATTTACCGCCCTCCAGTTTGAAAATCCATCCAATCCTGATTTTCATCAAGAAACAACTGCGGCTGAGATCTTTGAACAGATGCAGGGAGCAGTAGATGCTGTGGTGATTGGCGTTGGCACCGGCGGCACTTTTACCGGCGTGGCCCGCTTTATGAAAGAAAAACTTCCCCAGGTTTACTGCGCTGCCGTGGAAACTGAAGGCTCAGTGCTAGGTGGAGGCCCGAAAGGCCCGCATAAAGTGGAAGGCATTGGCTCCAGTTTTATTCCCAAGACATTTGACCCCGCGGTTTGCGATGAAGTGATTCTGGTTACTGACAAAAATGCGTTCGATACCGTGGCGCAACTCGCGCGGCTTGAAGGTGTGCTGGCCGGATCAAGCGCTGGCGCAAATGTTTTTGCCGCAATTCAAGTCGCCAAGAGACTAGGCAAGGGCAAGCGCGTGGTGACTGTTATTCCGGATTCGGCTGAGCGCTACATGTCAAAAAACATTTTTGAAGGCGGCGTATAGAAAAGCCGCGAGTTTTCAAAGCGACTCAAGATCAGGAGCAGAAAGCAAATGCCCAAGAGCAAACCCTCAGGCAAGAAGAAGGGGAATGTAACGAAAATTGGATTCTCCACCGCCTCAATCCACGTAGGCCAGGAGCCTGATCCTTCAACCGGAGCAGTGGTGGTTCCAATCTTTGCCACATCTACTTATGCCCAGGAAGGGATCGGCAAAAACAAAGGCTATGAGTATGCGCGCGTCTCCAATCCTACGCGCACGCGGCTGGAAATTAATTTAGCAGCGCTGGAAAACGCTACTTCCGCACACGTATTTGCCAGTGGCATGGGTGCTGTAACAGCTGTGGTGCAGTGCTTTCTCAAGCAGGGCGACCACCTGATTTGTGGACACAATGTTTATGGCGGTGTGCCGCGATTTTTCAACCAGGTCATGGCCAATTACGGTGTGGAGTTCAGCTACGTCGATACCTCAGATTTAGACGCAGTGAAAAAAGCCATGCGCCGCAACACGCGCATTATCTGGATAGAAACGCCCACCAATCCGCTGATGGTGCTAACCGACATAAAGGAAGTAGCAGAAATTGCTCATGCCAGCGGGGCCGAGCTGGTGGTGGACAACACTTTCATGTCGCCTTATTTCCAGCAGCCGCTGGCTTTGGGAGCTGATATGGTGATGCACTCCACCACAAAGTTCCTGAACGGCCACAGTGACGGCCTGGGTGGCGTGATTGCCGGCAAAAAGCCTATCCATGCGGAGAAGCTGGCTTTTATGCAGAAGGCGTCCGGCGCGATTCTTTCTCCCTTTGAGTGCTGGCTGATTCTGCGCGGCGTAAAAACGCTGGCTGTGCGGATGGAGAAGCATGACGAAAATGGACGCATCGTCGCTGATTTTCTGCGTGAGCATCGCAAGGTGAAGAAAGTGCTCTACCCCGGTTTTGCCGACCATCCGCAGTATGAGCTGGCAAAAAGGCAGATGTCTGGCTTCGGCTCCATGATCACATTTGAAACCGGCTCGCTCAATAACGCAAAGAAAATGCTGCCTAAATTGCGGGTTTGCACTCTGGGTGAATCGCTGGGTGGCGTGGAGACGCTGATCTCGCATCCGGCAACCATGACGCACGCGGCACTGGGAGAACAGGGAAGAAAGAAAATTGGATTGACTGATGGCATGGTCCGCATCTCAGTTGGAATTGAGGATGTGAAAGATCTTTTGGCTGATCTGGACCAGGCGCTGGCGGCAATTTAAAAAGGTTTTTACCAGAGAGGGCACAGAGGAACACTGAGGGAAGAGCAACAGCAAGCAGATTTGGAATATTTGTGATCTTCAGAAAAAAGGTTGCCGATCTTAGAATTTCGCCGTTTTAGGAACTTCTCTGTGAACCTCTGTGCACTCTGTGGTCAGCTCACGCTCTCGGCGATCCATTTGAGATATTCTTCATTACCCGCTGAAATTTCCAGCATCACGCATTCCGGGAGATCATAAGAATGCAGCTCTTTCACGGCATCGCGGAGACGGCTAAAAGACTCAGCCTGCGTTTTGATCAGGAGCAGCCATTCCATTCCGGTTTCCACTTTGTCCTGCCAGCGATACACGGATTCAACCAAGGGCACAATATTCACGCAGGCAGCCAGCCGCTGCTCCACCAGAGCGTAAGCGATCTTCCTGGCTTCATCGTGCGATCCTGCAGTGGTGAGCACTACGCGGGCATTGCTCATTGGGGCCTCTCTTTAACATGTGTCGCTGGAAATGTGCCAACTGGAAAGTGTATCAACTGCGCGTAATTTAGCACGAGCCTATGAAGCACTGATAAAACCATTCTGGGACAAACTGCAACTAACTGAGGTTCTGACATGAGCACAACCATCAAAAGTACAACCATCAAATTCGGTACATCCGGCTGGCGCGCCATTATCGCCGAGGAGTTTACGGTCAACAACGTCCGCCGGGCAATCACTGGCATTGCGGGTTATGTGGCAAAGCAAAACCCGAACGGGGCACAGGTGATTGTTGGCCGGGATCCCCGATATATGGGCGAGCGCTTTGTCTCTATCGCTTCGGAAATTCTGGCGTCTGCGGGCGTGAAGCCTCTGGTCATCGCCGAGCCTGCGCCTACGCCGGCTATATCGCACGAGGTGATTCGGGCAAAAGCTGATGGAGCCATCAACTTCACGGCATCGCATAACCCGCCGGAATATAGCGGCATTAAGTTCTCCACGCCGGACGGTGCGCCAGCGCTTCCTGAGGCCACCAGCGCAATAGAAGCGCTGATCCCGGAGGATGGCAAAGCAGGGTCAAATGGATCTGCGAAAGTTGCCGCAGGCGTTAGTGATCCGAAGCCTGCCTATCTGGCGCGGCTCAAGGAAATTGTCGATTTCCCGTTGATCAAGGCTTCAGGGCTGAAGATTGTGTTTGATCCACTCTGGGGCGCGGCGCGGGGATACTCAGATGAACTGCTACGCGAGGCTGAAGTTCCCGTGGCTACCGTCCATGACACGCGCGATGTGCTCTTTGGCGGCCATGCGCCGGAGCCTGAGGGGCATCTACTGAACGAGATGCGCCAGAAGATGAAGGAAACGGGCGCACGCATTGGCATTGCCACTGACGGTGACGCGGACCGTTTCGGCATTGTGGACGAAGACGGAACTTTTATTCAGCCCAACTACATTATTGCGGTCTTGTTCGACTATCTGGTGGAGACGCGCGGCTGGAAAAATGGAGTGGCAAAATCTGTTTCCACCACCAATATGATTAACGCTCTGGCGGAGCATCACGGTGTGCCGTTGTATGAAACCCCGGTGGGATTTAAATATATTGGTGAGCTGATTAAGCAGGACAAAATTGCTATCGGCGGGGAAGAGAGCGCAGGACTTTCCATTCGCTATCACGTTCCGGAAAAAGATGGAGTCCTGGCCGGCCTCTTGTGTTGTGAGGCAGTGGCGCGCAGAAAAAAGTCGATTGGAGCTCAGATCAAAGATTTATTTGGCAAAGTTGGTTCCTTTTACGACCAACGCGACAACTTCCGCTTGACGCCGGAAGTGAAAGCGAAGTTCACTAGTAAGATAAAGACTGATCCGGTTGAACTCTCCGGCCGCAAAGTAAAGCAGCTGGTAAGAACAGACGGGTTAAAGCTGATTCTGGATGACGGATCGTGGGTTTGTTATCGCGTATCCGGAACAGAACCGGTGGTTCGAATTTATTCTGAAGCCAAGTCTGAACAGGACCTGGCCAAGTTAGCCAAGGCAGCACAGGATTGGATCAACGAGTAGTGTTAAAAAACATCAAAGCCGAAAGGGAATTGCTCGATAGCCTGCGCGGCAAGCTGGCTACTGTAGGCATTGTGCTGTTGCTTTGCGTGGTTGGATACCACGCGGTATTCGGCGCCAATGGCTTGCTGGTGTACGAACAGAAGCGCAGGGAATCCCAGCAGCTTGAGCTCCAGATCAAATCATTGCAGCAGCAAAATAGCAGCATGGAACTTGAAAATAAAGCTTTAAAGAACGACCCCCAAACCATTGAAAAAGAAGCGCGTGAGCGGCTTCGCTATGCCCGCCCGGGCGAGTTTATTTATACCTTGCCTGCCGCTCCGGTTACACCCGCCCACCAGAAGAAATAATTTCCCGCACTATTTCTCCCACTAGAGCTCGCCGAAGCCGTTCTTCTGATGACTTCATGGCCATCGCCAAGCTAAAATTCATTGAGGAGATAAACCGCCAATGAGGAAATTTCTGTTCGTCCTAGTGGCAATTGCATTTGTGGCAACTGGATCATTTGCCAAAGACAGCAAACCTAAAACGGTCAAGATGAGCGGCTGGGTGAGCAACGATAAGTGCGGCGCCAAGGACATTGATAATGCCGCCTGCTCCAAGAAGTGCGTCGGCAACGGCTCAAAGCTGGTGTTTGTTTCTGAAAAAGATAAAAGCGTAATCAATGTGGACAACGAAGATGCCTTGAAGGGGCACGAGGGACATCACATCAGCATCACCGGCAAAATGGACAGCGGCATGCTTCACGTAGATAGCGTCGCCATGCTGAAGCCGGATGACATGAAAAAGTAAACCATTCATTGGTTGAGAATTAAAAAGAGCGGCCCATTTGGCTGCTCTTTTTTGTGGTTCATCTACTCTGATCTAAGGTTACTTTGGTGTGCAATGTAGGGTGTCAATTGCTCATTAGAATTCTCAAAAACGGGGTATGATTGCGGAATATATGGTCCTGATATTTAGAAAACACAGCTTAATTCCGGTATGGCTTTGTGCGGTGGCTTTCGTGCTTCTGCTCTCTACTGGTTGTGTAATTTCACCCAGACGCACGCTTGGCGATACGAACGCTACACCTACTCCAACTCCAACCGCGACGCCAACTCCAACGATTTCGCCCACGCCGACTCCAGCAGCGATCACCGGCAAACTCTATGTATCAAATAGCAATGACAATTCCATCTTGCGTTTTGATAACGCGCTTACGGCCACCGGAAATGTTGCGCCCGCAGCTACCATCAGCGGCGGCGCTACTACGTTGAGTTCTCCGGCTTTTATCACGCTGGATGCTGTAAACGACCGGCTATTTGTGGCCAACAATGGCGGCGCTGGAGTCCTGATTTTTGACAACATCAGCACGAAGAGCGGCAATATTGCGCCAGAGCGCTCAATTACCGGACCACTGATTACGCCGACGGATGTAGCGGTTGATACAACCAAGGACCTGCTTTACGTGGCGGATGATACTGATATTTATGTTTTTGCCTCAGCTTCAACGGCTACTGATCCTGTTTCTGCGGTTCACGACATTACCGTAAATTTCACGGTCTCAGCAATTTTTATTGATTCAGCCAATGACCGGCTTTACGTTGCGGACCAGGCTGGCAATGCGATTGAGGTTTATAACAGCGCCAGTACGCAAGACGGACCACCCATTGTTGCCCGCACACTTCAAGGCGCAAACACGTTACTGTCTAATCCTGGGGGAATCCAGATTGATGGCCTGGGAAGGCTGATAGTAAGTAACGTGGGAAATGGTTCAACCGCAGCCCCGAGTATCAACATTTATGCAAACGCGTCCACAGTTACTGGAAATACAGCTCCCTCTGCCCAGATTAAGGGGGCCGCTACGGGGCTGAATGTTCCAGACCAGCTTATTGTTGACAAGACCAGCACAGGCACAATCTACAACGCTGACTCAGGTGCTGCGCGCGTGGCTGTTTTCACCGGTCTCAGCACGGCAAATGGTAACGTTACGCCGGCACGGGTCATTTCTGGAGCAAGCACTGGATTAACACTCGCAGGCAGGCCCGAGGGCGTGGCTGTAGACATATCGCGTTAGGGCTGCGCAGGCGGGCTTAATGCGGGTTTTTTTAACGGGCTCGTTAGAAGTTTTTTCTAGCGAGCCTTACTTTTATCGAACCACCTTTTATCGAACCACGCCTTGCAAAGGCGAACTGGCGGTAGCGTAAAGCTTTCTGGGCATCCTGCCGGCAAGATAGGCGGCGCGTCCGGCGATGACTGCATGCTTCATGGCCTCCGCCATTAAAACCGGATCGTCAGCATTGGCGATTCCAGAGTTCATGAGCACAGCGTCGGCGCCCAGTTCCATGGCAATGGCTGCGTCAGAGGCTGTTCCCACGCCTGCATCCAGAATGAGCGGAACTTCCGTGATCATCTCACGCAGAATCTGAATATTGGCGGAGTTCTGGATACCCAGGCCGCTGCCAATGGGCGCGCCCAGGGGCATAATGGCGCTGGCACCGGCGTCCAGCAGACGCTTGGCTACAACGATGTCATCAGAAGTGTAAGGAAGAACGGTAAAGCCTTCTTTCACCAGAACGCGCGTGGCTTCAATCGTGGCCTGGACATCTGGATACAAAGTTTTCTGGTCACCGATCACTTCAATTTTGACCCAGTCAGAAATACCAACTTCGCGGCCAAGCCGGGCAGCGCGGATGGCTTCTTCCGCCGTATAACAACCTGCGGTGTTCGGCAGAAGAAAATACTTTTTGGGATCGATGAAATCGAGCAGTGATTCTTTGCTGCGATCAAGGTTTACGCGCCGCACTGCGACGGTGACCATTTCTGCGCCGCTGGCCTCAATGGCGCGTGCTGTTTCCTGTCCTGATTTGTATTTGCCGGTACCGACGATGAGCCGAGAACCGAATTTGCGCCCTGCAATAGTGAGGGAATCCATGAAAGATATTGTAATCTGACTGCGAGCGCCTCGGGAAAATCGCTCAACAGTTAGATATTAGAAAAGCGAGGAAAGCCGCGGCCCACGCTGCTCAAGGGATTTCTTCTTTATTATTAAGAGCCTTGTTCCAATCCTGTTCATTCGGCAGAACGTATCTGTATTTAGCTGTGCCCGCTTTTCCATCTATTTCAATAGAGACGCTTTGATTGGGACGACCGGCCAGATCGCGGAGCTGCGAAAATTTAGTGCCAGGTAGATAAATGGAATACAGTGCTATGTCATGATCAGTATTTGGCGACTCCAAGCCGGGCCAGTTCTTTGGCCAATGTAGCAAATTAACATTGAATCCTTTTTTTCTAGGCAGCCATGCTTCGAGAAACGTTACTTTGAAAAAGTGCGGCTCCCATGGCTCTGTTCTGGTAAAGCGAAGTGAGAGCAAATACTGTTCCAGCTTTATAGCGCGCTGGAGATATGTCTGTTCTGCGCTGTCTTTGTCGTTGGTATCCGGCTCGCTTTTTGGCTTCAATGCAATCAGTCCTGATGCCCGGATAGCCATGAATTGGTTTTCAGTTTTGAGATAAATGATTGAGGTGGAGCAATCGAAGCAATTAGGATTTCTATAAAGTCGGGGCGTATGTGACCAATCGCCAAAGGCAGCCAAGTTCTTTTTGACTTCTGCGAATTCTTCGCTTGAAAGTTGCTTCTGCGCGTAAAACCAGCCCTTCTCTCTGTTAGATTGCTGGCAAATAATCTGGCCATCATCGTAAACAGCGAGAAACGGAGCGAATGCCCCGAATAAATTAGAGGAACTCGCAGTCATTGCGATTGGCTTGGGGCCTTCTTGTGGATCGAACTTAGGTTGTGCGAATGCTGTGGCTGCAAAAAAGAAAACTAGAAGAAGAAACAGCTTTATCTTGCTCATTTCGTGCCTTGTACCTCACGTGCTGACGTGTGGCGACATTATGCAGCAGACTACACTGTGGAATCCAGCTCTGAAGCTATCCTACAGGCGCAATCTCAACCGGGTGTGGTTCCTGATAAAGCTGATTAATTTGATCTTTGTATTTGGCCTCAATCACGCGGCGCTTCAGCTTGAGCGTGGGGGTGATTTCGCCGGTGGCTACGGTGAATTCATCGGGCACAACCACGATCTTTTTGATGGTCTCAAAGTGTGCCAGCTTTTTATTCAGGTCTTCGACGATCCCTTTATAGAGATCACGCACTTTGCCTGAGGCGACCAATTCCTGGCGAGAATTATACATCACTCCGTTGGCCTGCGCCCAGTCTTCCAGTAAGGGAAAATGTGGAGAGATAATCACTGAAGCATACTTGCGCGTGTCGCCGATGACGGCGGCTTGCGCAATCAGCACGTTGGCTTTCAGGGCGTTTTCAATCGGCTGAGGAGCGATAAATTTTCCGCCGGAAGTTTTAATCAGGTCTTTCTTGCGGTCGGTAATGTAGAGAAAGCCGTCGCTATCCAGTTCGCCGATGTCACCGGTCTTGAACCAGCCATCGACGAATGAAGCGCGGGTTTCGTCCGGCATTTCCCAATAGCCTTTGAATACGGTTGGACCTTTGACCAGAATCTCACCGTCTTCAGCGATCTTGAGTTGCAGACCTGCATTGACCTTGCCTACGGAGCCGATCTTGAATGCACCGGGCCGGTTCACGGAAAGAGTGGGCGATGTTTCCGTAAGGCCGTAACCTTCCATCACGGGGATTCCCATGGCGCAAAACCATTCCGCCATGTCTTTTCCCAGAGGAGCGCCGCCGGAGAAGTATCCCTGGCTGCGGCCGCCAAACCCCTGCCGTATTTTGGAGAAGACGAGCTTATTGGCCAGCTTCCATGCCAGACTGGTGGGCGTTTCGTCCCTGGCAATTTCTTTCATGTGCTGCTGTCCCACGTGGAGTGCCCAGTCAAAAATCTTGCGCTTCAAGCCACGGCCCGCGCGACGCTCCGCTTCCTGGCGGATCTTTTCATAGACACGCGGAACGGCAACAATAATGGATGGCCGCACTTCCTGCAGCATCTGGGGAAGCTGATCAAAGACCGCGCAATACGCAAGCGACACGCCTTCCAGATAGCAAACGTAGTCCACGTGGCGCGCTGTTACGTGAGAGAGCGGAAGGAAAGAAAGATAAACGTCGTCGGGCGTCCACTTGGTCTGGTTGCTGGCCATAACAGCGCAACTAGAAAGATTGCCGTGGCTGAGCATTACACCTTTTGAAGTGCCAGTAGTCCCTGAAGTGTAAATGAGCGTGGCAATATCATCTTGCGTGATCTGGTGGGCCTGTGCGTCGAATTTTTCGTCGCGCTCCGTGGGCGCATCTTTTATAAGCGACCACATGGGGATTACGTTTACTTCAGCGAGATCGTCCATAACGACGATTTTTTCGAGCGACGTTTTTGCTGCGATGGACTGCACCTTGCGCAACTGCTCTAGCGTGGAAACAAATAAAACTTTGGCGCGGGAGTTTTGCAGGAGATAAAGTGTCTGGTCAGCAGTGAGCGTGGCGTAAATGGGAACGTCAATAATGCCGGTAGTGACACAGGCAAAGTCGGCGATCATCCATTCCGGGCGATTCTCACTCAGGATGGCGACGCGATCACCTTTTTCGACGCCCCATTGCTTCAAAACGCGGGCCAGTGCGACCACGTAGCCATAGAGCTGGCGGGAAGAGATGACCTGCCAGGCAGAGCCGCGCTTGAACATGACGTGTTTATCCATGTCATGCCCAATCGAGGTATAGAAAATGTCAACCAGGGTCCTGGTTTCCATAACTTTAAGAGCCCGTTTCTACCCCTTTAAGCACAATGGCCACAACTGAGTCGGTCAGGCTGGAGAGGTGATAATCGCGATCACGGTCGCGGTCTGAAAGGATCCACGTAGTTACTATCTCATCCACGGCTCCAAAGAAGCAATGGGCTGCGATAGTGATGGAGATATCGGCGCGGAATACGCCTGCCTCCTGGCCTTCGCGTAAAACGCCTTTGATCACGTCAAAGTATTCCACCAGAAGGTTATGGGAAAACTGGCCAAGAAACTTGGCGCTATGCCGCAACTCAGTCTGGAAAACAATGGCCAGGCTGCGGTTTGAACCCAGGGCCTCAAGATGAAGAAAAGCCATGCGGCGGAGTTTTTCCCGGGGATCTTCCACCTGCTGCAACGAACTGCGCGCCCTTTGAATAAAGCGGTGGAAAGCCGAATCGATGGCGGCCATGAGCAGTTCGTCTTTGTTTTTGAAGTAAAGATAGATCGTGCCATCCGCCACGCCGGCGCGGTCGGCAATTTCAGCCACCCGGGAATGGAAAAAGCCATGTTCTGCGATGACTTCAATCGCGGCATCCAGGATGCGCTGAGATTTATCTGAAGTCCCGTTTGCTGATCTTGTAGCCGCTTGTGAGGGCCGTTTCGCCATGAGAGAACCTTGAATTTACTTGGATTTACAGGGTAGTGCAACGTCTAATTTCTTGCGAATCGGCCGGGGAGCATAAGTTTCTGCTTGAGAATTGCCCCTTTGGGTGTAGGATGCGCGGTACAGCAGCGCAGGGCAAGGCGCGGGCCAGGGGTTTTGACGCCGCGAGCCTTTGAAAAGGTGAAAGACATGAAGAGTTTATTGGTCTGCATTTTTTGCGGGATCGTCATGCTGACAGTGCAATCCCCGCTCATGGGGCTTTATGTGCCCGCGCTGCAAAATGACAACCAGGAAACCTTGATTCTTTTCGCGCAGCAAGCCGATGATCCCGTGCACATCGTCCAGGCGTCTTTAGGGGCTGACAATACATTGCTGGATGCGCTGCTGGAAAACAAGAAACATCAGAAGATCAAGAGTTACCGCTTTGGCTGGATAGCGGTTAAGAAAGATGATGCAAGAATTAGCAAAGGCGAACTGGTGACCGTGCCGGAAAGTGTGGACACGGCTTCAACGTTTACAGTTACCGGCGAAGGAGCATCAACCAAGGCCGACCTGGCAAAACATCCTAAAGCGCTGGTGCTGTATGTGGCTGAGCTGCAATTTCAGGATGGAACCCAATGGCAGGTAGATCCAAAAAAGATCAGAAAAGAGGCCATGGACATGGCCAGGTAATTTGTTGCAAGCAAAATTTCTTACTGCTTGGGCGGCTGTTTTAAATACCAATCCAGAAAACTGCGAAACGCCTTTCCCCGGTGGCTATGTTCACGCTTCTGTTCCAGAGAGAGTTCAGCAAAAGTTTTATTTAGAGCAGGGAAGTAAAACAGCGGATCGTATCCGAACCCCAGTGTGCCTTGAGGAACAGTACGCAACTCGCCATGGGCTTCGCCGGTAAATGTGGCCAGGATCGCGCCATCGCGCGCGAGAGCAATCACGCAAACATATTTCCCCGCAAAATGGCCACCCGGCAAACGTTCTAATTGGTTGATAAGCGCTAGATTGTTGGCCTGGTCGCTGGAGTTTTCATGCGAGGCATCGCCGGATTGGAGCATGGCCGCGTAACGGGCTGAATAGACACCAGGAGCGCCATTGAGGGCATCTACTGAGAGGCCGGAGTCTTCGGCCAATATCAGCTCTCCGGGCGCAAAACGGCTGTAATATTCCGCTTTAATGCGGGCATTTTGCTCGAAAGTTGTGCCATCCTCAATAGCAGGCGGGATATTTGCAAGTCCGGGCAGGGAACCAAGCGCCAAAGAAAAAGATTGCGCGGCCTCACGAAACTCTCGTACCTTGCCTGAATTGGAGGTTGCTAGATAGATTATGGGCATGAGCATTTTTACCAATGCATTGTAAACATTTATAAAGACCAGAAATTATAGGAGTTGACGGAATGAAGCGGTTTTACGCAATTTTAGTTTTAGCACTCGCGCTCACGCTGGCTGGCTGTGTGATCTCTCCCAGACGGACGTTAGGTGGCTCAGGCACGGGCAGCGGCGGCGGGACGACCCCGGGTGGTACTGGCGGACAGTTGTACGTTACAACACCGAGTTCAATTCTGCGCTTTAGCAGCGCGGAAACCGTCAACGGCAACACAGCCCCCACGGCCACCATTACTTCAAGTTCATTTTCCTCATTACAACGGCTGGTGGTGGACACTGCTGCTGACCGTCTGTATGTGGTCAACCAGGGTGGGAAATCGGTCCTGATATTTGATAACGCATCCACATTGACGGGAAGCGTTACGCCTACACGCGCCATCGTGGGCGCAGCGACTGGGTTTGTAAGTCCAT
Source organism: Candidatus Angelobacter sp. (assembly GCA_036502105.1). GTDB lineage: Bacteria > Acidobacteriota > Terriglobia > Terriglobales > Acidobacteriaceae > Angelobacter. The sequence goes on along the minus strand of DASXZE010000366.1, from coordinate 832 downwards.
TTGATGTGGCGGTGGATACGATCAACAATCTTTTGTACGTAGCGGATGGCACAAACATTCTTTTATTTAATTCCGCTTCAACTGACAATGGCAACGTTCCACCGGTAAGCACCATTAATATGGGCATAACGATTGGCAGCATTCTTCTGGATGCGGCAAACAACCAGCTTTATGTCACTGATCCGGGAGACAACGCAGTTGACCGGCTGGATAGCGCAAGCACACAAAGCCTGGTAGGAATCGTAGGCGGAGCCATTGCCGGCGCTGACACAAAACTATCCCAGCCGCGGGGCCTTGCCCTGGATATTTCAGGCCGCCTGATTGTGAGTAATTCCGTGGCGCCGCTCAGCATAACTACTTATGCCAGCGCAACTAATGCTACAGGCGATGTAATTCCTTTTGGCAACATTAGCGGCAGCGCCACGGAACTGCAGTCGCCGCAGCAGATCGCACTTAATAACGATGTTTCCAATGGCGAGCTTTATGTCGTGGATCCGGTGGCCTCCAGCATTATCATCTATACCAATGTTTCCACGCTGCAAGGGAATCTGGTTCCCACGCGCGTTATCAACGGAGCCAGCACAGGACTTGCGCTGAATGCCATCAGGGGACTGGCGCTGGATACCACGCGCTGAAAGTGGAGTTGGGATTTATGGAAACTTTTGTTTAGTGAATTCCCAGCATCCCCCATGCTGCAACGCCGATTCCAATAATGGTGGAGATGAAAGAAAGCTGCCAGAAAAGTTTCATCTCTGCCAGTAGAGCAATGGAACATAGAACGATAGAGATTTCCAGAAATAATTCCGAGCCGTCGTAAAAATTGGCCCGCTGC
>DASXZE010000365.1:0-10808 GCA_036502105.1 Candidatus Angelobacter sp. | reverse complement strand
GAGAGTTTATGAGCTTGTACTTTTGCGCGGAAAGAATCGTACACAATACACAGTTCCAAGAATCAGCAACAAAGCACCCCACCAGACCGCGGCGTGCAAATTCGCAAGTACGACTTGCGTCACTGACGGGTGCAGCCATTCATAGATTCCCGATCCTAAGATCAGCACTCCGTAGGCCAGCAGCAGCGTGCCGATAAAAAACCAGATTGAGATTCGACCTTCTGCGTGCATTCTTTACTCCTACCAGAAAATCAGATTTAACACGATGAAACCCAGAGCCACAATCACTGCCCAGAAGATTGGCCGTTGATACAGCTTAAGCGCGCCTTCATTGGGCAATTCCGTGCAGCCATAGACCAGTCCATTCAACTCCGCCACCGGTTTTGGTTGAGTCATAGAACTCACCACCACCGTTACCAGCACGCAGATGAGCCAGGACCACAGCCCACGATACATATTTTCTGCCATGTCTTTGGCATTCCGTGAGAATGCAATATAAGAGAGCGCTGCGGGATGCAGCTTGACTGCGAGCCACATGCCGATGGATGAAACGGTTCCGGCCAGCAGTCCCCAGAATCCTGCCGCAGGCGTTGCGCGTTTCCATAACATCCCCAGAATCACGGTACCGAACAAGGGCGCAATGAAAAAGCTGAAAAGTGCTTGCACATAATCCATGATGCTCTGAAATTGCATGACCAGATATGCGGTGGCGATACTGATCAGGACGCCGAGAATCGTGCACCACCGTCCCATGAGGACGTAGTGTGCGTCGCTGGCTTCTTTGCGGATGAGCGCTTTGTAAATGTCATAAGTCCATACGGTGGCGAAGGCGGTGACGTTGCCTGCCATCCCGGACATGAAGCCTGCCATCAGGGCCGTAATGCCTAAGCCGAGAAGACCCGGGCCGCAATAGCGGGCCAGCATTAGTGGAAGCACCTCGTTAAAACTGTGTGCGCCGGTGAGGGTTGCCTGCGATTCGCCAACAAGTTTTTCCGGCAGCACGGCAAGAGCCAGTAATCCGGGGACAATCACAATGAGCGGAACAACCATCTTGAAGGCTGCTCCGATGATGGGCGCCATGCGGGCGGAGCGCAGATCACGTGCGGCAAGAACACGCTGCACGATTAGAAAATCGGTCGTCCAATAGCCGAAAGATAAGACGAAGCCGAGACCGAAGACAATGCCTGTCCAATGAATGCCCATGGGATTGTCACTAAAATTTCCCAGCGGCGCCCACATGTGCGTGAATTGCTGGCCGGGAAAATTGACGGCGATGCGCTTAGTCATACCGCCCCAGCCGCCGGTTTCAATGAAGCCGAGAATCGGAATCAGAAGCGCGCCGAGCCAGATCAGCACAAACTGCAGGACCTCATTAAAAATCGAGGAAAGCAGGCCGCCCAGCACCACATAAACGGCAACGGTAAGAGATGAAATCCAAATGCTGAAATTGATGTTCCAGCCCAGAACCACTTTCATCACCAGCGCCATGGAATAAATATTCACCCCGCTCATGAGCACGGTCATGACTCCAAAACTGATGGCAGAGAGCGCGCGCGAAGGTTCGCCAAAACGCAGCTTCAGGTATCCCGGAACAGAATGCGTTTTGGAGATGTAATAGAAAGGCATCATTACGATTCCCAGAAAGAGCATTGCGGGAATCGCGCCAATCCAATACCAGTGCGTAGCAAGAATTCCATATTGATACGCCGCAGCTGCCCATCCCATCAATTCCAGTGATCCTAGATTCGCAGAGAGAAAGCTCAGGCCAGCAATCCAGGCGGTCATCTGGCGTCCGGCCATGAAAAAGTCATCGCCGGTTTTGGTAAATCGTTTGAGATAGAAACCGATGCCGAGAATGCCGGCGAAGTAGAGAAGAATAATGGCGATATCGACCGGCTGGAGAGAAAGCAGCCGCGTGGATTCCGGTTTTATGACCAGCATCAGCAAAACAGGCATGGTTCGCTCCAAGGGACGCCGAGTTGCTGAGTAGAGCTGATTCTTAGGTGCGTCCGGTAATCCGAGTAATTTTTAAGTCCGTAAACGTTTCCGAAGAATATGGAGCGAAAGCAGGGGGCGTGTCAAGGAAACTCTGAGATTTGGACAAAAGGGCTGAAGTGGCGGCGAGCCGCGTGGGGATGATCAGCCGCTTTAGCAAAGCCAGATGCACATCAATCTTCGATGGAAGTGCTCTGCATTACAGACTGGTACTCAGTTGTAGTGTCCGAAGAAAATCTTTTTAGAAAGAAATCAAGATTGCCGCGCATAACCAGGTGAGGCGCCAACGTCATCTGGAATGACGGGCATTCGCCTTCCACCAGGAACTCATACAGAACACGGAACGCCATCATTCCCTGTGTTTGCGGACGCTGATAAATCGTGGCTGTTACCGCGCCAGAGCGTATCTCTTTTACCAGCGCGGGGAACATATCCGTGGTGATGACGATCAGTTTATCGAGAATTCCAGTGTCGCGTGCCGCATTAAGCGCGGGGATGGAAGCCTCTGTCGTCACGTAAATGCCGGCGAGATCAGGATGCGCCAGAAACAGGGCTTTGCACTTGTCATAGGCCTCGGTTTCAATATCGTGATCTTCGATTGGATCCTGCATCTGCATTTCCGGATAAAAAGTTTGCAGCGTGTTTTTGAATGCCTTTACCTTCTCCGCATGTTCCGTGATGGCAAGATCGCTGAGCGTAACGGCCATTTTGCCTTTGCCGCGTAGCATTCTTCCCATCAAATCAGCGGCAAGTGCACCGCTGGCCATGGTGTCAATGGAAACCACGGCGAGTCTTCCGGTGCCGGGGGCGTCCGTGGCCACACAGACGACAGGAGTTCCAGAGCGCGACGCGCGGCGCATGGAGCGGCGAAGATCGCCAGGACGGCTGGGAAAAATGATGATTCCATCGACTTTTGCTTCCAGCGCAGCTGCAAAAGCTTCTTCTTCTCCATCGCCAATGCCGGGGTAGGTCCGGTATTCCACATCAATTTTCAGGCCGGAAGAGTTGGCCTCTTTTTCAATCCCGCCTCTTACTTCGTCCCAGAAAGACGTGGTTCCTTTGAGCGTATTTACGGAAATGCGCACCTGCCGTTTCTGCGAAAGGTAGCGGGCGGCCAGGTTGGGCCGGTAGCCAAGTTTCTTTGCCGTTTGCAGGACCCGGGCTTTTGTCATCGGGCTTACGCCGGGATGATCATGCAAGGCACGGTGGACAGACCCAATGGAGACGCCCAGTGCGTCAGCAATATCGAGAAGTGTGACATTCGTTTTCATTCAGTGTCATCCACCATAAACAGTCGTAGAAACAAACCTGCTTTACACTTTCTCTTTCCGCGTAAATCTTTCCCAATCGCCCTAACCGATCTATTTCATAAGGAGAGGTTTTGCTTTGTAATCAATAACTTGAACTTAATTGCGCAATTGTATCTTACGTGAACTGTTCGAACCAAAGATCGAACCCATTATGAAGCAAACACCCGTTTAGGTATTAGGAGCCGGTAACGTTCCGGCGTGTTGATAAATCCATCCGCAAGATTAAATAGTGGCTGATACCGCATGTTGGATTCGAGCCGCACGATTTCCCTCAATCAAACATGTTTTGCGATCACAGCACCCGCAACAGATGAACCGTCCCTCCAAGCAAGCAGGCAAAATAAATTTGCATATTTTTATGTTCCCTCTTGACATGGAATCCAAGACGGGAGTAAAAACCTTGCGCGGTAGCATTGTAATCGTTTACGGTGCCTTTTCCAGATTATGTTGGTTTTCAGGGGATAGCTTTGGGCAGAGAATGTAAACGTTAACGGTCTTAAAAACGAAAGCAGCAGAAGCGAAGCAGCTTAAATGGTGGAGGACACAATGGAGCAACGTTTGGCTTTGCAATCTCACGGTATTCCCCGCTCAAGCCGCATTACAGCGGCTTTTATTTTTGTGGTGATGCTTATTGTCTCAGCGTCGCTTCATGCGCAAACCACCGGTACGATTTCCGGCACGGTGACTGATCCCTCTGGCGCTGTGGTCCCCAAAGCCAAAGTTGTTCTAAGGAACCAGAGCTCAGGTGACGCCAGGCAGACGGTGAGCAATGGCGAAGGCGCCTTTTCTTTTGGTTTGGTTGTGCCAGGTGCATACGATCTGAAGATTGAAGCGCAGGGCTTCAAATCGTGGCAGTCCCGGGGGGTTCAAGTGAATCCGGGCGACCAGCGTGTTGTGCGGGAAATCAAGCTGGCGATTGGCTCGACTTCAGAAACAGTGTCGGTGGAAGCGGTGACTGATGCACCTGTGGATTCTGGTGAGAGAAGTGCATTGCTCAACTCCAAACAAATCCAGAACCTTTCGCTTCAAGGGCGTGACGTTACTGAGTTGGTGCGGATCCTGCCTGGAACAGCGGTATTCGGCGGTGGTGGAGTTGGCAATTCAGGCGGCTTTGATCCCGGTAATGTGTCGCTGAACAACAGCTCTGTGGGAAATGGATTTAACACAAACGGCAATGTTAACCGGGGTGGCACGGACCTGTTCTCCGACGGTGCACATATCATCGATCCAGGTTGTAACTGTGTAGCTACTCAAACCGTGAATGCGGATATGGTGGCAGAAGTCAAAGTTCAGACTTCAAACTTTGGCGCAGATAGCGCCAAGGGCCCGGTGGTGATTAACGCGGTTGGCAAGTCAGGCAGCAGCGAATTCCACGGACAAGGTTACCTGTACACGCGGAACACGGGATGGAACGCGAACGATTGGCTGACTAACAATCAGGAACTGCCCAGGGGGAATGACAAAAAGTTTTATCCGGGCGGAAACATTGGCGGTCCGATTCCTTACACTCATAAAAAGGCATTTTTCTTTGCCGGCTATGAATACTATTGGCAACAGCTGCCCGGCCAGACGGTTTCTACCTATGTCCCCACGGTTTCAATGCGCAATGGAGACTTCAGCTCGACAGCGCTGGACAACGCAGCATTCTGCTCTACGCCGAAAGCGCCGAATACGATGTGCCAGCTGGGCGCCAACCTTCACGGCTTTCTCCTGAATGGATCACCGATTCCTGCCAGCGGAATCATTCCATCTTCAAGTTTTGATCCCGGTGGTTTGGCGCTGTTCAAATTGTATCCGCTGCCGAATGTCGATCCCACAACCACCCAGGGGAATGTCAATTTTCTTCAGCCTATCAGCACGCAGCAGAACGGCTGGATGTTTCATACCCGTCTAGATTACAACTTGAGTGAAAACTCAAAATTTTACTTTACTTATAACGAACAACGGGAGTTGGATAGTATCCCGTTGCGCGTGTTCTTTACCCAAACGTTGCCAGTGCCTTTTCCCGGAGGGATGTCCTCGAACGATATTTCACACACCGTGACGGGCCATTTTCTGCATGTCTTCAGCCCGACTTTGACCAATGACGTAGGTGGCAGCATTGCTTACCTCAACGTGCCAATCCGGCCAAATGATCCATCGCTGGTATCGAGAAGCGCTCTGGGGTATCCGTATCACGGCGCTTTCAACAATGGCGACCCCAGGTTCCCGGCCTGAGCAATGGTTTCTTCCTGGAGCAGGCATCGGCTGATGAGTTTGATCTATTCCAGGGTGCAGGCAATAACGGGGCTTTCCTGCTCGGCAAGAGAGCGTATAACTTCCAGGATGATGCCACCAAGGTCTTTGGCAAACATCAATTCAAGTTTGGCTTTTATTGGGAGCGAACCATCAACAATCAGGCTGACTATGTTCAGCCGAATGGTGAAATTGCGTTTGATAACTTTGGCCCATATGCCAACAGCCCCCAGTCTCCCATACCTGGTGTTGTGGGGCCACAGTTCGGCTCCAACAATTCAATGGCCAACCAGTTATTGGGTGCGGTTGGATTCGTAGGTTACAACGAGCAGAATTTTGAGGCCGTGAATGACATGAGCTATCGTGATCTGGCCTTTTACGGTTCCGATAGCTGGAAGGTGACCAAGCGACTGACGCTTGATCTTGGATTAAGGCTCGATAATTACACGCCATGGCGCGACGATGGCGGAGGTACCGGGCTTGCGGTCTTCCTCCCTGGCTTGTTTCAGGGTGATCTGGCAGCAAACTCAACTCATCCGGGATTGCGCTGGAACTCCATTGATTCCAGCATTCCGAATGCCGGCTCTCCGAGCAAGGCGCTATTGATTTCTCCCCGTCTTGGGTTTGCCTGGGACACTTTCGGAACAGGCAAGACGATTCTGCGCGGAGGTTGGGGCGCCTATCACTTCCATGATTCGTTTAATGATTTCGCTGGCGCGCGATCAACTGCCAGCGGCTCTGTGCCGTTCCATACCAGTGTTACAACTCTCGCCGGACTTCAGACAGCAGCTTTAACCCGGGTGATAACTGGCGCGTTCGCCGTGGATCCAAATGACAATGAGCAGCCCGTCACATACAGCTACAATTTCACAATCTCTCAGCAGGCGCCGTGGAAGTCTATTTTTGAATTTGCCTATGTTGGCAACCATAGCAACCATCTGGCTATTGAAGGTAATGGACAGAATGTAAATACAATTCCCACCGGCTCTTTGTTTGTGGCGGGTTCCGGGGCTACTGCTGGCTGCAATGTTACCTGCACCATTCAAAATGCGGGTCTGGGACCTTTCCGGCCTTTCGGAACCGGGTTTGGCGATAATGCTTTGGATGTAACCAGCCATGGTGGATATGCGAATTACAACGCGATCCAGGCAAGCTGGAACAAGACAAAAGGGCCTGTCACATTTGGTTTCAACTATACATTTTCAAAAGCTCTTGGTTTGTGTGGAACCAGCCAGTTGAATTGTGCGCTCACAGACGCGACCAATCCTCTTGATTCAGCTCATAACTACGGACCGCTCTCTATTGATCGGTCGAATGTTTTCAATTCGTCCTACCAGATTGAGTTCGGTAATTTCTTCCATGAGTTCAGCCCGTTGGTTAGAAGGTTAATGGGCGGGTGGACAATTGCCGGTATAACCAGCTTCCAGAGCGGTCCTGACATGACTTCCTTTTCGCCCAATTTCAATATCCAGCCAACTCAGGGTGATTCAACTCAACCCGGCTTCTTTAGCAACAGGACGATCCTGGGCACGCCAGACATCCTGTTGCAACCTGTATTGCTCTGCGATCCAACCAAGAATCTTGGCCCGCACCAGTTCATCAATGGAAGCTGCTTTGGTGTACCGGGTAACGGTGTAACCGCCAGCAGCGTGAATGGAAATTATCGCCTGCCGTATATTCACGGACCGGCATTTGTGAACAGTGACCTCTCGCTCTATAAGAGCTTTAAGATCACTGAGAAGCAGAGTTTACAACTGCGTGCTTCCGCGTTTAACTTCTTGAACCATCCGCTTGAATCGTTCAATCCCAATGACAATACAAATTTGACGCTGAAGTTTACGCAGACGTCGACAGGGCAGTTTATACAAGCGAACCAGGATTTTGGTCTTGCTGATGTGAAGTTGGGTCGTCGGATCCTTGAGTTGGCCGTGAAATATTCGTTCTAGAAATTGAACAGACACTCCTCTGTCTTGTATTTACTTTTTTAGGCGGCCGGTGGCGGCCGCCTAAAGTTTTAGCTTCGCACACGACGCTGGCGTATTTACAAAAAGCCAACTTGCGCGTGATCAAAGAGAGCATCTAGGATAACGTGCGAAAATGTCCCAGAGCTGTTGCAGGAGGTTTTTCCTTGCGGAAGAAGTGGGCTCTGCTGTTGGTTGTTACAGCTTTTCTGAGCACAAATGGTTGCAGGTCAACGCCGCGCGAGAGTGGCAGGATACGAATTGGATTTTCCATGGACTCCGTGCTTCTGGAACGCTGGGTGCGCGACCGCGACCAGTTTGTGGCCCGTGCACAGGAGCTGGGTGCCGAAGTACTTGGGCAGTCGGCAGACGGTAATGATGCGGCGCAGGTGCGGCAATGCGAAAATCTGTTGACGCAAGGCGTGAACGTGCTGGTGATTGTTCCGCACAACGGTGAAGTCATGGCTTCCATTGTGAACAGCGCGGCCCGCCAGCATGTTCCGGTAATCAGCTATGACCGGCTCATCCGCAATAGCGATGTCAGCCTTTATATTTCTTACGACAATGTGAAAGTCGGCGAGTTGCAGGCAAAGTATCTGCTCGATCGCGCGTCGAAGGGGAATTACGTTCTGATTGGGGGATCGCCCACGGACAACAATGCGCGCATGTTTCGTGAAGGGCAGATGAATGTTCTTAAGCCGGCCATTGAACGCGGCGATATTAAGATTGCAGCGGACCAATGGTCGCGGGATTGGCTGGCCAGCGAGGCGCTGAGCCACACGGAAAACGCGCTCACGCGCACGGCGAATAACGTTGTTGCGGTAGTTGCTTCCAATGACAGTACTGCGGGCGGCGTGGTGCAGGCGCTCCAGGAGCAGCATCTTGCAGGCAAGGTTTTGGTATCCGGACAGGATGCCGATCTTGCGGGCGCGCAACGCATTGTTGCTGGAACGCAGACCATGACTGTTTACAAACCGATTCCGCCTCTGGCCCGCCAGGCGGCTGAAGCCGCGGTTACGCTAGCCAAGGGCGGCAAAATTGAAACGCATGCTACCGTGAATAACGGGATGAAAGAGATACCATCCATTCTGCTGGAGCCAGTTGCAGTGGATAAAAATAATCTTGTGCCAACGGTAATTAAAGACGGCTTCTTGAAACTGGAAGATGTCTATCGGAACGTGCCGCAGGCACAGTGGCCTAAGACGCAAAACGCAGGCCAGTAATTTTTCCCTATGACCGTTGCCTCTCATCTTAACGGCGGCGTGAAATACACGCATCGCGACCGGGCTCCTCTGGTCAGCATGTCCCGTATCGAAAAAAGTTTTCCCGGTACACGCGCTCTTAAAGGCGTAACCCTGGATGTGTGGCCGGGCGAGATTCATGCCGTTGTGGGCGAGAACGGCGCAGGCAAATCCACACTGATCAAAATCCTGGCTGGCATTTATCCCGCAGGCCAGTATGAAGGCGAGATCCACATTGATGGCAGGGAAGAACGATTTCGCGGGATACATGACGCTGAACTTTCCGGCGTTGGCGTCGTGCATCAGGAGTTGTCGCTGGTCCCGGAATTGTGCGTTGCAGAAAATATTTTTATCGGCCGGGTTCCGCACCGTGGAGGCATTGTCCGCTGGAATGAAATGCTTAAACGCGCCCGGGAGTGGATGAGCAAAGTAGGTCTGCATCTAGATCCGGAGACGCCCGTCTCTCGCCTGGGAATTGCGCAACAGCAGTTGGTGGAAATTGCCAAAGCGCTCTCGTATCATGCACGCATCATGGTGTTGGACGAGCCCACGTCTGCTCTCACTGGCGCGGAAGCAGAAACGTTGTTTGCCATTCTGCGTGACCTGGCTACTCAGGGCGCAGGCATCATTTATATATCGCATCGGCTGGCGGAGGTTTTTCAACTCAGCGATCGCATTACCGTCTTGCGCGATGGCATGAACGTCGCCACGGAAGAAACAGGGAAGCTGGACCAATCTTCTGTGATCAAAATGATGGTAGGGCGAGAAATGAGCCAGCTTTTTCCCGCAGTGCGGCGTCTCCCTGGCGAAGTGGTTTTTGAGGTGCAAAACATCTGCTCGCCGCCCCGGGTGAAAGACGTGAGCTTTGCCGTGCGCAAGGGTGAAGTGCTGGGAATCGCCGGGCTTATGGGGGCAGGCCGATCTGAATTGTTGATGGCTTTGTTTGGAGCGGCTGAGACTAAGATTTCCGGCAGAGTAATGATAGAGGGTCGGGCGGTTGATATAAGTTCTCCAGAAGATGCCATACATCAGGGCATTGCTTTTGTCACCGAAGACAGAAGACGCTTTGGCCTGGTGCTGGACGATAGCATTCTGCATAATCTGACGCTCGCTGCCCTCAACCAGATATCGGCACGCATGCTGACCAGCGAAGCGAATGAGATGTCACTGGGTGATTCAATCGTTCGCGACCTTCAGATCAAGGCTCCATCTTTATTTACAGCCGTGGGAACGCTTTCCGGTGGCAATCAACAAAAGGTTGTGCTGGGCAAGTGGCTCATGGCAAAACCAAAAGTTCTTTTTCTCGATGAGCCTACTCGAGGCATTGATGTAGGCGCCAAAGAAGAGTTCTATCGCCGGATTGATGAGCTTGCAAAACAGGGGTTGGCAATCGTATTGGTTTCTTCTGAATTAGAAGAAATCCTGGGGCTCAGCGATAGAATCATGGTTCTTCATCAGGGAGTAGTGGTGAAAGAATTCAGCCGCGCAGACGCGACCAGCGACAAGATCATGGCTTGTGCCATCGGTCATCCGGAGCTCGCTTGAGAGAGAACTCAGTTCAACCAGTGCCTACCCTTGCTGACCAATCGTCGGGCCGGACCCGCAAGATCCGTTTTTCTTACGACCAGATCCAGCCGTACACATTAGTGCTTGCGCTTGCCGTGGTCTGGATCGTGGCTGGTTATCTGACTGGCGGCGTGTTTCTGGAGTCGCGCAATTTCTCTAACCTGATGCGGCAAATGGCTGTGACCGGTATTCTCTCCATCGGCATGCTGATGGTAATCGTCAGCGCGAACATTGATCTTTCTGTAGGTTCGCTGGTGGGCTTGACTGGGATGACTGCGGCGATTGTGCAAGCCAACGCAGGGCACGGACTTATTGCGTCGTTGCTTTCGGCAATACTTTTAGGGCTGTTGATTGGCGCGTTTCAGGGAGCGCTGGTTGCGTATGTACAAATCCCATCCTTTATTGTCACGCTTGGCGGCTTGCTGGCATGGCGGGGCGTGACCAAGGGCATCAGCAGCGGAGAGACAATTCCTCTCCGCCTCGCGCGCTTTCAAGCGATT
>DASXZE010000364.1:0-3860 GCA_036502105.1 Candidatus Angelobacter sp. | reverse complement strand
GGCTGAATGCTGATTACTGAGTGCTGACTGCTATTTTTTGCCAATTGCCATTTGCTAATTGCCAATTGCTCAACAACTCACGCCGCGTCGATGCCTAACTCCCTAGCGCTCTCTTCAATCTTTGTCAGCCCAGCTACAGCAGCAATGGCCAGCCCTGACGCGCGGAAGTAGTGAGCTTCCGGCTCGTCGGCAAAGTGAAGGACTGATGGCAGGCTGCTGACAATGCCGCTCATGGCGAAATCAATATTGTTGTGGGTTTCAAAGCTAAGCCGCTTTGCTGCACCGCCGGAATAGTCAGTGGACAACGCCAGCGCCGCCTCCGCCGCACCGCAGGCAATCGCACTTACCGCTGCCCGCTTGTTCCGCCGCCAGAAAAATGCCGCCATGCCAAAGAAGCAGCCGGCAATGGCGTAATCAATCATGGAATGTGTTTTCGGTGAGATAACTTTCGGCAATTTGCTGGTGGCTAATTTGGCGGTCTGGTCAAGAAGAGGCATCTTGGGATCTCCGTGGCGAATCTGCTGGGTGAGTCTTCTTAGAGAGATGGACTACCGGCTGCGAAAGTTGTATGCCTCTAAATGCGAATGTCCCGGAGAGGTCGTCTCCAGGACATTCGCTGAGCTGTTTGTGGGTTTGCTTACTTCGCTGGCGGAAGCTTGTCCCAGGCCTGCCAGAAAGCCTTCATCTCATCCGGCTTACCCAAGGATATTCTGGCATAAGTGTCCATGGGCGGGAACGGACGCCCAATCAGGATGTTGTTCTCTTTGAAATGGTCGATCACGGTGTGTATGGGCCGCTGTGTGTTGAACATTACAAAATTCGTCCATGAGTTAATGGGACGCAGCTTGCGTGATTCGGCCTGTCGCATGAATTCGTCGCGATCAAACGCGTTGCGCTGAATCGCTATTTTGTGTTCGTCAGCGTTGTTCAGTGAGGCCAGAGCAGAGCGCAAAGCCAGGATATTGGTGCTGTCCTGGAGCTTGTGTGCTCCCATGAGCTGGGTGTTTCTAGCGGATGTTACGGCATAACCCAGCCTGAGGCCGGCCATGCCATAAATCTTGGAGAAGGTGCGCGCCACGATCACGCGCTCATCGTCCACCGGGCTTTGCAGAAATGAAATGTAGTCAGCAGAGACCGGAACAAAATCGTGGTAAGCCTCATCCATCAGGATATAAGTGTTCGGCGGCAGCTCATGGATCAGCCCTTCCAGGCTGCGGCGCGGCGTAACGCTGGCCGTGGGATTATTCGGGTTACATATATAGATGAGCCCGCCGTCTTTGCCCACGGCTTCCAGCATGAGCGTGAGCTGGTGCGCGTAAGAAGCCGCCAGCGGGACTTTGATGATCTCCGCCTGCGTTGTGCGGGCGTAAAACTCAATCGCCTCAAATGTGGGCGACGCCATCACCAGCTTTTTCCCCGGCCCCAGAAATGCGCTGGCGGCGATCTTCAGGATCTCGGTTGAACCGCAGCCCAGCGTTACATGGTCGCTCTTCACCTTGTGCATGGCGGCGATGCGCTCAATCAGCTTGTCATAGCCGCGATCAGGATAGCGATTGGCATCCTGAAACGGGTCTTTCATCGCCAGCACGCTGGGAAACGGCCCGTAAGGATTCTCATTGCTGTTGAGCAGGATCGGCCCGCCGGGCAACGGTGTGCGGCGAGGCTCAGCCCAGCTCAGAAGCTCGGTAGGAAGACTGGCGGTTGCAACCACTGCTGCAGCGCCCAGGCCGGCGGTCTTGAAAAAGGATCTGCGGGAAAGCATGGCAGGGATTGTACTCTGGGCAGGATATTTTTTTCTACGCCGTTATTCAGGGCAAATAAAACCACAAAGGACACGAAGGAACACGAAGTTGAAAACCTTCGTGAACCTTTGTGTCCTTTGTGGTTAAAAGTTTTGGTTAAGAACTGCTGCGGTCTAGGCCGTAGCTTTTTCGTTGGCGCGTTTTGCCGTCTCTACCAATGCGGTAAAGCCTGCTGCGTCATTGGTTGCAATGTCCGCCAGGATCTTGCGGTCCAGCTCTACGCCAGCCTTCTTCAGGCCGCTGATGAACTGGTTATAGCTCACGCCCAGGGCGCGGGAAGCTGCGCCAATGCGGACGATCCAGATCGACCGGTACTGGCGTTTCTTCTGCTTGCGGCCGCTGTAGGCGAATTTGAGTCCGCGCTCCACCGATTCTTTGGCGGCGCGATACAGCTTTGATTTTGTAAGAAAATACCCGCTGGCGCGTTCAAGTATCTTTTTGCGGCGCTGGCGGCGTTTAGTACCACGTTTTACGCGAGGCATGTGTGCTCCCTTTTTTGTTGCCGGAATTTTCCGGCGGTTATTCGCGGCTGCAGGGAAGGTTCAGGTCCCTGTTCACACGCGGTGAGCTCAATTTTTTATGTCTTGTGATTGAGCTCTTTTTTCAGGCCGGCCTCAGCGCTGATGTTAAGTCAGGCGGGCCGAACTCTGTCCCGGATTCGTTAGTACGAGTACGGGATCATTCTCCGGACTTTTGGCGCGTCAGCGTCGCTCACCAGTGTATCCATATCGAGCTGGCGTTTGCGCTTGGTCGCCTTGGAGGTAAGGATATGGCGCTTGAACGCTTTACCGCGCTTGATCTTGCCGTTCGCGGTTTTCTTAAAGCGTTTTGCTGCGCCTTTGTGCGTTTTTAGTTTAGGCATAAGTCTCTTGTAGCACTTGGCAATTGGCCATTAGCAATTAGCTTTTGACTGGATATGCCGGCAGCAGGTGGGTTTGCCATTGCTGCCTCTGTGCTTTGGGCTTTCTGTTTTTACTTCCTTAACAACTCTGTTTTTACTTGCTCACTGTTGCAGTGGCTAATTGCTAATGGCCAACTGCTTCTTTTCTAGCTGCTCTTTGCCGCCGGAGGGTGCTGGGCCTGTCCGCCAGCTTGTTGCTGCTGGGGCTGGGCTGGCTTCTCCGGTTTTTTGGGAGCAGCTCCAGGTATCTGGCGCGGGGGAGCCAGAATCACGTGCACGGTATTGCCTTCCATGCGCGGCCTGAATTCCACAATTCCTTTGTCGCCTACTTCATTAATCAACCGCTCTAAAACTTTGCGTCCCAGGTTCTGGTGGGCCATTTCGCGTCCGCGGAAGCGCAGGCTGGCTTTCACCTTGTCGCCTTCATTCAGGAAACGCATCACATGGTTGCGTTTGGTCACGTAATCATGCTCGTCCACGTTCACGCTGAATTTCACTTCCTTCAGCACGATCTGTTTCTGGTTCTTCTTGGCCGCGCGTTCCTTCTTTTCCTGCTCGTATAGGAACTTGCCGTAGTCCATGATCCGGCATACAGGAGGCACTGCGGTGGCAGAGATCTCAACCAGGTCAAGGCTCAACTCACGGGCCTTGCGGGTCGCATCCTGCGGCGTCATGATGCCAAGCTGCTCACCATCCGCACCAATTACGCGAATCTCGCGTGCCCGGATGCGCTCATTCATCTTAATAAAGCGTTTATCTATGCGATCCTCCAAAACCATCCCGGCAAACTCACATTTTTAGTGGAATTGCGGGAGGCGCCACACACTGCGGCAAGACTAGAAAATTATAGCATGGGTTGTCGTCAGAGACTGCCCTCGTGGTGCATGGCTGGGGTAATTAGTTATGAGATGCGCTTCAGGATTTCCCGATCTGAACCTGCGTAGCAAAGCGCGCCGCCCGACGCTACAGCCACCAGATCTTCGTTGCCTGTCTCCGTTATATCGACTTTCAATATCTTATTGGCTTCGTGCCGTCCCGCCAGCCTGACTTTTAAATAGTTGTCGCTCAGCGCTTCGGTCCAGCCATCGCCGCTGGTTTGCAGCGTAATGGCTTCCAGCGTCCGTCCGATAAAGCGTTGCCGGAAAGCTAAATTCTTT
>DASXZE010000363.1:0-13345 GCA_036502105.1 Candidatus Angelobacter sp. | reverse complement strand
TTTTTTGAGTTGGTTCAGCTCCCTTCCCCCGGCCATTGGTGTATTCGCAGTTGTGGCCGAGTCCATTCCTTTCAGCTCAGCAACACGAGTTCTTTCCATCCGGTATTTGAGTCTGGTCGGCGGCAACGTCTTTGTGTTTTTGAGGCAGCCGCCACTGAATAAGGTTTTGCAGTAAATAACTGGCTTCCGGACAGGAAAGGAAACTTAAAAATGCTGGATCTTAGAAACGCGACGGATGGACCTTTTGCCATGGCGCTTAAGCCATGGATCAACATTATGACGAGTGTTGCAGCACGGCTATGGCTGAGTGTGGCGATGATCGCCGGGCTGGGCGGCCCGCTGGCGCATGCACAAGCGACACAAACCCAGGTCCCATTCGCAACCAACGTTACATCGCCCGGCGGCGGAATGGTGCTGAGCGGATCAGCCATTAATCCAAAGACTGGCACGCCGTATCGGCACCTGTGGACGAGCGATCAAGGCGGCCTGGGCCTTTGCCGCATTGATCCTGATGTGGATACGCCGGGCCCGCACTTTATTAATAGCGGAACCTGCCTGGAGGTGGTTGACGGCGCGGTGTTCAAACCCGGCCAGTTCGCCTTTGATCCTATCTTCAATGATATTTATGCAGTTGACCTGCAGGCGAATACGCAGGGGATCTTCCGTCTGCATTACATTCCCACCGGCAGCGGTGGCCACGGATCAATCGATATTCTGCACACAGAAGTTTTAGGCGGCAATCAACTGGGCGGCCGCCAGACGCTCCCCGGCTGCGGCATTGCCGGCAATGTGCCAAACTCCGCCACGCTGGGGCCGGACGGGAACCTATATATAGGATTCAAAGCCAGCGGAAATATTCTCCGCATTGCGGCTCCGCAAACTGAGCCTCTGCCATGCGGCAACGTTCAAGTCATCGGCACCACTCCTGACGGTAAAAAAGATTTTGGCCTGGGCTGGGTTGGGCATGATCTTTTTGGCGGCGACGGCCTGGCCGCATGGGTAATGCCCAGTGCCGATCAATGCCTCACGCCGCAGAATGGCCTCTTAACCTGCACTGCTACCAATATTCTTGTGGGACAAACGGCCGTCCCCAGCTTTGTGATGACTGACCAGCTTTATCCCGCGATGAATGGCAGAAAACTTTTTATCGGCAACCCCAGCGCGGTAACTCTGGTGGATACAGCCACGCTGCAAATCACCTCTGACTTCGCTACGGGCTTCAAGTTCCTGAGCGGGATGGCCCTGGACGGTACAAATTTAAACCTGTACGTGGCGGATGATCCTACAAATGGACTGGGTTTTGGGTTTGGACGCTGGTGGAATCTGGGCAACAGCGGCGGTAGTGTATCTCCGGCAACGCTGGTGAAATTTGCCGATGGAGTTACTTCTCCTGGAGGAGGCGTGGTGCTGGCCGGATCAGGAACGAATCCTGCTACGGGTAAAGCGTATCGGCATTTGTGGTCCGGCGATGCAGGTGGCTTTGGATTGTGCCGGCTGGATCCGGATATTGATTCTCCCGGACCGCATTTGATGAACTCTGCCACATGCATTCCATTTGTGGATGGCGTGCAGTTTAAACCGGGCCAGATGGCTTTTGATCCGATCACCAACAATCTTTATACCGTGGACATGCAGGCAAATACCAAAGGGATTTTCCGTCTGCATTTTGTTCCGGCAGCAGATAACGGCCACGGCGGCATGGATATCATCCATCAGGAAGTGCTGACTGGAAATGGTGGCATTGGCCACAACGGATTGCCGGGTTGCGGCATTGCGGGAAATGTTCCGAACTCAGCGGTGTTGGGGCCGGACGCTAATCTCTATGTGGCGTTCAAACGGAGTGGAGACATTCTGCGTATTACGTCGCCGGAGACAACCCCGGTTCCGTGCGCGAACGTGCAGGTCATTGGCAGCACTCCGGACAACGTAAAAGACATGGGGCTGGGTTGGATTGGCCATGATCTTTTTGGTGGTGACGGCACTTCAGCCTTCATTATTCCCAATGGCGACCAGTGCATGACTCCGCTGAATGGATTGAACCTTTGCCATGGCACGAACTTTTTGCAGAAAGAAACTGTCGCACCGCTGTTTGTAATGAGTGACCAGATTTATCCGGCGCTGAACGGCAGAAATCTTTTGGTAGGCCAAGCGGGAAACATTACGCTGGTTGATCCGGTTTCATTTCAAGTCAACTTGAATTACGCGAGCGGATTTGAACTGCTCAGCGCCATGGTGATGGACCCGCGCGACCTTACGCTCTACGTCGCCGACGATGCATCTGGCGGCAACTTGCCACAGCAGGGCCATTGGTGGACGGTTGCGCCGCAGCCCGTCACTCCGGCCCTTCCGGGAGCTCCGTTGAATGTTGTGGCTACCGCAGGCGTTGCGTCCGCGCAGGTAAGTTGGATTCCCTTTCCTGATGGCCAGACAGTGACCAGCTATACCGTACACAATTTATTTAACATGCCAGGCCTCTCAATGCCGGACGTAATCGTAACGGCGCCGCCGGGCTCCATGGAAGTTCCTACGTCGATCACGATTCCTGGACTGATCAACAACATTCGCTACCAGTTTGTTGTGGCCGCCACGGATTCGGCGGGAACTGGCCAGTATTCTGAGCCGAGCGCGATTGTCACTCCGCTGGATCCTACGGTGCCGAAGGCTCCAACGAACGTTGCGGCAGCGGGACACGATTCCTCTGCTTCCATTCTCTGGACAGCGGTTCCGGATTATCTGAATGGCGGACTTACGATTGTTACGTATCGGGTTGAAGCGCAGATTGAAGGACACACCAGCCGCTCCATGGTTGTGCCTGCAAGCCAGACATCGGCTTTTATGACAGGCCTGACCAACGGAGTTACTTACACGTTTGTGGTGTACGCCACGAACTCACTCGGCGATAGTCTCCCGTCGCTGCCTTCCAATTCCATTATTCCGCTGGCAACCACGCCCCCACCGCCGCCCATTACCGCGAATCTCGCAATCTCCATCAGCGGGCCCAACAGCATGCCGGCGAATTCAACAGCGGGATACGAAATCGTTGTAACGAACAATGGAAGTGCGGCGGTCCCGCAGGTGATTGTTACGAATGCTTTCACGGCTACCGGCGCATCCATTGTTTCCGCTACTCCCAGCCAGGGGACATGCTTTGCCGGGTCCACCATCACATGCAACTTCGGTAGTGTGCCCGCAGGAAATACAGTTGCCGTGGGAATTACTGAAACACTTACGGCGACTGCCACAAACTCGGCAACCGTTCAGGCAAAAAATGCCAGCGGTGCGACCATAGCCTTGACCAATCCAGCGAACAGCACGGCGAGCGTGACGACCACGATTTCTACGGCTCCCCCAGTTCCCACACCAACGCCAACTCCTGCACCGACGCCAGCTCCGACTCCGGCGCCCACTCCGAATCCGACTCCTACGCCAGCGCCGACTCCTGTTCCTGCGCCAAATCCGACGCCTGTGCCCAATCCAACACCTACACCAACTCCTGCTCCAACACCGGTTCCTACACCTGCTCCCAGCCCAACGTCGGCTCCGACGCCAACTCCCAGCCCTGTTCCTACGCCAACGCCTGCGGTAGTTACAGATTTGCAGTTGTTGGGAGGATACGTTCCCGGAACCGGCAGCGGCACGATTACCTGGCAGATAACAAACCTGGGAACGATGGATGCAAAAGGCATACTCCTCATCGGACATTTACCCAGGGGTATAACACTCCAGACGACATCCCTGGTACCCGGAGGCTTC
This sequence comes from Candidatus Angelobacter sp., assembly GCA_036502105.1. Taxonomy (GTDB): domain Bacteria; phylum Acidobacteriota; class Terriglobia; order Terriglobales; family Acidobacteriaceae; genus Angelobacter. Next base: position 9,592 of record DASXZE010000363.1, on the reverse strand, counting down.
TGTGAGCAGTCGCCGGCATTTGATGATTCAACGCGATTGGCTTGCGGGCTCAGCACTTTGCCCGCCGGACAGAGCTGGACGATCAACGTGTCAATTGTGGCAAACGTGGCCACGGCGATCACAGCAGCGCGAGTCAAGTTCACTGGCATAGATTCTCAACCAGCCAACAACTACGTTCATCTGACTATGAAAAATAATATAGCTGGCAGCAGCGGGTCCAAGACTGTGCTTCAAATACCAGCATTGGCCCTGGCAAATAGCCTGGAGGAATCAAGCAGTGACGATCCAGACGAGCGGATTCCCGACAAATAAATTTGGTAGACGATGGATTGGTTGGAATATGCTAATCCGCGAAGAACTTTGAGTTACCAGAAAGAGTGATGCCCGTCTTCCGGCGGGCGTCACCAGCGGCAATCTGGAGTGAAAGAAGTAGATTTGGGCCGAACACAAATGTCGATTTCAATGGATGAGTCTTACGGATGGAAAAAGAAAGCAAGCCTGATCACCGCTTCACTCCCCTTGCAGGCCAGACAGTTCCAAGGCCTGCACCATGGCAAGGCGATCCCATAGCCTGCCTGCGCGCGCCGGGTATAGGCAGCAGCATTCTTCGTTTCAAGAAACGAGACGCGCTCTTTTACCAGGCCATGCCGGCAGACTGCATTTTTTATCTTATGGATGGCCGCGTAAAACTAACGGCCCTTTCCCCTGAAGGCCGCGAGGCCACTCTTGCGCTTATGCGCGCCGGTGATTTTCTGGGCGAGGAGTGTATTTCAGGCGTCCAGAATAAGCGCGCCACCACGGCGATTGCCATCTCTGAGTGCATGGTGCTCAGGACGGAGCGGAGGGCCATGATTGAGGTCCTGCGTCGTGATGCGCAATTTTTGAACTTCTTTTTGTCCTTTATTGTTGCGCGTAACGTCCGCATTCAAGAAGACTTGCTGGACCGGCTTTTCCATACCAGTGAAAAGCGGCTGGCGCGCGTGCTGTTGCTGCTGGCCGATTTTGACAGCTCTGGGCAAACCGAGGTTGTGGTGCCCAAGGTAAGTCAGGAGACGCTGGCTGAGATTGTGGGCACAACGCGATCACGGGTAAGTTTTTTTATGAACAGCTTCCGCAAGCAGGGACTGATCGATTATGACGGAGATTACAGCGGCGATCTTTTGATCCGTAGTTTGCTCAAGGATTTTCTCATAAAGGAGTAAGTACACTCCGTACCTCTGTCCAACAGGCCTTATTCCATTTTGGAACACGTACATGAACTTTTTCTAAAAATGTGGTCAATTTTGAACAGATTTCGTTTTGGCTCTCAGCCACAATGCGTGCAAAGAAAGCTTGGAACAGAAAGATCGTTGGCGACGGAACCCAACACAATCGCGCCTTACAGAGAGGCGACGATCAACCTTCACAAAACAAAAGTGTGTCCGCCGTAACAAAGTCGATCTACTGACAGAGCAAGCAGTAAGTCTGTCTAAAGAGTTCACTGGCTTATTCCCTTCCGGGCATAGTTCAGCGCAACTGTATTTGGCCTGCAAATACGGTGATGTATGAAGTGTGCTTAAAGCCACTGTGCTACACCGAGCCTCACCAGGCCCGGCGCAACAAGTGTGCTTTGCTTTTGACCATAAACAAAAAAGTAAAACGGCTCATTTGCCGGCTGCCGTAGATAGGGATTCGGTTGCCGCAAATACTGGACCGCTGAATGGATGTTTTACATTCGGTCGGCCTCGACACTCATTGCGAGGCTGTGAGGCTTCTTGCGCCCAAAAAGCGCGGGAAAGCAAGACAGTCTCTTTCACGCGAGTCTCCCCTTAAGGGACGCCGCTATCTGGAGCAGCCACCATGATTGATAGGAACGATGGTTTTTTTCTAAATGCAAATTCCTCCAAGGCACGAATCAAAGAAGCTGAGAATGCGCGGAAAAACAGGGCTGAAATCGTCAGCGCGCACTCCCAAGGAAGAGTATCCAGACGCGATCTGATCAAGCTTGGTCTGATCACAACCGGTGGATTGATCGCACCCATCCATGGCTTGAATCCATTTATTAAGAGCGCCTATGCCGACGTTCCAACAGGTGCGCCGCCCAGCCCGCTGTTTGGCGTACAACCTTTCACCACGCCGATGCCGCGCTTTGATGTTGCACCGCGTTTACCTAACCCTTTGACCGGTGGTTTAACACCAACTCCGCTGGCACAGGCAAACCAGACGCAACAGCTATTGGATCCAGCTTTGGTCGGAGGACACACCGGCTTGACTGGCCCCATTGAAGGCCGGCCCCCCGGACCAGTCTGGGCACATCAACGCTTTACGCAATTTGCACCCCAGGTTGGCGTTGAAACATCTCAGGCGCAAGCTACCACGAACGTCAATTATCGCCCGACCGTTACGTCAGACCATAATTCCGGCATCGATCCAACGCAGCCGATTCCGCTGAAGTTCCATCCTGGATTCCCCACGCAAGCACCCAACTCTGTGTGGACCTTCAACGGAACGCTTCCGCCGTATCTGGTCCAGGGGCGTTATGGCGAGCCGATTCTTTTCCGCCATCACAACCGGTTGCCTGCCGACGTAACGCAGAACAACGGCTTTGGCCGGAACACCATTTCCACGCACGAGCACAATGGACATCATGGCGCGGAGAATGACGGCTTCACCGGCGCGTTCTTCTTCCCAAACCAGTTCTATGACTATCACTGGCCAATCGTGCTGGCGGGAATCTTTGAAGTGAACAAGGACGCAACGGACCCGAAGGCCGGCAGCCCCGACGACAGCGGCGGAATCAACAAGGTCCCGGGCGACTGGCGTGAAACCATGTCAACGCACTGGTTCCACGATCACATGTTCACGTTCACCTCGCAGAACGTGTACAAGGGCAACGCTGCCATGTTCAATATTTACAGCGCGCTCGACCGTGGCAATGAAGCGATCAATGACGGCGTAAACCTGCAGTTGCCCTCAGGCACCGCCAAGAGCTTTGGCAACCTGGAATACGACGTGAATTTGTTGTTCAACGAAAAAGCCTTTGATTCAGAAGGCCAGTTGTTTATGGACATCTTCCAGTTTGACGGATTCATTGGCGACGTAATGTGCGTGAACATGACGTACCGGCCATATTTTGAAGTGGAGCGCCGCAAGTATCGCTTCCGCATTTTGAATGCGAGCGTCTCCCGCTTCTTCAAGTACGGCCTGTCAGATGGATCACCGATGATCCAGATCGCAAATGACGGCAACCTGCTGCCCTCACCTGTAGTGCAGACGGTGTCCGACGAGCAAGGTATCGCTGAGCGCTATGACTGGGTAATTGACTTCTCCCGGTACAACATTGGCGATAAGGTCTGGATGGTAAACGTTTGTGAGCATAATGACGGCAAGAAGCCAGCCAACGATTTGTCTATCTCAGACGCGCTGGCCGGCAAGTCGAATGATCCGTGCGTGGGAAAGTTTTTGGAATTCCGCATTGTGCGCAACCCGGCCACGCCTGACGTGAGCAAGGTTCCGGCTGTGATGATTCCGAATCCTGACCTCTCAAGCATTCCTGTGGCCCGTGAGCGGACCTTCACGTTTGGCAGCGGCGCTTCACAGCCGTTGTCAGCCGACGATCCGGCCGCATACACCACAGGTGCAGGCGGACAGCCTGGCCCCTGGGGCGTACGGACCGACAATGGCCCGATGCTCAATGCCAGCTTTGGCCGGGTTTCCGCGGCGCCTGCATTCGGCACACGCGAAGTCTGGACCCTGCAGAACGGCGGCGGCGGATGGGACCACCCGATTCACATCCACTTTGAAGAAGGCCAGGTCCTGGCCCGGAACGGCAGCGCTGCAAACGTTCCTGCCTGGGAAAAGGGCCGCAAGGATGTATATCGCCTGCGTCCAGGTGGAAGCGTGACCTTGACCATGCAGTTCCGCGATTGGGGCGGCATGTTCATGGAGCACTGCCACAACACCGTGCATGAGGACAATGCAATGTTGGTTCGTTGGGAAATCGATGACGGTGGCACGCCGTTCCTGCGTCCGCTGCCGACACCGATTGCAACACCGCAGGGTGTAACGTTTGTTGCGCCTGATGACATTGCCCCTACTGCCTTCTAGGCTGCGCTCGAAGGTGGTGCTGCAACCGGGCCGGTGGATAGTTTCTGTCGCGCCGATCTCATGCGATTCGTGCATGGCATCGGCGTGGACGGGAGTTCTCCACCGGGCCTGACCTAAGAAACGTGGAACCAGTAAACGCGGAACCGGATAAAAGCGGAACCAGAAAAGTTGAGAGGCCATAATGTTTCGGGAAATCGGGTTTAAGAAAATTAAAAAGACCACAACGCTGGCAGCTCTAGGTTTGTTGGCGATTGCCGTTTCAATGTTGTGCGAGCCGGCGATGGCGGCAAACCATTACGGAGCAAATTACTTTCCCAACGTCACACTTACCACACAGGATGGGACCAAAGTTCATTTTTACGACGATGTGCTTAAAGGCAAGAGCGTCGTCCTTGATCTTATCTATACGCATTGCGTGGATGCCTGCCCGCTGGAAACCGCTCGCCTGGTGCAAGTACAAAAAATGCTGGGCGACCGCGTGGGCAAGGACATCTTCTTTTATTCAATCAGCATTGATCCAACGCATGACACGCCGGCAGTACTCAAGTCATACGCGGAAAAATTTCACGTCGGCCCGGGCTGGACTTTTCTTACCGGCAAAAAAGAAGACATTGACCTGATCAGCAAGAAGCTTGGGCTTTACAGCGAGCCTGATCCCAATGACCGCGACGGACACACACCGTCAGTGTTGATCGGCAACGAACCTACAGGCCAGTGGATGCGCAACTCAGCCACAGACAATGCGCGTTTTCTGAGCCTGGTGATCGGCAACTGGCTCGATAGCTGGAAGAACGCCAAAGCCATCGACGCGAAAGCGAATTATGACCAGGCTGCTCCCATCGACATATCAGACAAAGGCCGGTACATTTTTGCCACGCACTGCGCTGCGTGCCACACCATTGGCCACGGAGACAAGATTGGCCCAGATCTTCTGGGAGTAACCAATCAGCGGGCCCGCGGGTGGCTGGCGCGATTCATATCCGAGCCGGACAAGATGCTGGCCACGAAAGATCCCACCGCCACAGCCCTGTTTGAGAAATACAAGCAGGTCATTATGCCCAATCTGCGGATCGCTCCGGTGGACCTGGAATCACTGCTGAACTTCCTGCAAACACAGAATGGTACACCGCAAGCGGATGCATCGGCCGGCGAAGCTGGTGTAAAAGGCAAAATCGCAGGCACGAATGCGGCGACAGTAGGAAGCAACAGATAAGTTTCTAACGAGATTCAATTTTGGTAGCGCGGAGACAAGCGCTATTCAACAAGTTACGACTGTGGGCCTGCCCGATGGTACTACAGTCGTGAACGGGGCTGCCGACACCGCAAAACGGCAGCCCCAATTTTTTTGCAGAAATGATTTGCGATGCGGAAAATTATGCAGGCCCATGAGACCAGCGACCGCAGGCGAGAGCGCCCTTCGGCAAGCTCAGGGCAGGCTTTGCTCTCCACGATTGTTTATGCGGAACAAACTTCTTGAATTTATCTTCAATTGATTATCAGCTGATTGAAAACTGGTTCTGATGAAAGTTCAGCGTGAGAACATGGCCACGGAATAGTTCGGCGCCCACGGTTCCGTCGAACATTCCGTCTGGCTCATGCACGCCTGGAGTGGGGAAATAAATGGGCGTGTTTTTCAGGAGATATGGCTGCCGAATGTCTGCGCGGCTGCGGGGCCTCAATCATCTGAACGCCGCCATCGATGAATGGGAAGAAGCGCTTTTTGGCTGTAGCGTCTGGAGTGAAGCTCAGTTTGGCCACTGACGCGGAATAGATCAGCATGGTGCCGGAATAGAGTGTGTCCACCTGCACGCTAACTGGCTTCCCTTTCACGCTGAAGCCGCTCACCACTACGATTGCCGGACCTTGTTGGCCGAAGGGGATAGTTGATCTCGCCGTATTTGTCGCAAGCTACGTCCGAAAAAGTCAAAACCATTTACCACAGAGGACACAAAGGAACACAGAGGAAGGCCAGAGCTTTACCACTGATTTTCAATGTTAACACTGATGGGCCTTCTCTTCAGTTTTTGTGCCAGGACAGTGTCCCATTTCGCTATTGATTCGTATCTATAAATCGTCTATAGTCTGGCTGCGCCCCAGGGTGTGAGCCAGAAGATCTTTGAAAATTTAGCAGATGGCCGTCAACAGTTGGCCGGACAACTAGCAATCAGCATTCAGAAGCAGCCAAAACAAACCTGAAACTTGAAGGAAAAGTGGCTTCGACAAGGCAGTCATAAGGCTGTTGAATGGCACTTGAGTTTTTGTTTTCAACAAAACGTCGTACCCCGGGTGGGGTACTGGCTGAGAGCTATCGGCTGAGGGTCGCAACGGGCAAACCTACCCGCTGATTCGCACGGATTTCTCTGATAAAAGCAGCCTCGAAAGAACTTCGACCGCGCGGTGATCGTCCGGTTGAATGTCAATTTGCCTTTTGTTTGCAACAAAACTTCAATAGCCGGGTGGGGTTTCTGGCTGAGAGATGCAGGCTGAGGGACACAAAAGATTGCCAGAATTGCCAAAATCGGTAATCGCCGGAATTGGGAAAGGCAAAACTTACCACTGATTTGCACCGACAACACTGATAAGGAAAAGAATCACGGCACGGCATAGGGCGCGTTGCCACACTAATGCGGTGGCCATTTGCATTTGGAATTTGCAGGGGAGGGCGACCTTCGATCCAGAAAGATTGTTCCCCCGCAGGGGAGGGCGACTTTCGGCAAGCTCAGGGCAGGCTCTGCGCTCCACTGTAAGGATCGAGCAAAAAAGGACCAGCCGAGTTATGCACTTGCTGGTCCTTATTAAGAAGTCGAGCTAAATTTTAGGGGAATGGTTTTGCTCATCGTTTTTACTGCTATGGGTACCTCCTGTTTCTTGTGTCTACCGGTAGTCTTGTTTTTCGCGGGAACGGAGGCAAGGAGACCTCCGTTCCCGCGTGAGCCAGCCATCCGTCCGGGGGAGGGTGCTAAAGAGTGAGCCTGGCAGGGCTACTCCACGCTGGCTATCTTGCAAACTTGCTCAGTTGCAGCCAGGAGCGCCTCCTGTAACTGCCTCACAGAACTTGGGCAGTGGAGCGCCGCCGGAAGCGCCTGTGGCTGGAATGGTAATGGTCTGCTCGGTGAGAAAGCCGTCAGTCATTCCCATGCCGCTGGGCACGATCAGTGAAGGATGGTCAAAGGGCGCACTCTGGGACCGCACACGTTCGTCAGTGAGCGATTTCAGGAAAGCCACGACCGCAGTTTTATCGTCTGCGCTGAAGCCTGCGTTCTTGAGACTGGGATCAACGTCTGTCGACGGGAAGTCACCGCCCCGGCTATAGAAGTCAACCAGTTGAGAGAGAGTGGCTTGGCCGCCGTTCAAGAAATATGGTCCGGTGAGTTCAACGTTCCGCAGCCCTGGCGTTTTTACCGCGCCGCGAACCGCCGTTGCCGCACCGGCCGGAACTGCAGTACCGGGAAGCTGGCCTAGAGACGCAAGCTGCGCGGCTGAGAGTGATGCCAGTCCGGAAGGATCTGCGGCGGCAATGCCCATATCGTCATCCGTGGGACGGACGCCGATATTGTGGAAGCCCACATCATGCCAGGCTCCGCCGGACAAACGCTCCACCACGCCACGAGCAGCGATGCTGGAGACTGTGGCGTCAGTGATTTCAGCGCCGTTGTGGCAGTTGGTGCATCCGCCCTTGCCCTGGAAGCGGTCAAGGCCGGTCTGCTCCAGAGAGGTCAGCGCGGTCTGGTTCCCTTCCATGAACTGGTCAAAGCGGGAGCTATCTGAAACGAGCGTGGATTCATACATCTGTATGGCTACGCCCCAGAACATGGAGAAGTTGTATTCCATCTGCGTGTACTCATTGGTATTTTGAGCGCGGCCAAGATGGAGGAAGTTGCTGTTTTGATCCACGATGACGTTTGAGTTCCACCATTTTGGCTGGAACGCCGACTGAATCATGGTGATGTAGTCAGAGTTGAGGCCGGTAAATGGATAGGCGCTGAGGCTGCCGAGAACGCTGTCATTGGTTGAAACATCCTGCAGGACGAGCGGCGAGAGGGCGAGCATCTTTTTGCCCATCTTCACAAACGGACGGCCCGTGGCGGACATTTCAATGTTGCTGCCCGGAGGTCCAACGGCCTGCGAGGCGAGCGCTGAGTTGGAGAGACGCAGCTTCACGTCATGAACAATGCTCAGGCTGGAAGCGTCTGTCTGCAGAAGCGATGCGCTGGGATCGCCGGCCCCGAATGGATCTACGCCGTTGAAGGTATTTTGCGCGCGGCCGTCCCAGAAGTTGCGATAGTTGAAAACTGCGTTGATGACAGACGGAGCATTGCGCGGTGTTGACTGCCGCACATTCATCTGAGCGCCAGCGGGATCGACGATGCCAAAGATGGGATCGGCGACGACCGTCACATTTTCCGGGCCCAGGCCCAGCACCACGTCATTGAAATTGGTGAGAGAAACGCCTTGCGATCCGACAATGTTGTTGTTGTCAGAAAGGACTGAAGAATTGGAGCGAGTGATGTCCGCCAGCTTGTGCATGGGAAAGTCTGCCGCGCTTAGCTGGTGGTTGGGGCCGAAACTGCCGTGGAAGGTAGTTGCGTCAGCTGAGGGATTTCCGCTGGCGTCAACGCGACGCAGGCCAGGATCTGTCTGGTTGTTGGTGCGGCTGTCAGCGCCGGCGTTGAAATGGCAGGTAGCGCAAGCGGTAAAACCGTCGCTGCCGAACTGCATTTCCCAGAAGAAGGCTTTGCCCAGTGCGATGGCAGCAGCTTTGTTGCGAACGAGATCGTTCAATTCGGCTGCGGTTGGGCCAGGTACAGTTACAGTTTTAAGGGAGGCTAGTTTGCGATTTCCGCCGCCGTTTCCACCGCCCTGGTTTGAGCCCTGGTTACCGCCGGTTGTAGCGCCTCCACCGGAATTGTTGTTTGCCGTGCTGGCAGTTTCACCGTTATGGCCGCCACTGCTTGCGCCGCCGTTGTTGTTTCCGCTGCTGCTGTTGCTATTGCCGCCTCCGCTGCTGCCTTTGCCTGATCCAGAGCCGGAAGCGCCGGAAACAGCCACAGTGCAGCAGACGAATAACAGCACGAGCTTGAAAAATTTGCCGGGCATTAATTTTTTGCTCATCCTCATGTCTATGCTCCTTGATTTTTTAAAAAGGCTGGCCGGAAAAGTTTTTGAGAGGAATCCATGCGTCCGGCCAGCTCAGAGATTCATCGCGCAGCTATGAGCAATGAACTTGTCCTTGGGTAATGCACTCGTGGTGCCAAGAGTTGGGAGATCGGGCGGGGTGGATGGCGGGGTTACGGGCAGGATTTATCTGACTTGTTTTGTTTGATTTATGAGAATAAATAGCGGTAAGCGCTGTTCGACTGCAAGCCGTTCAAATGCGAAATCAGCGGCGAGTGGAAATCGATTTCCACTCGCGCACTGGAAGGCAGTTTCCAGTCGTAAAGAATATGGTTGAGACGCATGAAAGCAGAAGAAACAAGAGTGTTCAGGACATAAAAAGTGAGACGTA
>DASXZE010000362.1:0-6633 GCA_036502105.1 Candidatus Angelobacter sp. | reverse complement strand
CGCGGAAGTCATAGGAGAAGCCCGCGACAAAATCGTGCCTTCCCACTATTTTTTCATGCTGAAGAGAAATGCCGGCCACGCTGCCGTTGACGTCAAGCCCCAGTTGCGGGTGAATCACATGCGCCCAGGAAGCCTGCAGGGTGGTTTCTTCACCGTCTAACGATTTGTGAATCCAGCGGCCCATCAGGTCCTCGCCCCCATGGCCTATGTTGTCAATGAACGAGCGAGTGAACGGCGCTGTATAGACCGGTACTACACTCTGGCTACCGGCGTTACCGCTGAATGCATCGCCTTCCCAAAGGAAAGAGTCGCGCTCCGATGCACGTGTGTCAACACGAAAGCCACCACGGACAGAGCGCCATGAATCGTGCGACGGTAAACCGGCAAATTCTCCCGCCGGGCCGTCGTCAAAGTCTTTTGCAAAGAGCCGGTAGTGACTAGACTTTCCCAGTTTTCCCCCGTATTGAACAAAAGCATAGCTGCGCTCGTCGTTTCCCACTCCGGCGGAGACCAGCGCGCCCGGGGTTTCCTGGGCTGGTTTGGTGATGATGTTGATGACGCCGTTAAAAGCATTCGTGCCCCACATGGTGGCTCCAGGACCGCGAATGACTTCTATGCGTTCTATGTCTTCCAGGGGCACGTCCTGATCGGCCCAGACCACGCCGGCAATGAGCGGATCAAAGACGCTGCGGCCGTCAATAAGAACAAGCATTTTGTTAGTGAATTGTTCGGCAAAGCCGCGAACTGAAATGGCCCAGGTGCTGCCGTTCAACTGCACCACATCCAGTCCCGGGGCCATATGCAGTACCTCAGGAATGTTGGTGGCAGTGGAGTTGCGAATGTCCTGCTGCGTGATTACGTAAACAGCCGCCGCCGTGTCGCTCAGCTTCTGTTCTTTCTTTGAGACCGATGTGACTTCAATTTTCGAAAGCTGTTCCGGGCTAAGTTGCGTTAAATCCGTCTGGTCTTGAGAGCGGCTGAAAGCCGTGAAAACCAGGACACAAAGCAGTGTCCCGCACCAGGCGGGCACGAATTTAGGTTTATTTGATAATGATTCCAAGTGAAACATTTGTGCCTCTCAAGCCGGAACCGCGCTATTTTGCAGCGTGGACCCACGGTCGCTACCATCTGCATCGGCCACCGGAAACGATTCTTTACTGTTTCGGGTCACACCTTGACTGGATGCTATGTAAGGGAATTCCAAGAAATGCAGGCCGAACTCACCAGAGCAAAAACACAGCCACACAGATCTCGGCTCAGATCTGCGCATCACGGTTTGCAAGGTCGGGACTTTTGTGAAATGCAGCATTTGTGCTCGATTCACACAGAGAAGTCTGTCAGCCCTTTCACAAGGCGTAAGAATGCCTTCAGGGTCGATGGTGGTTGGTCCAATCTGACGCCAAGAAGCGCATTCGGCTGCTGTGTCTGCGGATTGCTTTCAGCGATGGAGCAAATCAGCCGATGCTGCTGATGTGCAGTTACGCACAATGATTTCTGTAAGCTCTTTGCGGCCAATCGGTTTGGAGATATAGTCGTGCATTCCGGCCGCCATGCATTTTTCTCGGTCGCCCTGCATGGCGTGCGCGGTCATGGCTATGATGGGAACCCAGACACCGGATTTTTCCTGGGCTTGCCGAATGATTTCCGTAGCGCGGAACCCGTCCATTTCCGGCATCTGCACATCCATGAAAACCAGGTCAAAATTATTTTTGGAGTAAAGCTCAACCGCTTCCAGTCCGTTACTCGCAATTGTTATGTTGTGGCCCATTCTGCCCAGGAGTCCCAGGGCCACTTTTTGATTGAACACATTGTCTTCCGCCAGCAAAATGCGCAGGGGAGCAACTGCCGCCAATGGCAGGGGCGCGGGAAGCGTGCGCGGCGTTGCGGATTGTTCTTCTTTCGCCACCTTGCCCAGGGCGCGCAGAATCAGCTTGAGCAATTCCGGCTGGGAAACCGGCTTAATGGCATATTCCGCGACACCCAGTTCCTGGCATCGGCTGGAATCTTCCGGCTGATCGCCCGAGGTCAGCATCATAATGGCGGTAGATTCAAGCGCCGGATCGGCCTGGATTGTTTCCAATAGCATAAATCCATCCATCTCCGGCATATGCCGATCGACAATCACTAACGGATAGGGGAGCTTTTCCATGGCTGCGTGCCGCAGCATGGTAATTGCGTTCGCGCCGCTCTCTGCCAGTTCCGGACACATTTTCCAGCGGAGCAGCATTTCGTGCAGGATGCGGCGGTTCGTATAGTTATCATCCACCACCAGTGCACGCAAGCCGCGCAATGCCTCAAGTCGCAGGTCAACAGTCTGTTCCACCGGAGTGGAAGAGATTTCAAAGCGGGCGGTGAAATGGAAAGAGGATCCTTTGGCCTGGTCACTCTCCACCCATATGCGACCACGCATCATTTCCACCAGGCGGGAAGAAATAGTCAGGCCTAAACCGGTGCCGCCAAACTGGCGCGTGGTGGAAGTATCTTCCTGCTCAAAGGCCGCGAAGATTTTTGAAAGCTTGTCCGGAGCAATGCCGACACCCGTATCGCGTACGGAAAATTGCAGCAGGGCGCCATTTTCGTCTTTTTCCGCTGCCTTACGCACAGTAAGCACCACTTCGCCTTCTTTGGTGAATTTAATGGCATTCCCCAGCAGATTGAACAGGATCTGGCGCAACCGGCCGTCATCTCCCACAATATTTTCAGGGACGCCAGGTTCCAGCTCAAACGCCAGTTCCAGCCCTTTCTGGTGGGCACGGAGAGAGACGGCCTTCATGGTTTCAGCGATTAAACTTTGCAGATTAAACGGCCGCGGATCAAGACACAGTTTGCCGGCTTCAATTTTGGAAAAATCGAGAATGTCATTAATAATGCACAGCAGGCCTTCGGCGGAAGATTTGACCACCTTCAGGTATTCGCGTTGCGTGGGAGCAAGTTCTGAATCCAGCGCTAACTCCGTCATGCCCAGAATCCCATTCATGGGCGTGCGTATTTCATGGCTCATATTGGCCAGAAATTCGCTCTTGGCGCGGTTGGCCGCTCGCGCCTGTTCCGCTGCCACCCTGGAGCGCACCAGATATACCGCCCGGCTGGCGCTGAAGCCCAGCAGAAGCACGGAACACAGATAAAGAATGATGCGGTAGATGTTGCCGATTCTTTGCGCCCGCTGGTAGCTTCGCAGATAGATTTCACGCATCTCGTCCGTGCGTCTTGTTGTTGGTAAGTTGTCAATCGCCCGAATAATTTCTTCCAGCCAGGGGTCTGTCTCCAGGATTTTTTCCGCGTGATCAGCCGCATTTCTAAGTTGCGTTCTCAACTCCGGGTGTCGCTGCGAATCCTTGACAACTTTTTCTATTTTGGGCTGTAGCTTGTCCCCGAGACCGGCATTCAGCGTAATCTCATAGAGCAGCACATTACGCAGCAGGTCAGAAAGATCGTTTTGCACATCTTTGTGTGAAGTGTCCTGGTTTATTTCATCCACCAGGACGGGAAAGTAACGCATGGAATTTCTGAGCACTGCATTCTGGGATTTGAACAACTCCACCATGCGGAACTTCTCTGCCAGCAATTCTTCCCGAGCATCCAGCAGGCGATTGATATCTTTGCGCTCACGTGCGTTTACAAAAGAAGGGATGTTCCGCAACTCGTCCTGGACTCTCCGCATTTCCCTGGCTTTCTGGACGAACGGATCATAGGAGCCCAGCAAGTCATACCGGGACCTGAGCACATCACGGCCGATCTCGGCATTCAGGGCTTTAGCAAGCTGAAGATTCACGATAAAACGATCATGCTGTGCGGAATCTACAGGTCGCTGCTGCCAGAAGAGAAAGGTCAGCAGCGCGGCAGCCGCGATGCCGGCGAGAAGGTTCCATCTCTGCCGCCATATCATAAGGGTTTTCCGTTCAATTCGCCGGTCAGTGTCCGCAAGAATTCCACAATCAGGTCCGTTTCTGTTTTGGAAAGTACGCGCCCCAGCTGATACTTGCCCATCATATGCACGGCATCTTCCAGGGTCTTGGCATTGCCATCATGAAAATACGGGCCGGTAAGGGCAACATTGCGGAGAGTTGGGACCTTGAACATGTATTTGTCTGACGCATTGCCGGTTACGTTGAACCTGCCCAGGTCCGCCCTGGTGAGCTGGCCACCACGGTCTTCAAAATACGGTGACATGATTCCCAATTTCTGGTACATGTTTCCACCCATATTTGTGCCCTGATGGCAGCTGACGCATCCCAGGGTCTTAAACAGCAAGAAGCCTTGCTTCTCACTTGCGGTCAGGGCAGCCGTGTTCCCGCGCAGGAACTGGTCAAAGCGGGAATTTGGCGTTGACAGTGACCTTTCAAAAACCGCAATTGCTTCCTTTACTCCTTCAGGCTGAATTTTTGTCCCATAGATCTGCCGATAAGACTCAGCATAATCCGGCGAGGCTTGCAGCTTGGCCGTTGCCTCGCTCCACGTTGAGCCCATTTCCAGTGGATTCTCCAATGGACCGTCCACTTGTTGCTCCAGGCTTTCGGCACGGCCATCCCAGAACTGGCTCAGGTTAAAGCCGGAGTTGAGGACCGTGAGAGAGGTGGCCTTGCCGACGTTGCCGTTAATGCCAATGGAAAACTGCAAACCATCCGTTCCGCCATTTGCCAGATGGTGGCAGTTGGCGCAGGCAATTTTATTGTCGTGCGAGAGCTGCGGATCGTTGAAAAGCTTCTCGCCCAACTTGATTTTGCGCGGATCGAGACCGGCAATGGGTTTAATTGGGCCAATGAGTTCATCTGATTCAGGAGCGGATGCCTGAGCGGTAGCGGAAACATCTGGCGAGGGCGCGCGGAGCAGCAATACTGCAACGGCAGCGATGAAGACCGTGGCTGCCATTATCCATAGTGTGGCCCTGGACAAACCCAGGCGCAGCAAGGCGGTCAATCGTGACAGGATATTCTGCTTCATACCACTCTTCAAACAGGCAAGATTTGAAATGAAAACAACCGGTCCAGGCCATCCGGCCCGGTTGTATAACCAGATTATGGCGGCAGGTTCTCCGCTACACTGGTACGGTACATATGAGTAGCATCGGCCAGCCAGCGAAGGTCTTTAGCGGCATATGATCTGAGTTCTCTCATAAGTCATAGATTGGAAGGATTTAAATACTTTCTGATTTATGACGATATGAGAAGAAGGTGTTATGGTCGATTTTTAATAAATAATGAGTAAATAGTGTGGTTAGATTTGCCGCAAATTTATGAATGCAATATCAGAAACCGGTGACCCCATGACGGATTCTCCAGATGAATTGATCCGCGTGGATTCAGTCCTGGTTGCCGATGACGATGCCGTTTCGCGCAAGATGCTTGAATCGTACCTGCAGAAATGGAAACTCAACGTCACCACGGCAAAAGACGGTCTCTACGCGTGGCATGAACTACAGAAAGAAACCGCGCCCAGCCTGATTATTCTTGACTGGATGATGCCGGGGATTTCTGGCGTTGACCTGTGCCGCCGCATCCGGGCGCGCAAAAGTTCGCATTACCCTTACATAATTTTATTGACCGCACGCGACGGCAAGCGGGACCTGGTGGAAGGATTGGAGGCCGGTGCGGATGACTATCTGACCAAGCCGTTTGACGCCAATGAACTGCGCTCACGCCTCCTGGTGGGCAGCCGCATTCTGAGCCTGCAGAACGAGCTCATGCGCAAAGAGGAAGAATTGCGCTTCCAGGCGCTGCATGACCAGCTGACCGGACTCTGGAATCGCGAGGCGATTCTGGGTTTTATGGACCGCGAAATTGCGCGCGGCAAACGCAGTGGAGCTTTTGTCGGCGTATTGATGCTGGACGTGGACCATTTCAAGTCTATTAATGATAACTATGGCCATCAGGTAGGCGACTCGGTGCTGCATGAGATTGGCCAGCGCCTGGTAGGCGGCATGAGAAGTTATGACTGGGCCGGACGCTATGGCGGCGAAGAATTTCTGGTGCTGGTATGTAACTGCAACGCTGAGATTCTGGCCATGTGCGCGGAAAGACTGCGTGATGCAATTTCCGCGGAGCCAATTCGCGCCGCCGGCCTGGAATTGCCGGTGACCATCAGCATAGGGACGTCGCTTTCTTCCCAGGACAATCTGCTTACGGGCGACCAGATGGTGGGCATCGCCGATGCCGCGCTTTATCGCGCTAAAGGCCGTCGCAACTGCGTGGAAACAGGCTGACGGCAGTGGGATTGCCGATCTCAGCTACACAAAAAATCCACGGTAGTTAAGCTGCGGGCCCAATCGACCTGGCATTCATCTCTGCCGCGCTTGCAGAATCCAGCGGATATTGCGGCAGCACCTCGCGCAACGCCCACTCAATGCGGTTTACTGAATCATTGATGAGTTGCAATTGCATCGCGTCGAGACCTGAGCGGTTCTGCCCGCCCAGAAACTTGATTACCTGTAACGCATTGCGGATGTGATGGTTCAACTCGGCAATCGTCTTCATTCTGGCGCGCACCAGCTCGCGATTGGCCTTCTCTTCCTTCACCATCTGATAAAAAAGCCAGCCAGCAAATAAACCAGTGAGGCCGTTGCTGAGAATGAGCATGTCCAAGCGCGGCAAACCTTCTTTCACAAGAAGCCAGTCCAGAATTACACCCAGAACAGAA
>DASXZE010000361.1:0-7119 GCA_036502105.1 Candidatus Angelobacter sp. | reverse complement strand
CATCCTGGGCGGAGGCAAAGGCGCTGCTATTGGAGCAACCGCCGGCGCAGGCGCTGGAACTGGAGTTTCCGCTGTGGGCAAAGGGCAGCAGATTATCCTCCATCCGGAGCAAGTGATTGCATTCCAGTTGCAGAACTCGTTGACGGTCACGCCGGGAGCGAATCGTCCGGCGATGAATCAATAATAAGTTTTTACATTTTTAAGCTTTAAACTGACGCCGTCTCTCTTTTGAGGCGGCTCTTTTCATGTGTATTGGGCAGCCCACAGGCAGTGCTGGTCGATTTGTGTTGCAGAAGCGCCGCATAGGAGTAGTGTGTAAGTAGTAATGAGAGAAATCAAGGTAAACACTCCTCCAACGCTGCGGCCCAAGTCAATCGTCAAAGGGCCTATCCGGTGCCACAAGTGCCAATTGGTGTGCCGGGACGCGGAACAGTATCTCAACCATGCCTGTGTCATACGGCAAATTCCGCTAGCAGACGTCAGCCGAAGCTAATAACGGTCCCATCCGGCGTGCTTTTTTGCCGAGCATCACGATTATTGCTGTAAAGCGGCATCCAATACCCAGATGGCCAAAACCTAAGGCATGGCTAAAACAAAGATCAGCGCCCTGATTCACACTTGCGATAGCGCCAACTCACTGGGGCGCGCGCTTGATTCGCTGCGACCGTGCGACGAAGTGATTGTGGTGGACCACGGCTCAAAAGATGACACGGTGAAAGTGGCCAAGGAGCACGGCGCCAGAGTTGTTCAAGCTGTGCCTGGCGTAGACCGCGGCGCATACGCGCAGGACACGCGCAATCCGTGGATACTTTGCCTGCTGCCCGATGAAGCTCTGGCGGAAGAGCTGGAAGCTTCTCTCTTCGAGTGGCGTGAGATTGATCATGACATTACTCTGATGGGCTTTAATATGGCGATCCGCGAACAGAACGGTGTTGGCTGGAAATCTCTGGGTGCAGAGATGAGGCTGGCCAATCGCAAACAAATCAACTGGACGGGCGAGTTACCGCCGGAGAATCCCAATGTTCCGGCGCTGGCTGGACACATTGTGCGGATTCCGCAAGGGGAATGAGCCTTCGCGGATTTGGTAAGTTAGTAATTTGGTAAGTTGGTAAATTGAAAACCTTGTGACAGCTTATTTCGTATCAGTTATTTTTTTAGTACCGATACGAAAGTTTGTTTTTCAAATTGCCAAATTACCAACTTACCCAATTACCAAATTTTCGATTTACCTACTTTACCAATTGTGGCTCTGTCCCAAAGTACTCAATGAACCGTTCCCCGGCCTGCGTATAATCTCCCCATAACTTATTCAAGCTGGAGCGCGCGCCCTGAATACTCTTGATTTTGCCGGACACAATATCTATTTCCTTACACTGGGATTTTTCCTGTTTGGATTAGTCTTTGGCAGCTTTTTGAATGTGTGTATTTACCGCATGCCGCGGGAGCTTTCCGTGGTGAGTCCGCGCTCGGCTTGCCCTAAGTGTGAAACGCCCATTGCTGCCTATGACAATATTCCGGTATTGAGCTGGATTCTGCTGGGCGCGAAGTGCCGCACGTGCAAAGCGCCTATCTCTGCTCGCTATGCTGGAGTGGAGTTGCTGACCGGCGTGCTCTTTGCCGCTTCTTACCTGGCTGCTTCGGGAAAATTGCCCGGAGTCGTGTCGAATCCTGACAAGATATGTGATTTCGTTGGTGGCCCTCTCACTGCTGCTATCAAATTATGTGTTTTTTCGTTTCTGCTGATCGGCTTGATCTTTACCGACGCTGAAACACAGCTTCTTCCTGATCTTCTCACTAAGCCAGGGATCGTATTAGGTCTAGTTTTTAGCCTCCTTGTCCCCTTAGATGGACCCGCAAGATACTTTTTTCATGGAGTGAATAATTGCAGCGTTCTGGCCTTTATAAACTCAATTTCTGGCGTAGTTCTTGGATCGGCGTTCATTTTAGGAGTTGCGTTGTTATATGAAGCGGTGCGCGGCGCGGAGGGTATGGGGCGTGGTGATGTGAAACTTATGGCGTTAATCGGCGCTTTCATTGGCGTTGAACTTACCCTGCTGGTTCTATTATTAGGTTCGATTATTGGAAGTTTGTTTGGTGGAATCCTTATTACTTGGGTCTGGATCAAACGGCTGGCGCGACGGCGAAGGCGGAAACCGTCAGAGTCAGCCAAGGTTGCGCGGAGTCGCGCATGGCAATCCGCTAAGCTGATTCCTAGGTATTTTCCCATACCTTTTGGCGTGTTTCTCGGGATTGGCGCTCTGGTATCTGCATTTTGGGGACGATTCTTTATCAATTGGTATAAGACCTTTTGGGGGCTAAATTAGATACACATGAGCATCCTTTCTATCGCCGAGCTTTTGCGAAACTTTTGAATCGCAAGATTTTCCGCAGTTGCGACACAGGCGGGGTTTTACAGGTGCGTTACTTCAGACCTATGCGGCGTTTACCCTATCGTTTCTGCCGTGGGAAAGCAGGAGAATCAGATTGCAAGTGGCTGTAGAATAATGGTCAGAGCGATCTGATTGAATGGTGGTGTCTTTATGAAAAAACTTTTTCTGGTCATGGCGATGTGCCTGTTTGCCGCGGCGGCAGTTGCGCAACAATCCCTGGGCGATGTGGCCCGGGCCAACCGCGCGAAAAAACATTCCGGCTCAGGCGAAGTAAAGCTGGACGATGACACCATGCCGCGTTCCGCGCCTTCCACTGCCTATGAATCGGACGCAGACAAAAAGGCAGACGACAAAAAAGCCGACGATAAGAAAGCTGACGGCAAAGACGCGGATGCCAAAGAGGGCGACGCTAAAGCAGCCGATGCAAAGACTACTGCCAAGAAAGACACCGGCGATGCGCAGAAGCAGAAAAATGAACAGTTGACCAAGCAGATTGGGGAAGAGACAAAAGAGATTTCAACACTACAGCGAGAGCTGGATATCGCGCAGCGTGAAGCGCGGCTCCGGGCTGCGGCCTTCTATGGCGATGCCGGAACCATGTTGCGTGACCAGGCCAAGTTTGCTGAAGATAGCCGCAAAGAGCAGGCTGAGATCGACGGCAAAAAACAGGCGCTGGACGCCGCACAACAGAAGCTGGCTGACTTGCAGGAGCAATCGCGCAAGGCCGGGTTGCCTCAGCAGTAGATACGGGCTCAGCAGTAAACGGCGGGTAACTCGCCGGATACATGCACCTTCGTACATCCATTCCTGCGCTGTGCCCGTCTAGAATGGAGTGACTTTGATTACTCCAATCAAGATGACATTCATCAAAAGAATAAGTTTGCTTGTAATCCTGGCCCTGGCGGCTTTTTGCGTGGGTTGCGACTCTGATCCTAAACCCGCAAGCAAAGACACACAGCCAGCCGCTCCGCAGCTTGAGACGGGCCGCTTTGCGCTGCAGAAGATGCTGGCGCCGGCGCGCTTCTGGTCGCCGGATGCCCAGCCTATCCGCATGGAATCCACCAATCTCAAAGGCACCAATGGCCACGATGGCAAAGCGGTTTTCTGGCGCGCCACATTTGCGTCACCCGGGCGGCAGAAGGCAGAGCCATTTACCTGGGCAGGCATGGCCACTGACGATGGCGCGCGCGGCGTGAACCATGGTGCGGAAGATATGTATAATCCTGCAAACCGCACGGCGCGGGCCTTTGATCTGAACTATCTCAAAGTGGATACAGACAAGGCGTTCGAAGTAGCGCAGGAGCACGGTGGCAAGCAGCTACTGGAGAAAGATCCCAAAGTTTCCGTGGGCTACCTGCTGGATTTTGACGTGCAATCGAGCGCATTGCGCTGGCATGTAATCTATGGCGGCAGCGAATCCAACGGGAAACTTACCGTGATCGTAGATGCCAGCTCAGGGCTGTTTGTGCGGAAAGAGTAACTGCTTTTTCTTTCCGCTACTTTTCTTTTCCGTTATTTCTCTTTGCCAATGATCCATTCAATTTGCTGAATGGCCTTCTTGGCGTTGCCGGCAAATTTCCCCTTGGGCTGGGCCTCAAGATATTTTCGATAGTAGAGCCGCGCCGGCTCCAGCTGTTGCATGCCCTGCAATGACTGCGCCAGCCGAAAGAAGAGAAGCGGATTGTCTGGCGTGATGCGCAGAGCTTCTTCAAAACGCTCATGCGCGGAAGCAAAGTGGTTGGTGGACAGATAGGTTTCACCCACGTCAATATCATGGGCCGCGATTTTTCCTTGGTCAGCGTTGGGAGCGGCTGCGGCACGGTTAGAAAGCTGCGGCTCAATCCGCTTAATGGCCTCTTCTGCTTCCTTTGACTTTGGCCCGTTCGGCAATATCACAAGATATTTGTGATAGCTCTGGCTGGCCAGCGCCAGCAGCTCCAGCTTTTCCTGCGTGAAGGCCAGATTGTAAGTGGCCTCAGCGTCGTCAGGCTTATAAGTGAGGGCGGAGTTAAAGCGCTCCAGCGCCGCGCGGTAGTTTTTCAGCTTCAGATAATACTGGCCCACTTCAACATCCTTGGCGGACTTGTGCGGGTCCCACGGCTTGAGCACAGAAGGATCTTCCGCAGACTTAGTCTCTTCTTTTTCCGGCTGCGCATTCAGATTGATGATGGAATCGCGGCTGGAGCTTTCACCTGTTGCACTGGAGCCAGTACTGGGCAAACTTTTGCCGGTCGGGCTGGTGCCGGGCGCGTCGCCGGGGAAAGGCGGCCGTTCGTACTGGTCATTCCTCTTGGGCGAAGCCTGATTGGGATCCAGGGGCGGCTGCTTGGGCACGTCACCCGGGAAAGGCGGCCGCTCATACTGGTCCTGCGGTTTCTGTGACGGCTGGCTGCCCGCTGGCGCTGGCGTGGGCGTTGGAGACGGTGTGGGCGTAGGCGTGGCGCGCGGCGCGATATGCGGATTATTGTCCTGGCTTTCCTGCGCCTGAGCAGGCACAAGCAGAGCCAAACAGCAGAGAAAGAAGAAAGCGGTAAAAATATAAGAGCTGGACTTCATATATGGATATTCTATTGGAAGATCGCAGTAGAGCGTGGATCTTGCGGCTCAAAGCGGGCTAAGGCAGACGCTTCAGGGTTAGTGGGTAGAAATAATAAAGGCCGTCAGATTTCTCTGGCGGCCTCTATTCTGCGCAAGTGTCCGGGGGAGAGACTACCGGCTCGGGTTAGGAGCGGTACTCTGCGCAGAGCTTGGTGTTTCAGGGGCCGTAACATTGGTCATCAGGCGAACGTCAACGCGGCGATTCTGTGCGCGACCGTCTGCCGTGTTGTTCTCGGCTGCATATTTGTCCTTGCCCAGGCCAATCAGATAGATCTTGTGAGCAGGAATACTCTTGGACGAGAGATATTGCACCACGGAATCAGCGCGCTTCTCGCTCAATTTGTAGTTGTAATTGGCTCCGCCTACGGAATCAGTGCCGCCTTCCACCACCACCAGATAACCCTTGGTGTTGGGGACTTCACCCAGCAGCTGGTCCAGTGCGGTCTTGGCCTTGGGCGTCAAATCAGCTTTGTTGAAGGCGAAGTGCACTGAGGTTTCAGCTACAGGGCGATAGTTATCCAGATTGGCGACCTGGTTGGCCAGGGCATCTGCACGGGTGTTGGCCTGGTCAGCCAAAGTCTGGGCCTGATCCGCACGGCCACGGGCATCCAGAGCTTTCTGGTCAGCCTCGCCGGCCTTGGTGTTTGCTCCCGCGATACCTGCGGTGGCACGGCTATCCACATCATGGATAGCGCCATTATTTTTGGCGGTTCTGGCATCAAGTTCGTTAGATTTGTCGACGATTGGCTGGGTCTGCTTGCGCACGTAATTCTTTGTTGTGCAACCAGTGCCGATCATCAGTGATGTTCCGGCCAGCAGAACCAAAAGGCTCGATTTAAAATTCATGGGGGGAAGCTCCTTAAGACCCACGCGGCGCAGGGAGTTGCCGCCTTATAAAGTCACTGATAGAACAGCAACTCGCTTGCCATTGCCGTGTGCAAGACGGCCTAATTGTAAATGATTTATAATCAATAGGTTGAGTGCTTCCCTCCGGTGTTGCTGAAGCGCCGGGCCCTAGGAGACCATGGAATTTTTACGCACCTTGGGCCTTATGGGAAGAATCTAGGTAGTAAGCCTCAGCTTTCCCCAAATGGATCTGATAGAGAAAATCCGGACAATCCCCCTCCAGCCGGGCGTGTACCTATATAAAAACGCCGAAGGCGAGGTGATTTACGTTGGCAAAGCCAAGAACCTGCGTGCCCGCGTGCGCTCTTATTTTCAAGAGGGCGTGGCTGAGGCCAATGCCAAAACCGGCGGGCTGCTGCGCGAAGCCGTGGACGTTGAATATATAGTCGTCGCCAACAATAAAGAGGCGCTGGCGCTTGAAAACAACCTGATCAAGCAAAAGAAGCCGCGTTTCAATATCCTGCTTCGCGATGACAAGTCTTATCCCTATATAAAGCTCACGCTGGGTGAGCGCTATCCGCGGGTGTACGTAACACGGCGGCTGCGTAAAGACGGCAGCCATTATTACGGCCCATATTTTCCCGGCAACCTGGCTTACCGGATTGTTGACCTGATTCACCGCAGTTTTCTGATTCCTTCCTGCAAAGTTGACCTCACGCGTTACCATCTGCGGCCGTGTTTGCAGTTCTATATCAAACGATGCCTTGGCCCTTGCGTGCAAGACCTGACCACTCCAGAGGCCTACCTGGAAGCCGTGCGCGACGTGCAGCTTTTGCTGGAAGGCCGCCAGACCGACCTGGCAAAGTCACTGCGCGTCCGCATGGACGAAGCCGCAATCCAGCAGGAATATGAACGCGCCGCGCGCTACCGAGACATGCTCTCCACCGTCGCCCAACTTCAGGAAAAGCAGCGCATGGCCGCCGCCGAAGGTGATGACCAGGATGTATTTGGCTATCACTATGAAAATGACATGCTAGCGGTGAATGTCTTTCATATGCGCGGCGGCAAAATCCTGGACCGTCGAGAATTTTTCTGGGAAGAGCTGCCCGAGATTGCTGTGCCTGCGCTCGCCGCTGAAGAGACATCAGAAATAGATGGACCGCAGCCGCCCCCGCCTGCGAACGTTGAAACACAGGGGCAAACATTGTCTTCCACTGGAACTCATCTGCCCTCGCATGCGGAAGTTAAAACACTGGGACAAGCATTACCTCCTGCTAAATCACAG
>DASXZE010000360.1:0-3404 GCA_036502105.1 Candidatus Angelobacter sp. | reverse complement strand
ATCGCCGCGGCAAAAAATCCTGCCAGCGGCCCAGCCAGGCTCACAGCAGCGCGAGTTTCCAGAGAAACTCCCAGCGCTCTCCACTTCACATAGGCACCGAGCCCGGGCAGAAACATTGGCATATCCGCGGGAAGTCCCCGGCGTCGAATGTCAATATAGTGCCCCATTTCGTGGATCAATATCATGACGGCAAAGCCCAGGCCAAACTTCCAGCCCCAAAACGCCCAATAGGTGCCAAAGAACGCTAAAAAACTCAATAGGAATTTGAGTTTTGTCAGCGCCAGAACAATAGGAGCAAGAGGGCCGAGGCGCTTTGCCCATTGCGGAACCTGATTGGCATTCGGGTTTGTAGCAGCAGGTTGTTCCGGAAGACCACCATTGTCCAGGTCGCGCACGTGGTTGCGAATCCATTCCGCTTGTGTTGACTGCGGCGGAAGCAGAGGCAGGCAAGCCAGCCAGCGCTTGCGAGCTTCCTGAATATCGCCATGAGCTTCCAGAGAGCGGGCATGCGCGGCCAACTGCTCCATTTGGTCGCTATGCACCAGCGTGCGGCACTGCGGACACTCCAGCACCCCGGGCGGAATCTCCAGGGCACATCGTTGACATTTTTGCGCTAATTCAGAACTAAACAAGGACACAGATCAGCCACGGCCTCCACGTTGCATCATCTCACACCAGGTGCGGCAACAGACCTCTCGTATGGTCCTTGAATATTAATGTTGCGCGAGCCTGCCGTTATTCTCCACGCAATGCGTATGCCCACTGCCAAAATAATCAGTCCAATAATTCCATGGATCGGATCTTGCAGTTCCAGAAAGGGCGAAACAAGACCAATCATCAGTAACCGCAAAAGAATGTCGCCTTTGTTTGGCTTGGGTTTCACCGGCACTTGATTTGAGCTGCCTGTCTGATTATCTGAAGAAGCTTGCTGCGATTTTGCCTGCGCCGCATGGGCCCGCGCCGCCTCTCTTTTCATCTGATAAGAAATGCCAATCGGCACCGCAGCCATGGAAACAGCGGCATAAGTCAGGATCACGGCCGCAATCTGGTAGCGCCTTCCGCCTATCCCTTTGGATCCCACCATCATCCCCTTGCCTACCAGCCAGCCGACCGCCAGTGAAACATAGCCGATATAGAGGCCAGTAATAATCGTGAACGCTGCATACAAAATCATGCCAAGAATGGCAGCGCCAACTCCAAGCAGCAGACCACGCGTATAGGCACTATGGGAGTCTCTTGGAAGTTTGCGCTTCAGCTGCTGCACGCATCCTTCACATACCGTTCTGTTATTGGCGCGAAAATAACGCGCTGTAATCGGTTGCTGGCATCCAGCACAACGATCAGCATCATTTGAATATTCGGCAGTAGTGAACTGTGGCGTAGTTCGGGGCAAAATTGAATCGGGCATTTGCCAGAAGATAACATGAAAAACATACTACTCAAAGATAAAATCTGTAAGACAAAAGGCTGAAGGCTTTACTTAACTTCATTTTTCTATCTCAAGAAAGCTCTCTCGACCTTCACAATCTATACTTTGAACTATTCAAGCTCTGCGCTGATCGTGTATTCCGCGGCAGACATGTCCCAACTCACGCGCAGCAAATTTGGCTTGCAGCACACCTGGCAGTCTTCTATATATTCCTGGCGCGTTCCGGCAGATGAGTCCACGCTCGTCTCATTCCACTCGCCACATCCTGCGCATTGGAAACCAGCTGTCATTGCCATGATTTTGACTATCAAAGATTTTAACTATCAAAGATTTCAAACAACCAGGATTTCAGGCATCAAAAAAACAGCCGCCAATCTTCTGGCGGCCGTTTGCGTGACGGACCTACCCACCAACTTTGCGAACCAATTGCAAAACTTATTTATACGTGCGCTCCAGCAGCCATACCGCTCGCCTGCACCTCGATACTGCTCTCCGCGGCCGCTGCTGTTGCCACAAAATATCTTCTGTAAGACTGGAAGATACCCGCCATCACCGGAAGCACAGCCAATGGAACCTGCCATGCAATTTCTGGCGTCACCGTAAGAGCCAGGCCGGCAACCCCTGCGCTCGCTACCAGGTATGGAAACGAGAGTTGTAACATCTCGATCCACGTCTTCCATGCGCTTACGGCTTCAGTCAGCCCAATCACAATTGCAATTGGGATCGTGTTCACCAGCGCATATCCTATTGCCGCCACCGCCAGCCTTACGTGCGCTGATGGAACTACTGCGGCTACCGCAGGTGCAACGAAAATCAATCTGGTTACTGCTACAGCCAGCATGATTGTGCTGCAGCTAAATGCTGCTTGCACCGGATTGATCTTCTGTTTCCCCCGGGGCAGGCATTGAACAATCGTGCTGATCAGGCCCACCGTTAAAGCTTCTGTGGCGTTCATTTCTGCTGCTGCCAGCAGGATGAACGGTAAATTTACTGACATGGTTCCGGTCAATCCCGGAAGCTTAATCTTAAGTCTTGCGGCGAGGCATGCTACCAGCAGGAAGGAAACAAAGCGTCCCGTTGGTACGGACCTGGCACTGAGTAAAGCGTTCCCGAGTACCAGGAGGCCCGAAATTACAATCAACGCCACGAACATTCGCGCTGAAAATGACTTCGGCATGTTTAGTTCTCTCCGTCCTCGCTGTCGCTCAGGGCTGTAATCGCCGTGTTTGACGAAACAGATTGTCCCCAGATAATGCTGTTACCGCTGATGCTGCTCTGTCCCCAGACAATCGAATTACCCCAGATAATCGAATCGCTTAGGACCGAGTTTCCGCCCCAGACAATTGAGTTACCCCAGACAATCGAGCTGCCCCACGTAATGCTGTTGCCCCATGTAATGGAAAGGCTGTTGCTGAGCGTGGCTTGTCCGGTGGTCGCATTGAAGTTCACTTTCGGTGAAGGCGATCCACCATTGACCACGTCTGTGCTCTTCATTGCGGCGTCCAGATCCAGATAACCTGCGCCAATCGTGAACACGTCATACTGTGAGAAGTAACCGACATTTTTGTTGTCATAGCCCCAGCTGCTGGTTGGATATCCCTTCCATGCAGTCTTCATCATGCGGGCTTTGATCGTGTCCGGTGTAAGTGTTGAATCTTTCTGCAACATTAGGGCAGCCGCGCCGGCAACAATCGGTGTCGCCATGCTGGTTCCGCTCAGCTGCATGTACTTTCCGTTGGCGCCTGTAATGCAGATGCCCAGTATGCAAGTGCTGATCGGCTGTATCTTCAGGCTTCCAGTCAGTGCCATCAGGGCATTTCCCGGAGCTTCTAAAGAAACAATTCTGTTGCCCGGCGCTACCAGGTCCGGCTTTGAGATGTGGTCGAGAAGCGTTGGTCCTTTTGAACTGTAGCTGGCAACTGTGTCATCCAGCCGGCTGGGCGTGCCATTGGTTTTTGATGCTCCCACGGTGATT
>DASXZE010000359.1:0-8942 GCA_036502105.1 Candidatus Angelobacter sp. | reverse complement strand
CGTGGCTTTGCCTAACAAATGGCATCTGCCCAATAATTAGGGCGTTTGCCCAAATATTACAGCTGCAATGGATAATGGGGCAAAGGAAAAAGTCACCATGTCCGAGCACTCAGTTCTGGGGAAAATCAAAAACCTTCTGGTGTACGCCCGTTCCAAACCACGGCAAGGCGCGGCTGCGGCTGTGGTGGGCACCTTGTTAATTGTCACATGTGCCCTTCTTCAGCATTTCATCGTCTCTTGGGCGGAAGATACCAGCAAGGAATACGCTGGCAAGATATACGCGAACATAGTGCCACTTTTGTTGGGGTTTATTGCAACACATCCCCTGATTTCTATTTTTATATTCTTGAGTTCTTTGCTCGTTGCCGTGTTGGCTCATGCGTATTGGGTAACGGCTGTTAAGCCACACATAAAAGCGGATGTCCAACCGAAGCGCAATGGTGCGGAAGATTGGGCAAAGCTAGCTGCACAGTTTTCAGGGGAGTCACAATTCGTAATGGCCACATGGAACAGATGGGGCAGACCAGCGCAAGAACGATGGAGTGTTGATATATGCACAGAAAAATTCCGCGCTTTGCTAACCAAAGCTGGCACGATGCTCATAGCCTCTCCCGTACTTAGTGCCAGACTGTCAAAAAGCGTTAGAGATACAGCAGACCCAGCCGAACGATGGCTTAATTTTTTGAAAGGCCGCAATCTTTTGGAAGATTATGTGGCCCTTCCCGAAACCCTTGATGACGGCACAACCGCTAATATTTATTCAGGACATATCAGGAAACTTGCACAAAGGTCAGAGGCCGTCTGTATAGAGTGTGAAGCCTCTGAGTTAGTCTAATTATTCCAGAGAGTTGCTTCGATATTGAGTTCGCACATTTCGTGAATCAAGACTACGAGATTATGACAAAGCACCTTACAAAGCGCCTCATTGACCAGCGCGGTATCAGTCTTGCTGCGCAGCGAGTCCCCGAATTTCCGTTTCATCATGGAAAAGGTCGATTCGACATTGGAACGCTTGTGGTAGTGCTGCAAATACTCTTCGCGCTTATACATGAAGTAGTGGAACATTTGCTCATACAAAGCGGAAGCCTTGCCCGTTGTGTTCCGTTTGAAAGCCATAAACGGCGTTGCATTGTGTGCGGTAATCGCGGCCACGTTCTTCGCACCACCATAGGCGGCATCGGCAGAAACCTCAGAGATCGTAAAAGCCTTCGCCGTGGCGTTAACCAGCTTGGGCAGCATGGGGCTGTCTCCAGAATGTACGTCGTCAATCTCAATGGCGGTAATGATGTTCGTCTTGACTCCGCACATAACGTGCGCCTTTATCCATTGTGCCTTTTGCATCATCTTGCCGTATTTGTGGTCATACCAGCGGATATAGCGGGATGTTCCGAAGCCAGAGGAATCGACTGCAAAATCAACTTCCACGCTGGCCAGAGGCAAACTGCTCTGTCTAATCAGTTCGAGCAGTATGGGAGTGAATCCTTCGTCTTCAAGGTAATTGAAAATCGAATTATAGCAGGGAACGCGGGAGATCATACCGCGCCTATGCGACTCTCTGAGATCGCTCATAAAACGGCGACCAGAGAAGCAGGAATAGACTTTGAAGGCAGAAGAGAACACCGCATCCCGCAAGGGCAAGCTGGGCCTTCCACGCCTCTGTGTGACTGGTTCCTGAATGCCAGAGCAGAGATCGCGCAACAACTCTTGAAACTTATCCTGCTCACAGGTTTGGGCAGCGTTGTAGGCTGGCCAGTTCTGTGGGTAAGTCTTGCGTTTTGTGACAGTCACCGCCTCAGTAACCGTGGTGCTGCCATCGGGATTGGTTTGCTGCACTACGAAATAGGCAACGGCATAAATATGCTTGCAGGGCATACGCCGCTCTTCAAAGTCGGGGCAGGAGCAAATGGGTTCATCAACATTGGCAAGATCAACAAAATAGCGAGAGCTGCTGTTCTGCGAAGGAACAAGCCATCTCGTTTGGCCGTTCTTCTTGATTTGCGCTGTTTCCGCGATAACTTTTCCACGCTGTTCTCTCGTTTCCATAAGCCCTCTCTTTATGAGAGGTATATTACTAATAGGTATATATGATGTCAAGTGAAATATCACAAGTATATTACTTGACGGAATACAGCTTTGGTCGTACCATACTGATATGGCCAAAATTATGTTACAGGGCTACCAGTGCGAACGCTGTGAGCATGTTTGGGTTCCCCGCCAAGGGAATGATGAGGAACCCAAAGTTTGCCCAAAGTGCAAATCGCCTTATTGGAATACGCCCCGCAAGTCGGATAGCAAAAAGACAAAGAAATAAAACAGCGACTCCGCTTGTAACGAAGCCGCTGGTGAGTTCGGTTAACTGATGAGGTATGTAGCGGCTATGGTAACTGCGATGATAATGATTTCATCCGCGTAAGCGATGATGAATACCACTACCCGCAGCCTTTTAAAATGGCGCGTAAACAACGTATTCCCTTTCCGCGCAACGGCGGGTAGTGGGCTGCTGGTTACAGTCCATTACCCGACCAGACACACGTCGGGCTTCACTAGGAATTATGTTTGAAACGTATGGGAGTAACGGATAACTACATTGGGAGGGCTTAGAACGGAAGCCTAAACCTTTTATAGCAGGATTAAGTATATATGTATTTCAGTAGTATTGTCAATGTTACCGTACAGTTTGCGAATGGATGATTCAGCCTATGACGATACAGATTGGGATGATTGGCACGGATGGTATTGTCCTTGCTAGTGACACAAAATTACAACGTGGGCAGAAAGTACGTCACACAAATGGCAGCACGAAAATAAGAATTAATCACGAGCACAGACTTGCAATTAGTTGCGCAAGGGACATGGTGCTTGCACACACGATTGCTGACAGCATTATTGACCATATCCCAGATGGTAATTGGCACTTTCCCACCTTTCCTATTCGAGATATTGCAAAGGATATGCGGGGTGACGGTTGTGGACAGGCACAATGTCTTATTGTTTCTGTTAAGTCAAAGCCACGGCTATTTGTGTTGGACGTGGGTACTATGACCGGGGGAGGGACAGACTGTTCCGAGATCAACGACAAGTGTGTTATTGGTGACACTGTAAATCCAGCAGTATTCTGGTCGGAAAAATACTATAAGCCCTTGCCGATTAGTCAATTAGCGTCACTCGCAGCACATCTAATTGTCTCTGCGGGGAAATTAAATTCAGCCACTATACGCGGACTAGAGATGGTCATGTGTGACGATTCCGGCTTTCGCAGGCTGGCCAAGGGTTCCATTGACGAGTTGGAATCAAAAGCAAATGAGTGGGATATAAATTTTGGTGAATCTATTTACAGCCACACGCAAGAGTTTACCTATACGCCGTGAGTTGCCCAATAATTCAGTATTCTGCCTAACAAATAGCCACGAATCGGTATTTACTAGGCAAAGCCACAGATCGTGGCTTTGCCCAACAAAACCGCAAGAAACTACTTACTATCTTTTACAGGGTTAATCTTGGCCACAGTGGGATCAAACAGCGCGTCGGCCGGATGGTTATTGTAAGTAATGTTCAAAATAATCTGCTGGGAAAGCGTCTCGCCATTGCGCTTGGTCACGGTAATGCGTGGCGTATTTACGCCTTGAATCAGTTTCCAGTCGCCATAGATCGTTCTTTCTTCGTCCCGCTCGCGGTAGCGCGGATCGCGCGTGGAAAAGCGCTTCTCCAGTGGCAAATGCGTGGTTGGATCCACGTACAGAGTTACCGACTCATTCTTCGAGTTCATGATGGTGATCTTCTCCGCCAGATGGCCTTCAGAAATCCCCGGGCCTTCATCCAACAGCAAAACGCCGGGCTCGGTGAGCCACTGCCGCAGGACGATCTCCAGCGTATAGCGCCGGCGCAATAAAGCCTGGCCCAGCTTCTCATCCTTTTGCGGATCGAGAGGGCGAATGCCTTTATAAGTTATTTCATACGCTTGCGGGCCCAGATAGAGATCCACGATGTCTCGCTGCTTGGTGAGTTCGGTGCGCTCTTTATCAGGCCATTTCCAGAAGCGATAGTAGAGACCGTATCCCTCCAGCGTTTCATTGTGAAAGCTGCCGGAGCGGCCTTCGGCGTAGGAGTCCTGAACCGTGAGATACGTCTGGCCGCCCAGCGCCTGAATCATCTGGTCAATCACGGCGCGCGCCTTTTGCTGGTTGCTCTGCTCGGTAACGGCGGGCGGTGCAGCGGGATTTTGCTGGCCATACAAGCTGGCCACGCACAGGCAAACAACTGCAAGAATTCTCATGGGTTCAATATTCTCTTAGATGCAGAAAAAGCCGAATCGCTACTGCGAAAAAATCAACCAATTAGCACCGCGCCGCCATTTACATTTAGTATCTCGCCGGTAATAAAGCCCGCATGCGCCGTACATAAGAATAAAACTGAGGCAGCAATTTCTTCCGGCTTGCCCGCTCGTCCCAGTGGAATGGTGCTATAAACGCGCTTACTGATTTCAGCGTCATGCAGGGCGGGCGCGGCCATGTCTGTTTCCACCCAGCCCGGAGCCACGCAATTCACATAGATTCCGTCACGCGCCAGCTCGGTTGAAAGCCCTTTTACCATGCTGATAATGGCGCCTTTGCTGGCAGCGTAATCGCAGTGGAAAGCCTCTCCGCGTTGCCCCGCCGTGGAGCTGATTAATACTATATGGCCTCCAGTGCGCTGCTTTTTCATTTGCGCTACGCCATGTTTCACCAGACCAAAAAGGCTGTCAACATTGATAGCTTGCGTGGTGCGCCACTGCGTGTCAGACATTTGATCAACCGGCGCATCATGAGGCGGCCACACGCCATGATTGCCCACCAGGATATCTACTTTGCCAAAATGCTGGATAGCCGCATCAATCATTGGCTTAGCTGCTTCACTGGATGCAAGCTCAGCCTGCACGGCAACGCATTGTTTCTCGCCACCACACTCCCAGGAGAGATCTTCAGCTTGTTTGCTGGCCTTTTGATAATTGAAGACCACACGCGCGCCGGCGCGGGTAAACAGTCTTACAATCGCTGCGCCAATCCCGCGCGAACCGCCAGTAACGACGGCGACTCGATTCTCCAGTGACAGAACAACGCCTTTTTCCGGCATGGGAAGTACGATACGGAACAACCGGGCAGATGCGCAAGCGCGGGACGGAATGCTGATTACAAAAGATGGGCTTAGGAGCGCTGATCGCTCCACTGCCGCGCTGCTTCTATGAATGTCTTAAACAAATTGCCAGAAAATTTGTCCTGCTCAAACGTCCGCTCTGGATGCCACTGCACCGCTAAAACATAGTGCTCCGGTGACGTTCCTTCAATGGCTTCAATCACGTTGTCTTCTGAGCAGCGAGCCACGGCACGCAGGCCGTCGCCTATGACATCAGCCGATTGGTGATGACTGGAATTGACAGCGACAAGCTTGCCTGCTTGTCCGTCAGCAATCTCTTTTCCCAGCAGAGAATCCGCGGCCACCACCACCTGATGAGCATTCTCAACTTTAGTTCCGGGGCTATGATTTACCTTGGATTCAATGTGCTGAACCAGCGTGCCTGACCGCCACACGTTTAAAGATTGCAGGCCATAGCAGATGCCAAAGACCGGCTTGCGGAGGTTATAAGCGTCTTGCAGTAAAAGCTCGTCGGCGGAGTCGCGCGGCTGGTCCGCTGGAGCAGTCTCCTGGTGTTTCTCTGCGTTGTATTTCTGCGGATCAACATCTGCCTTGCTGCCCGGCAGCAGAATGGCTGCACAAGAGGCAACGATTCTGGCAGTCTCTTCCGGCGAGCTTTTCAGCGGAACAATTACCGGCTCGCCGCCAGCAAATTCTACCGCTCGCAGATATGGCGGCAAAGCGCGTCCGCTATATTCCAGGTCGTAAGAACATGGCTCCGGTATGGCTATTCTTGGCTTCATCGCAATCATTTCCGTCGTATTGCAGTCTTTTCGTCCCACAATTACTGTTTTGATTCGTTCGTTGCAGGGTTCATTGCTGCTGGAGTGGCCGCGCGCAAATCAGGAACCATGCAGCGGGAATAATAAAGTTCGCCGATGATTGCCTGCACCTGCTCTGTCACTCTCTCCACATCGCGATTTGTCATGCCAACAGTGTGAATTGGCTCACCCGCCACCAGGTGCAGCGGACAGGGCTTGATGTGCCATGTATTCATCTTCAACATTTCGTAGGTTCCAACCAGCGCCATGGGGACGATATCCGCATGGGCTTTGATGGCCGCATAAAATGCTCCGCCCATGAAGGGCTGGAGTTGTCCGTTGGGTGAGCGGCCGCCTTCGGGAAATATCACCATCGACATGTTGTCTTTAAGCGCAGCCACAGCCAGATTCAGGCTGCGCACAGCTGCCTTGGGATTTTCCAGCACCACGGGGATCTGCCCTGAGCGCTTTAAATGCCAGCCCATAAACGGATAACGGAAAAGTTCTTTCTTGGCGAGGATTCTGAACTGAAAAGGAAGGTGAGCGTACAGCACTGGAATATCGACTGCCGAAAGATGATTCACCACGTAAACCTGCGCACGCGCGGTATCGATCCGCTCCATGCCTTCCACCTGCACCTTGCCACCCATGGTCCACAAAATCATCTGCGCCCACAGCCGCGCAATGCGGTGCTGGATCACGCCGGAACGGTCAAAGAGTGAAATGAGTAGAGAAATGGTTCCCAGCACAACAGTGTAAAGCCAGACCAGCGGATCTATGATGAAGTAAGAACGCAGCCGAGACAGAAGATGGCTCAAGCCTCCGGTAGTGGCCTGGTGCGCGACTTCTGCTTGGACGGTCTTTGTTTGAACGATCTCTGGCACGTTAAACACTCTGTCGAACTGGTTTGCGGGAAAAGATACTTAACGCCTCTCCCACAATATAAATAGAACCGGTAATCACAATCACGCCCTTTTTGCCGGCGAGTTGGCGTGCCTGTTCAAGAGCCGCCTGCACTGATTTCGCCAGCAAGACTTCCGTTTGCGTATGCGCTCCGTGCGTTGCAATCTCTTCCGGCGTTGCTGCGCGCGGATTGTCCGCCTGCGTGGCAATCACGCGCTCGGCCAGCGGAAACAGGATATCGGCAATCTCGTTGATGGCTTTATCTCGCATGGAACCAAAAATAAAAGTGAGCGGACGGTCTTCATAAAAAGTGGAAAGCGCGGAGCGCAGTGCCCATGCGCCTGCTGGATTATGCGCGACGTCGAGCACAATTTCAGGCGACCCATCTTCTGCCGGGATCACCTGGAATCTTGCGGGCCAGCGCGTCATGCGTATGCCCTGCTCAATGTTTTTTGCCGATATTTTAAATCCGCATTGGTTGAGCTGCTCTGCTGCGGTAATCGCCAAAGCAAGATTGCGCAGTTGGTGGCGACCAGCCAGCGGGAAATCAACGGTGATTTCTTCACCCATCACTGCCAGAGGAAATTTGTTGCCGGCAGCGCCAGCCATTTCACAGTCTGCGCCCGGCGTGAGTGGCGGCACATATTTCACGGCGCTGATGGCATGGGCATCGCGGCCCATAATTTCTGTACCCAGCGTTTCATTTACCACCGGATGCTGCGGCAACAGAACAACCGTTCCCTTAGCGCGAATGATGCCAGCCTTTTCGCGAGCAATTTCCGGCAACGTGTTGCCCAGAAACATCTGGTGATCAAAATCAATATCGGTGATTACGGAAATGCAGGGATCGGAAATATTTGTTGCATCTAGCCTGCCGCCTAGTCCTACTTCAAGCACGGCCAACTCCACGCCGGCGCTGGCAAAGTATTCAAACGCCATGGCGGTAAGCATCTCAAAAAAACTCGGATGCCACGGCAGTTCACCGCGCTCAACTAGGTCATGCGCCACGGCTTCAACACGTTCGTAAACCATGGTGAATTCGGCGTCACTGATTTGTTCGTGTTTGATCTGTATGCGTTCATTCACCCGCACCAGATGAGGCGAGGTGTAGAGTCCGGTGCGATAGCCTGCGGCTTGTCCAATGCTGGCCAGCGTAGCGGCCGTTGAGCCTTTGCCGTTGGTTCCGGCAATCAGCACGCTCGGCAGCTTGCGTTGCGGATTACCCAACTCTTCTGCCAGCCGCCGCATGTGGGCCAAGTCAAACTTGCGATTGGACGCAAGCTCATGGCCCAGCGCTAATAAATTTTGTACGGCAGATTCGTAGGTAACAGGCACGGCTCAGGCAGCCTTTGGCGCCATGAAATCAAGGGCTCGTGCAATGTAAGACTTCATGTCCTTGCGATGGACTACGGCATCCAGCATTCCGTGTGAGATCAGAAATTCACTGGTCTGGAAACCTTCCGGCAATTTCTGGCGGATGGTCTGCTCAATCACGCGCGGACCGGCAAAGCCAATCAGTGCTCCGGGCTCTGCGATGTTGAGATCGCCCAGCATGGCGTAAGAAGCGGTCACGCCGCCAGTGGTGGGATCGGTTAGAACGGAAATGTATGGAATCTTCGCGGAATCCAGCCGTGCCAGCGCAGCGGAAATTTTGGCCATCTGCATGAGGCTGACTACACCTTCCATCATACGCGCTCCGCCGGAGGCAGAAACTACGATAATCGGCTTGCGATCTCTTATCGCACGCTCAACGGCCCGGGTAATTGCTTCACCCACAACGGCTCCCATGCTGCCACCGATAAACGAATATTCCATGGCGCTCACAATGATTGGGCGGCCATTCATGGTTCCCGTGGCATTAATAATGGCATCTTTCAGGCCGCTGGCAGCTTTGCTCTTTTCCAGGCGCGTTTTGTAGGGGCGTGTATCAGAGAAATTCAGCGGGTCGGTGGATTCCAGGCTTTCATCCTGCGTTTCAATGCTGTCTTCATCCAGCAGCAGCATGAGGCGCTCAGCGGAGCCAATGCGGAAGTGGTATTCGCACTTGGGGCAGACATTTAGATTGTCTTCCAGCTCTTTTTTCCAGATGATCTGCCGGCAGCCTTCGCA
>DASXZE010000358.1:0-4439 GCA_036502105.1 Candidatus Angelobacter sp. | reverse complement strand
GTGTCGATATCGATCTCAGTGATCTTGGCTTTTTGAATTTCCTTCAAAATGGCCGGTGAAATCTTGCGGCCTGAGTGGGCAATTTCATGCCCGCTCTTGTCTTTAATGCTGCTGGCCAGCTTGAGTCCCAGCAGGTTCGTTGGACGCTCAATGCCGGTTTCCAGCGTCCAGCGCAGCTTCTTGTCCTTCAGGCTGATGCGGTCCACTGTGTAGAACGTGCGGAGAATATCCTCGTCCGAAC
The DNA here is from genome assembly GCA_036502105.1 of Candidatus Angelobacter sp. Lineage (GTDB taxonomy): Bacteria > Acidobacteriota > Terriglobia > Terriglobales > Acidobacteriaceae > Angelobacter. Next base: position 4,198 of record DASXZE010000358.1, on the reverse strand, counting down.
GCAGTCCCAGGGCGCGCAAAAAGATGGTGCCCAGGAATTTGCGCTTGCGGTCAATACGCACATAAAGCACGTTCTTCTGGTCGTACTCAAATTCAACCCATGAGCCGCGATAAGGAATGATCTTGCCCAGAAAATAAGTGCGGTTGTTCGCGGTCTCAAAGAAGACGCCGGGTGAACGATGCAACTGGCTGACAATCACGCGCTCAGTACCGTTGATGATGAAGGTACCGTTCTGCGTCATCAGCGGAATATCGCCGAAGAAAACTTCCTGCTCTTTGATGTCGCGAATGCTCTTGTTGCCGGTCTCCGGGTCCTTGTCGTAAATCGTAAGACGTATCGTGACCTTGAGCGGCGCGGAATAAGTCATACCTCGCTCTTCGCACTCAGCCACGTCATATTTCAATTGCAGGCCTACCGGGTCGCCGCACTTGTTGCAAAAGTCAGGCGTGTTGGCGTTGTACGTTCCGCACTTCTGGCAAAGCACATCGCCCGGGTGAAACGGATCGGTAATAACTGTATTGCCGCAATTGCGGCAGGTAGTACGCAGGTGATGCAGACCTTTAAGGTGGCCGCACTTACATTCCCAGTTGCCAATGGCGAAATCTACGAACGCCAGTTCGGAAACGTTGCGGAAATCAGTGATGGGGAAAACGGATTGAAAAACGGATTGCAAACCACTGTCGTCACGCTCGCTCGGCAGTTTGTCCATTTGCAGAAAACGATCATACGAACGCTTTTGTACTTCAATCAGGTTCGGGATCTGCAGGGCTACCGGAATCTTTGAAAAGTCGAGACGATAACGGGGTTGGCCAGTTTTATTCGGCATGAGTAACTCCTAGACTTTGCAACTTTGCTTCAGTCCGCTTGTTGCGCGGCGGACGTAACGATTTGCTGGAAGCAGGTTTTCGCTTCGCAAACCTTGTGTGCAGACTATGTAAACTAACGCGCTTTTTCAGGCGTTAGCAGCGGCCAGATTGCAGAGACGGCGGAAAAAACGAATCGCGCCAACGGGAGACAAGAATCTCCGTTGACGCCGTTACAGCGATATGCGATGTCTAAAATGTCTTTATCCGCGCCCGTGTGAGTAAGACCGTTCTTTGTCCGCCCATGGCGGACCTGTTCAAAAGAACAAACAACTGGCAGGTCTGGCTACGACTCCTGAGCAAGGCGAATATTGCTGGAGCACCACGCCTGTCCTGCGTCAAAAATGTGAAAACTTCGGTTGGAAGATTAACTACCGTATCTATTTGATAACAGAAGTCATCCCTAAGATTCAACCCCTTGGAGATAAAAATGCAACAAAAATGCAAGGGAAAATCGGGGCACGGCCTGTCACGTGCCCCTAAACCCTTCTCCAGAAGCCCTTTACGCGCCATCGCGCTCAGGAATAACGGCCTAAACCGTTATTTAATCTCGACGGTAGCTCCGGCATCGACGAATTTCTTCTTGATGGTCTCTGCTTCTTCCTTGGAAACGCCTTCTTTCACGTTCTTCGGAGCGCCATCCACCAGATCCTTGGCTTCTTTCAGGCCAAGGCTAGTAACTTCACGTACTGCCTTGATTACATTGATCTTATTGGCACCAGCTCCGGTCAAGACCACGGTAAATTCGGTCTTTTCTTCCGCCGGGGCTGCCGCTGCTCCGCCACCGCCAGCCATCATCACTGGGGCTGCTGCCGCTGCTGAAACGCCAAGGCGCTCTTCAAGCTTCTTTACGAGCTGGGCTGCGTCAAGCAGGCTCAACCCTACGATTGAATCTTCTAACTGCTGTAAATCTGCCATGTGTCTCTCCACTCTTTAAATAAATATATTGTGCTAAGGTCGCTGCGTCCTTTCAACATGTTCCAATGCGCCCAGACTAGCGCCACGTTGAAGCTCAGACAGCGATAAAACCGTTATCCAAAGGCCGCACGAGGTCCCCTGGAAAAAACTTTTGCCGAACTAGTCGGTAACCTGACTATTGACTGCCGTAGGCTCCGCAGCTGGTGCTGCTGCTTCCGGGGTTGCCGCTTCCGGAGCTGCGCCGCCAAACTTCTTCTTCTCCACGCCCTGGCTCACAACCACAGCCAGATCGCGGCCTACAGCGTTCATGACCGTAACCAGACGCTGTGCCGGAGAATTCATCAGGAACAGCAGCTTGGCGTAAATCTCTTCCTTCGACGGCAGGCTGGCCAGCGCTTTGATCTCTTTGGTCGAGATCACGCGGCCTTCCAGCACGCCAGATTTAAATGAAAATTCCGGGTTATCGTCTACATACTTGCTCAGTGCCTTGGCCAGAGCCACGGGGTCGCCGCTGGTGTAAGCGATGGAAGAGACGCCTTTCAGCCCCTTCAATGCTTCCGCTACCTGCGTACCCTCTGACGCCCGCTTGGCCAGCGTGTTTTTAACCACCTGATACTTGCCGCCGGCCGAGCGCACGGTCTTGCGCAGCTCAAAGTCCTTGCCTACCGTGAGCTTGGAAAATGTGCCCACAATCATGCTGCTGGCGTTCTGCAGGTCCTGATTGAGTTTTTCAATCTGTTGCGCTTTTTTCGCTTTTGTAACAGCCATGTCTAGAGATCCTTTTCTTGAGTCGGGACTCTTCGGTCCCGCATCGCAATATCGCGGGACTTACGCCTTAGCCGCAGTTTCTACCGGCGTGGTATCCACGGAGATGCCAGGCCCCATGGTGGACGAAATATACGCAGCCTTGATGTATTTACCTTTGGCCGCTGAGGGCTTGGCTCGAATCACGCTTGAAATCACGGCAGTGGCATTATCCACCAGCTTGTCCGCGGTAAACGAAATCTTGCCTACCGGCACGTGCACCAGCGCGGTCTTGTCCGTACGGAATTCAACCTTACCGGCCTTGATTTCCTTGATTGCGTTGGCAATATCAAAGGTCACGGTGCCGGTCTTCGGGTTCGGCATCAGGCCCTTGGGACCGAGCACTTTACCCAGCTTACCCACGGACTTCATCATGTCAGGCGTTGAGATCACGGCGTCAAAATCCGTCCAGCCTTCTTTCTGGATTTTTTCCACCATCTCCTCGCCGCCCACAATGTCGGCTCCGGCAGCTTCGGCTTCGCGGACTTTTTCACCACTGGCGATGACCAGAACTTTTTTCGACTTGCCCAGACCGTGCGGCAGAACCACTGTGCCGCGGACCATCTGGTCGGCGTGTTTAGGATCGACGCCCAGACGGAGCGTGACTTCAACCGTCTCGTCGAATTTGGCAAACTTTACTTTTTGCAATAGCGGCACCGCGTCAGTCAAAAGATACTGGCGGTTTTCCACCGCTGCACGGGCCTTATCAACATTCTTACCTGTTTTGCGACTCATTCACTTTTCCTTATCTCCCACCGCTTTCGGGTTCTTCTCCGACGCCGTGGTGTTGTCGATTGATAGCACTCAGCTTTTATCAGTTAGCAATCAGCTTTTCTCGTAAATCCATGTTTTGTGAATCCACGCTTGGCTAATTGCCATTTGCTACCCTACCACTTCAATCCCCATGCTGCGCGCCGTGCCTTTTACACTCTTGATCGCCGTTTCCAGCGAGGCAGCGTTCAGATCCGGCATTTTCTGCTTGGCGATCTCAGAAACCTGCTTCTCCGTCACCTTGCCGACTTTGTCTTTATTCGGCGAGCCTGAGCCTTTGGCGATGCCCGCAGCCCGCTTCAACAGAATCGAGGCTGGCGGTGTTTTGGTGATGAAGGTGAAAGAGCGGTCTGTATAGACCGTGATCACCACAGGGATAATCAAGCCTGCCATCTCTTTATTGGAGGTGCGGGCGTTGAACTGTTTGCAGAACTCCATAATGTTGATCTGCGCCTGGCCCAGGGCCGGACCGACCGGAGGAGCCGGCGTAGCTTTGCCGGCTTCAATCTGCAACTTAACCGATGTTTGTACTTTTTTAGGTGCCATCTGTGTCTACCTGATCCTGCCTTTTTATGTGGCACAGGCACTCTTGCCTGTGAACAAATCTTTTTTGGACCGCAGGCGCCCTCGCCTGCGCAAAACTATGCCGCTACTTTTTCTACCTGTCCAAATTCCAGCTCAACCGGTGTGGCGCGGCCAAAAATCGTAACCATTACTTTCAACGTCTCACGATCTTCATTCACGTCATCCACAATGCCGTTGAAGTTGGCAAACGGCCCATCGGTGATGCGGACAGTTTCGTTCTTTTCAAACTTCACGCGAATCTTGGGCTTGTCCTTGCC
>DASXZE010000357.1:0-9239 GCA_036502105.1 Candidatus Angelobacter sp. | reverse complement strand
TGATGACACAAGGCTATTTTGCCCAGGCTTATTTTGGGACGAAGGAATCTGGGGTACTATACGTGGCGCTTTACGTGGCATTTAAGCCAGTTTAGCAGTCTCTCCGGTAATGCATGGCCGATGATCGCGCTGCATCAGGCTGGCCAGCGCGTCAAGAAAAGCTTCAGGGCCATCGAGCGGATTTACATGCAGCTCAGATTGGTCTTCCGCGCCCTGATCATAAGGATCGAGCACCACGGATGGCACGTGCCGATTATGCCCTTCAGAGCACACCAACTGGCGGTCTGGCAAGGATACGGAGTTGGCAATCACAATGGCACAGACGTGGCGAAAGCGCAGAATGTTGAGAGCGGCTTCAACCGTAAAAACGGGGATGACACCGTATCCAGCATGCGCCAAAACGGCGTTGCGGATAGGGGACAACACCCTTTCCCCGGAAATAGAAAGGACTGCTGGACGCATATATTTTAATCCGTCTTACCTTAATTCTTATTTTCTAACTCTCAAGCTATGTTGCTGAAAGTATTCTCCTCTTGGCGGCATGAATGCAAGTAAAAAAAGCCTTAGTTTTGTTAAGACAGCTGAGAGCATTGAATTTTCAGAACTCAAATTTCATAATCTCTGCAATGAACTTCTGAACTAAGGTTGCGGGATGATACGTTGGCTCGTTAGCATGAGTCACCTAGTTCTTATGTGAGAACTTTTCAAGGAAAAACAAATGGCTCCTACGTTTGGAAATGGCAAGATTTGCTATATCGAGATGCCTGCCGCGGACATTGATCGCTCCGCGGAGTTCTACCAAAATATTTTTGGATGGGACGTGAGAAAGCGGGGCGATGGCTCAGTGGGTTTTGATGACGGCGTAAATCAAGTGAGCGGCACATGGTTTCTTGGACGCCAGCCCGCCTCAGCTTCCGGCATGGTCGTTTCTATTATGGTGGATGATATTGCAGCGACGATTGATCTGATCGTAGCTGCTGGCTGCGAAATCGTGGAGCCGGTTGGCGCTCATGCACCTGAGCTTACGGCCCTGTTTCGCGATCCCGGTGGAAACGTGATGAGCCTGTATCAGCATCGGCGCTGAGCACGCTTAACAATCAGAGCTAGCGCGTGGCGATGCCTCTGCGTGTGGTGAGATACACGGCAAAGCTTCCCAGCCAGTGTCCGCCTTCATAGTGTTCGCCGGTTACGGCGGCCAGCCCGGCATTGCGATGCGCTGCAACAGTCCGCTCTAAAACAGCAATGCGTGGATCATTCTTTGGCAAGCCAGAGGCAATGCCTTCCAGCATCCATGCGCGACTGAGATTCAGGCCGTCAATATGCGCGAGCTTGGGATCAGATTGGTCGGGTGATTTTTCTGGATGCAGCCATGAGTCCCCCGTGGAAATCTGCGGCATGAACTGATGCAGCCATTGCGCAAAATCAGCAGGCGAAAGCACGCGCCGCATGGCGTCTGCTTCCGCCAGGCACGGGGAGAGAAAGTCTTCGCCTGAAGGCTCGTAAGCCAGCGGACAATTTTTGTCGCTTGAATAAAACTCACGCGCCTTGCCGAGCAGCATGTTGAGAAAGTCTTTATCTAAGAAGCTCTGGTCGCCGGTGCTGCGCGCGTAGTCAATGATCAAACCCAGAGCGAAGGCAGTCTGGCTATGCTCGCCAGAGCGCACTGGATGCGAGAGCTTGGGTAGCCATGTTTTCAGCCGTTCGGTGGCAGCTTGCTTCAGCGGCAGCAGATTGGTTGAAAGTTCGCGGGCTGTGGCGTCGGTCTTGCCCCATTCGCGCAGTTCGCCGCCTAGTTGCAGAAGCCACACTAACCCGTAAGGACGCTCAAAGCTGGCGCGCCCATCAGCTTTCAAGTAGATCACTTCCTGCGCGATGTTTTGTTTGGTCAAGCTCTGTTTTAGTGCTGCAATCGCTGCGGGGGTGAACGACGCATCGGGAAATGTGCGGGCGAGCCGAGCAAGCAGCCAGTGTCCGTGGACGGACGAGTGCCAGTCGTAACATCCATAAAACGCCGGAGTCAGTTTGCGCGGCGGAGCGACGTCTGCGTCGCTATTCAAGGAATGCGCCAGCTTATTGGGATACTCTTTATGTACGCAATCCAGCGCCAGTTGGGCGAAACGCTGCGCGGCTTCAGCGTTCAATTCAGCATGTGGCAATGAAGATTGATTTGGCATGATTTGTTTTTGTGGCTGCCCCAGACAAGAGCCGGTGACAGGCACAAGAAAAATGAAGGCTGCAATAATCAACGCAGAAATAAAGACCGGCAACGCCTGCTTTTTCATGACTGCACAATGTAGCATTATTATTCGCAAATTGCAGACGACTTGATTCCCTGCTGCCGGCACTCAGGCCAATCGCCATTCGAGGAAAAATCATGGAGAGACGATGAAGGTAATTCTATTTGGCGCGACAGGCATGGTTGGCCAGGGCGTGCTGCGCGAATGTCTGCTGGCGCCGGATGTGGAGAGCGTCTTAACGATTGGCCGCAGTGTGACCGGGCAGCAACACGCCAAGCTGCAGGAGATCGCGCAAAAAGACCTTGCCAATCTTTCCCCGATTGAAGGCCAGCTCTCTGGTTATGACGCATGCTTCTTCTGTCTCGGCGTTTCTTCTGTAGGCATGAAGGAAGAAGACTATCGCCGCATCACATATGATCTGACCCTTGCGGTGGCCCAGACTCTGGTCCGCCTCAATCCATCCATGACATTTATTTATGTTTCCGGCACGGGCACTGACAGCACAGAGCAAGGCCGCAGCATGTGGGCGCGCGTTAAAGGCAAAACAGAAAACGACCTGCTTAAGATGCCGTTTAAGGCGGCTTACATGTTTCGTCCGGGATATATCCAGCCGCTCCACGGGATTCGCACCAAGACGGCCTGGTACGGGGCTATTTATGCGGTGATAAAACCGTTCTATCCAGTCTTGAAGCTGCTCTTCCCCAAGTTCGTAACCACCACAGAATGCATTGGCCGCGCCATGCTCACAGTGGCAAGGCAAGGCGCGCCTAAGCGCTGGCTGGAGAATGCAGACATCAACAGTCTTTGCTGAAAAGCTAAAACCTTTTTCACCACGAAGGCGCGGAGAGGCAAAAGAATTTACCGCGGATTTGGAAGAAAGGGCTTTATCTACACAGAGGGTAAAGCCCTTTCTTTTATCCGCTTTTACGGCACGGTTGAAGCCCGGGCCCTGATACGAAATTTGAAAAACTCTATTACAAAAACTTCAGCAGCGCTGCGCTCGTCTCTTTAAAGTTTTCTTCCATCACCCAGTGGCCGGTATTTTTGAGCACAACAAAAGTTGCGTCATTCGCCACCAGCTTTACCTGATGCCCCAGCACTGCGCCGTTGGCTTTCTCACCACCAATGGAAAGCACTGGGATGGTCAGCTTGGCCTTGGCGAGCTGCTCAAAATCCTTGGCCGCCTGCTGGAAGGAAACAAAGTATGCCCAGCCGGCGCGCATACGTCCGGGAGCGGCGTAGGCTGCCGCATAAAGTTTGCGGTCGGCTTCAGGAATGGAATGGGTTTTGTCCGCGGCAAACTCATTCCAGAAATGTTCGAAATAGGTGCGCTCGCGGCCCTTCACTAACAGCTCAGGCGTGGGACCGTTGAAACGGAAATGCCAGATCGCCGGATTGTTATACACGGCTTCCCAGCCGTCCACGCCGGGGAGAAAGGCGTCCATCAAAACCAGCTTGGTGGTCTCTGACTGGAACTGTGCGGCATAAGCATATGCAACCATCAGGCCAATATCGTGCCCCACGACTTCAGCTTTTTGTATGCCCAGCGATTTGGCCAGCGCATGAATGGTGGTTGCAGCGCTCTTCATGTCCAAGCCAGCGGCGGGAATGCCGGATTCGCCGATGCCGGGCAGGTCAGGCGCGATCACGGTAAACTTCTCGGCCAGCATGGGCATAATGGGCCGCCACATGTGTGAGTTTTCCGCGTAGCCGTGAAGCAGAATCAGATTGGTGCTGCCGTGGCCGATGGTGAGATAGTGCATCTTCAGGCCGTCAACATCAGCAGTCTTGGAAACGATGATCTTGTCGGCTGCCTGGGCGCAGGCCGTTGCCGAGAAAACGGAGAGCGAAAAAAGGCTGAGTACAGCCAGGCGCAGAAATAGATTTGCAGCGTATTTCATAAAAGGCTCCAGATTCAAGTAGCAAGATTTTTGAAGACCAGCCTCTGCTGATCACCGCGCAGTCCGGAATGTATGGCTTGCAGGAATGGTGTGTCAACCCGGCGTGATGCGAAACGAGCATGCCGCGAATCAAGGTAACAGTGCCAATCATTCATAATTCTTATCCGCTGCTTATCTCAGACACGCTCGGATGAACATTGTTTACAATTGTATTCACAACAATCATTGAAAATTGCCTTCACGGTTTGCAGTGGTGTGCCTAAAGGCGCCGGTGCAAACGGATTTGGACCCAAGGGTGTCAGACAAGACTATTGCGATCGTTGGAGCGGGCATCGGCGGCGTGGCTGCCGGGGTGGCGCTGCATCAGGCAGGATTTGCCGTAAAAGTTTTTGAGCGGGCCAGCCACTTGCGCGAAGCGGGCGCGGGCATGAGCCTCTGGCCCAATGGCACAGGAGTTCTGCAGCAGCTTGGGTTGTTGCAGGCTGTTGCAAGCCAGGGGCAGAGTGGAACGCAGTTTCTGGTGCGCTCGCAAAGCGGCGAGACTTTGATGGAGATTGGCACAGCGGAAGCTGAAACGCCTACGGTATGTGTTCATCGTGCACACTTGCTGAGAGTATTGGCTGACGCGCTGCCAGCTGAGTCACTTGCCGTGGGGCACGAACTGGCTGACATGCAGTTTGCTGGCAGCAAGCTTGATCTGCGCTTCACCAATGGTGAGCGATTGATTTGTGACGGCGTGGTGGGCGCTGACGGTATCTATTCGCGGATGCGCGGACGGCTGGTGGGGCCGAGCAGGCCGGTGTATCGCGGCTATGCTATTTTTCGCGGGATTGCGGATGTGCCGGAGAACTTCTTCGTCGGACACAACAGTGAAAGCTGGGGAGAAGGCAGCCGCTTTGGCATCTTGGCTATCGGCGGAAATAAGGTTTGCTGGTATGCCACGGTCAACTCAACTGAGCTGCCTCAGCACTCTGACTGGCCTAAAGAAAGACTTCAGGAAATATTCTGCAAGTGGCACAATCCAATTCCAGAACTGATTGCCGCGACAGAGCCTTCCGCCATCATGCTCAGTGCGGCTTGCGATCAGCAGCCTATGCGTTTATGGAGCAAGGGGCCAGCAACTTTGATCGGCGATGCATCGCACGCGCTCACGCCGAATCTTGGGCAAGGCGCATGCATGGCCATGGAAGACGCGCTGGTGCTGGCCAACTGTCTTGGTAAAGAAAAAGACGTTGCTGCGGGCTTTCGCGCGTATGAGGCGCGGCGCTTCCCTCGCGTACGCAATGCCATATGGCGCTCACGCTGGCTGGGCGAAGTGGGACAATGGGAGAACCGTGCGGTGGTTTCCGCGCGCAATGCCATTACCAGGCTTCTGCCCGGACGCATCTTTGAATGCCACTCTACTTTCGCGGAGCTGATGAGTTTATTCGGCGGACCTCTGCGAGAGTCCGCCGAATTTTAACGGGCTTATACCTTTGCGAGCTTACGCCCGTGCTGGCACCGCGCCCATTTCTGCGCCGGGCAGCACTTCATTGGGCTTCATCCAATAGGCCATGAGCGCACCGAATAATGACAGGCCAATGCAGCCTATAAACGGCAGGTTCCAGTTGTTGCTCTTAGTCACATAGAACGCCACCTGCGGTGACAAGGCCGCCGCCAGCGCCGAGCCAATATTCATCAGCCCGCTGGCTGAGCCGGAGAACCGTGGAGCAATGTCCATGGGTATCGCCCAGAAGGGTCCGATGGTGGATTCGGCAAAGAAGAATGCCGCGCTCAGGCTGAGGGCAACAATCGTCAGGTTATGTGACACCAACACGGGAACCATGAAGACCAGGGACAAGAGAAAGCCGCCGATGATGAGGTCACGGCGCGCTCGGTTGCGATTGCCAGTCTTCTTCAGGATGTGGTCGCTTACCCATCCACCCGCGGCGTCACCAACTACGCCGGCAAAAAACACGGCCGTGGAAAACAGCGCTGAGTGTTTGAGATTCAGCTTGTAGCCGTGGAGGAAGAAGGACGGCAGAAAAGTGAGATAGAGCCAGAGCGTCCAGCCGTAACAGAAATAAACGATTGTGACCGGCATCATGCGCTTGATGAGCGGCCACCACGGCACGGGATCTTTGCGCCGCTGCGCTTTTGAAGTAAAGCTGGGCAGAACTGCCAGTTCCTGCTGCGTGATGCCGCGATGGGTTGCGGGATCATCACGGAAATAAAACCACCACACGATTGCCCAGACCAGGCTGATGCCGCCGAGCAGGACAAACGACATGCGCCACGACGCAAAAGCGATGATCCAGGCCACAAGAGCGGGTGTAAGGGTGCTGCCCATTCGCGAGAATGCATGGGTGATTCCCTGGGCAAAGCCGCGTTTTTCAGCGGGCATCCAGTCGGCTAGGGCGCGTGTTGCGGTGGGAAAGGTTGCGCCTTCTCCCAGCCCCAGCAGGACGCGGCAAAGTATCAATCCGGTCAGACTGTGGGCCAGGCCCATGAGCAGGGTGGAACCGGCCCAGACCACCGCGCACACGGTGAGCGTTAAGCGCGCGCCGAAGCGGTCACTGAGCAATCCTCCCCAGACCTGCAAGACCAAGTAGGCCCAGCCGAAAGCGGAGAGCACTGAGCCAAGCTCATTGGCGCTGAGATGCAGCTCTTTCTGAAATACCGGGCCGGCAGTGGCCACGTTAACGCGGTCAATGTACGTGAGCGCGTACATCAGACAGATCATTAAAAGCACAAGGTTGGTGGAAGAGAAAATTCTCTTGAATGGGCGTTCGGCTAAGTCAGGAATATTGTTGGTGGCGGCCATTAGTTTTCCGCCGCCATTTTTATCAGGAAAGAGAGCTGGGGGCAACGATAATTCTTTTGCGGATGCCCGGCAGCGAGCTTGCGGCGGGCAAGTCTTTACTCAGGTAAATCGCAGCCATAAACAGATTGAGCGGCCCCAACCGCGCATGCGCGTGGCCAGAGCCGCTCAAATAAAGCTGCTTACCAGTTCTTGCTGGCCTTTTTAGGGCTCAAATCGCAGGCTTCCTTCACCCGGCCAAGATCAAGGCCGGCGGGTGAGAACTCCGCGATTTCCGGGGCTCTGCGTCCTCCCGGCATTTCAATCTTGAAAACTTGCGACCCGATCAGCTCGCGTGCGGTGCCTTTGTCTATGGCGAGAAAGCGATCGCGAACCCAGTTCCAGCCGTGGTAATTATGTGAGTTATCAACGCGCACCTGGACTTCGATCTGGGGCTGTCCCCAGAAGCCGGGGCGGTTGGGCGGGCCCAACGGAATGCCGGGATTGAAATCCGCATACGTGTATTTGCGATTGGTGCAGACGATCTCAACACGCGGCTTGTAATCCGAGCTGTTGCTCAGATAATTGTCTGCCAGCAGTTCAAAGCGGACTTTCTTGGCCGCCGTCATCTTATCTTCTGAGCGAAACATGGTCCACTTGCCGCCTACGCTTTCACCGTCACGCTCGCCCTGGTATGGACTCATCACGCCATTTTGCGCGATCACCGGCAGCGCAGCCGCCAAAACTGCCAAGCCGGCAAATAATGCTTTCACGATTCCTGAATAACCCTTCCCTTTAAAAAGCGCCCTTGCTTTCAAGGTTCCTCCGCATAAGAATATTTAAACATGCCCCTGCGCTCTGCAGGGGGCGTCCGGGGGGATAAAAAGTAATTTTTATGAAATCCGGACATAAGATGAGTGCACTTACCATGCCAAAGCTGGCACTGAACAGATTGCCTGATTCGGCTGGATTGCAAGGACTTATCCGCTGACTGCCCTGGTCATGGTGGTTTTCAGCCATCTGCGATGGCTGATTTGGGCCAGATACTGGTAACGCTGGTGATTCGGGTTTGATAGGATTCGGGGCATGTTTCGTAAAATTTATATCTCTCTGATCGCAATTCTTTCTTTCGTGTTTGTGTCGCTTAGCCTCTCCGCGCAGACAGCGGCTGCCAAACCGTCAACAAACACTTCATCCGACGAAGCCGTAATGAAGCAGCTTACGGACTTGAGGGACAGCTTTATCAATCAGCTCAAAGCTGAGGGATTCCAGCCGAGTCTTGCGCCGCCGAAGATCGTGCTGGATAATCCGCCATCTTATGGGCGGTATGAGAATGATGAGAACATCCTGCATATTGCGGTGTGGTCAGCGCTCAAGCAGGACCAGCAGGCGCGCTTTGAGCGGCTGGCTGCGGCCATTGGCGGACAGCAGACCGGCGAGCAGCAATTTGAAGATAGCATCCATCGCTGGGTTTTCATCCATGAATTAAGCCACTGGTGGCAGGCGTGCCAGCACAAGATCAGTGACGACCATTATGCCGTGGAATATGGAGCGAACCGGATTGCCGCGGCTTACTGGCGGCTTAAAGATCCGGCGCTGATGGAGCGGACAGAAAAGAGGATGGCGGGCGTGCAGTCTGTGCTGACGAGTCCAGTGCCGGCAGGCCAGACGGAAAATAAGTTTTTCAATGAACACTATGCGTCGCTGGCACCCACACGAGACTACATATGGTTCCAGTATTCAATGGTGTTGAAAGCGCAGGCGGAAAAACCTTTGCCTACGTTCAAGCAGGCGTTGCAGAATCCGGCGTGAGGAGAAGATCGCCGACATCGCCGGGATCGCCGTCATCGGAAAACAAAAATTCACCGCGGAGGCGCGGATTGGGCAAATCAGGGGCTGAAGCCCCATTTTTTTTTTAACGCTTTTGCGGCACGGCTGAAGCCCGTGCCCTGATACGAAGCTAAAGACCCAATGGGACATCGGAAAATCTGGGCATCCGGAACGATGAATGCGTGCCCTGATACCAAGCCACGAAAATCGGGACTGATAATGCAAATAAAATAAGGCTCGGGAACCTCCGATTCCCGACACTCAAGTACTTCCTACCTAATTCTTAACTGCTGCTGCTCCTGAAGTTAATGATCGAACATTCGGAGTAACCGATAGGAGGTAGACCTGCAAGTAGTGTCGGCGCCAAAGCGCGCAGTGATGGTCCGTAACCCTCTTAAGCTAACCTGGCATTTCAAACTATCGTGACACCTGGCGGCAGAAGAAGATTTATTAAACCGTAATGAATAGTTCTGCGCGTTGCGTTTTGCACAA
>DASXZE010000356.1:0-25978 GCA_036502105.1 Candidatus Angelobacter sp. | reverse complement strand
AGATTGTGACGATCTCAGCGTGAATCGGCTTTTTGATCACGTCATGTGCGTAGAGCTTGTAGGCAGAATCTTTATCGGGTGATAAGACGATGGCGGAATCGAGCGGACTGAGTGGAACGGCGGTGCCGTGGCTCACAAAGTCAATGAAGCGATAGTTTTCTGGCTTCGCGGCGAAGTAAGCATCTGGAGTTGCGGACTTATCGGCAATCAAAGCAGTCTGGTTGGAGGAAAAATGCCGGGCCACATACTGCATTTCATCCGCGGCATTTTTCAGCCGGGGATACTCCGGCGTGGCCTGAATGGGATCGCCCATCAAGAGAAGCTGTTTGCCAGCAGCCGCTGATTTTTTTCGAGTGGAGAAGCCAAACGCCATGGAGCTGAGATTCTCAATAGCAACATCATTGATCCAATAATGCGGAGTGCTGCTGGGAACAATCAGAGTCTCAAAGTTGAGCCGATACAAGCCGCGATGCGGAATGACGATCACATGGCCGTTGCGGGGCACCAGCGCTTCAGCAGGCTTGACCAGCATGTTGTAAAGAGAGACTCCGGTGGGCGAATCTTCCAGCTTGCGCCGTTCCTGCAACTGCGCGTTATAGGAGTCTATGGCCTGTGCAATGTCATGCTGCTGGGGTAGATGGAAAAGTTTTGTTGCGGATGGGGTAACTGCCCAAAGATAGGATTCATTGTCCGCCAGCCAATAGGCGAGGATGATTTCATTAGGCTGCAATGCTTTCTGAATCTTATGAACGTCGAGATTAGATTTTGGCGCATCCATCCCCAGCCCTTCGGCCAGGGTGCGTGCGCGGCTGAACTCCGCGATTTGCATGGCCTTTGTTCCATTGCCATGGTCGATCAGAAAACGTACATAGCCGTCATAAAAAGCACCGGCATCAAGAAAAGAAAGGCGCTTCTCTTCCTGCTTAATAATTGACCGGGCGGTTTCCACGATATGAATAGCGCCGCGGAATGCGCTGTCAGCTTCTTCTGTGTTTCCCATTTTTACGTAAAGGTCAGCGAGATTCTTTTGCGCCCACCAGCGAGTAGAGTCGTCAGCGTTTTTGGTGGCGATAGTTTGTTTAAACAGCTCTACAGCTTTGTCATTGTCACCCTTGGCAGCAGCGACTTCAGCACTGGTGAGCATATAAGGAACACGAAGCGGACTATCCGATTTATTGCCACCCATGGCTTCCACGCTCTTGTTATATTCTTCTGCCTTGGCTACGTTGTGCCGGCCCAACTCACCATAAACCAAACCCCGAAGACAATTCCCTTTGACAATATCTCCTTCATTCTTCAAGCTCTTAACCAGATCGAGGGCGTGCAGATAAGCAGCGATAGCAGCATCGTAATTACCCTGCGCCAGGCTCTGATCGCCCAACGCTGTGAGCCAAAACCACTGGTCGTCAATATTGCCGAGACTTGAAGCCAAAGCTTCCGCCTGAGTGAGATTTGAGCTGGCATTGGGAAAGTCGCCAAGCTCAAAAAAACTTTGCCCAAGATAGCCCAAGGTTTTTTCTTCAGCGCGACGCGCATTCAGGAATCGCGATGAGGCAAGCGCGAGTTTGAAGCGATCAATGGCCTCGTCATAACGCTCTTCACCCATGGAGATGACCCCCAGACTGCCTTCTGCATTGGCTTCAAGGTAAGGCTGGTTATGTTTGCGCGCAAAAGCAAGAGCCTCTAAATAATAGGTCTGGGCTTTGGTGTTTTCTTTTTGCGCAAGCAAACAAGCTCCATGAATCAGCGCGACATCGCCCATAGAGTCTGGACTACCAGTAGCGGCAAGCTGCTCCGCATCGGCAATACGTTGTCCGGCTTCAGCAAATCTATCGAGCCGGTTTAGCCCGCGTGCTTGAATCAGCCTGCGATGGACAGCAAATTCGCCACCAACCAATTGAACGGGAGGATCTGGTTCGAGCAACTTCAAGGAATCTGTGGCCCTGCCTTGAGCAATCAGCGCCTCTGCCTTTAAGACGCGGAATTTGTAATTCCAGACAGGGTCTGCATTTTTTGTTTGTTGAAAACCCTGATCCGAGGATTTCAAGGCAGAATCGATATCGCCGGATTGTATCTGGGCAAAGGTATCTGAATATTGCTGAGGCAAAGAAAGCCCTGGATGGGATTTACATCCAGATGCCAGGGCCATGATTATGAAAAGTGAAGTTGAGACTACGGATAATTGGAGGGTCCAGGGCCACCCCCGGTACTGCCGCCATGAATGTTGCCTTCTGACGTGGAGCACATATCCACGCGCAACATGTTGAGATACCGGCGGCCTTTGTAAACTGTGACTTCCGCCAGACGAACGACGCCGAATTTGGGAATACAGATAATGGGCCCAAAGCCCCGCAACTCCGAGTCTTTCCCTACATGGTCGGGCAGGTTCAGATGCGTTGCAGCGGAGCAGGCATAAGCTGTCGCCTTTTTTCGTGTTGTCTCGTCGTTCCATGCAGCAACCCGTTTTGCAACGCCGTGCAAGGCGTGATATTCGGTTTCCAGATCCTGAAGTTCCTTGTCCTTAAGCTTCATCATGCCGGACAAGAACAACAGGTGGTCCAGTTTTTTCGACTGGAGCGCCTTTTCAAATTTTGAATCTGTATTATGCCGGTGAAATTCGGCAGTGTTCAATTTTACATCGATATGGTGGCCGCATATGCGCAGGTTTTCAAAATGGCTGCCCGTGATATCAAAGGTGGGTTCGCCGGCACTGTTCTCTTCCGGCGCATAAACGGCCACCTTGGAAACAACTTTATCGGCCTTGATGATGCCAGCGATATCCAGATTTTCAATCACTGAAGTGGCATAGCTGGTGTGCTGGTTGTGGCAATCATCAAAGCTTCCGGCTACTTCTGTGTAAGCCGAACGAAATGACAAGATACCATCTAACTGGAAGTTTTCAACCCGGTGGGAACCGCGACCACCTGCCGGGGCCAATGTAGCAGCCGATTGCGCCGCGATACTATGCTGGGTTGGACGAAGAAGCTCCCCGGACACGCCGAGGGCAGAGGCATGATAAGTGTGATTGCAGTGGTGATGCGCGCATTCCTTGGCCATTTTAAACTCCGCGATACCTGGAACATCTTTAGACACCGGCTGGCGCCGATCTTACACAACAGCAAGTGAAACTACTCTAACATTGCAAAGGGCAGCAGAGCTAGGTAGTAGTTAGAGTCCAGATACTATTAAAGAAGAACGCAAAACCCTGAGCTACTCCTTTGGTTCAATTTGAAAACTATACTGGGTTATTTCAGTTTTCTGCCCATCTGCCGCAAGACCATTGATAACCAATCGATAGGTTCCGGGTTTTATAACGCCTGAATCCAGAGAGAAATGGATGGTATCTCTGGTTTGTTCGGCGGAAAATGGAATAGACGATTTAAGCTGGCCGGATTCGGTCAAGATGCGCCCTTCATAAGAGTTGAAATTGCCGCTTTGCAGTAATTGAATACTTAGATTGAAGCGAATATTCGGGGATACGGCCAGTGTTTTGATGCCTCCAGCCCTGGCTCCGTCACTCAGGAAAAGACTGGGCGCAATCTGTGACTGCTTCAGGCTGTTGATGGTTCTGCGCTGGTAAACGCCGATGATAGAGACGCAAATCAACAATGCAAAGACCGTGGCTGTAACTGGCTGGCTTATGTTCGCCATAAATCTGGACATGAAGCTGGGAACCTGGGAAACCGGTTCAGTACCTATCTGGCGGAGATGGCTTACCAGTTCAGTGCCGGCTTTTACCTGTTCAAAGCAGGCCTGGCAGGAAAACAGGTGATCTTCATAAGCCTCGCGCTCACTCTCAGTGAGTTCGCCGAGCAGATACTTTTCCGCCATAAGGTCCATGGCTGCGTCTTCGTGATTGATTGCTTTTGCGTTCATAACTTACCTCTGGATCTGATTGGCCCGTGGTCCGTCTTACATAACAGCTAGCTGTTTTTTCCTGTAAAGCTCAGCGAATTTATTAATGGCCCGGTGAAACAAGACGCGAAGATAGTCGCGGTCCACGCCAAAATCCTCGCAGACCTCTTCGTTATCGCGGTCTTCAAAAAAGCGCGCCTGCAGCAGGAGGCGGTCCCTTTCAGGAAGCTCGGAAAGTATGGCCAGCACCAGCTTCCTGTCTTCTTTGCGCTCCAGCAAATCATCCAGGCTTAACTTTTCATCTATTACGTCAATGGAATCGAGCGGATCATGCTGGTTGCGATGGCCGCCGCGCAGAATTTCCGAGAGAACATTTTTGGCCACGGAATTCACATACGAGCCGAAACCAACAGGGTTGTTGATTTTGCCGGCCTGAACAGCCGTCAACACGCGGTAAAAAGTTTCCTGGATAACATCCTGAATGATGTGAAAATCCACTTTGCGCGAACGCAGAATGATTTTTATCCGCTCGGTGAAGTAGGCAACAAAGTGGGCTTCGGTGGCGGAGTCACGGCCCCCGAGGCGGCGGAGATACTCTTCATCGAAGGAATAGAAGTCCACTGTTACTCTGTGCAACCAGTATACTTCAGCGTCTGCAGGCTTTTTCTGTTCTTTTCCGGCGTGAACAAAGGCGCGAAACGGCAGGCAAAGCAGTGCTGCGCTTTGTTTCCCACGTTCGAATTGCGAATCTAAGTGCACGCTTCTTATCTCCAGAAAATCAGCCCAGAAAATCCCAAAATGGCACAAAATCTTCTATTAAAGCCACCGAACATTAAAGCCTGCGAAAGGGCAAGTCAGAACCAAAATACAAACCGGGCTGTAAATCGACCATGGCCAGCGCAGAGAGAGCGGTGGCGGTAGCCAGAATTCCTTGTTCATCAAAGTGCGGCCCAGAATGAGCAGCAGGATCGGGGGACAGCGGAACCAGCATGGCTGAGCCAGGCCACGAACCATCTAACTGTTGCAGGCTGCGCAGGTCGGCCAGGATTGCCCAGGCAGTTTGCATGCGCAAACGCATCATGCAACGGAGCAAAAGAGCCTGCTCCCACGCGCCTTCACTCGGATGCTGGCAGGTCAGCTGGCGGACTGCATTCACCACAAACCACGACGCCATGCCGGGCTCCCAGTCCAGCAGGGTGGATGAAACAAAAAATCTTGAGGCCAGCCGGCAGCGCGTCTTCTGCAGGTCAGTGCGAAGATTCGATGCGAGAAATTCTGATGAAGCCGCGTCAATGGAGGCCAGCGCTCTGACCGCAATGGCAGTTACATCTGGCGCGCTTGAAGATGGAGCATCGCTGGGGCTTCCGGATTCAGAGGCAGTGTGGGGAGCAAGAGCAAAACCGCCGTCACTGCGACGGCAGCGGAGAATCAGCTCTAACGCCTCGTTCGGTACGGGGCGGCCATGTTGGCGCAGAGCGGTTACTGCCCATGCAGTGGAGTCAGCGTCATCGGATGAGCCAGCTGCGCCGAAACCCCATCCGCCGCCGGGAGTTCGGGTTTCCAAAAGCCAATCCAGTGAGTCATTGATTTGCTGGCGCTGTGAAGAACTGAAGTGTTCCGCGGGAATTTCTCCCAGGCGGTCAAGAACATAGGCCGTGACCCAGGCGGCTGATTCCGTGGTGGCTGGCGGACAAAGGCTCCAGCTGTTTTGCTGGCGGACGGAAAAGAGGAACTCCAGACCTTTGGCGATCGCATCCGCGCTGCCGCTCCGTTGCGCAGAGGCCGCCGCAACTCCCCGATTTTCCGCGAGGCGCCTGCCAGACTTTCGTGTTTGCCGATCCAGTTCTGACTGTGGGTCAGTCACGTTCGCTCCAGTCAATCCGTGGGCATTTGCACGGGGGTTGAATGCCCATTCAATAACTAGTGAGAAACAGCAGGCCATCGTTTCACCGCTGTGGAAGAAAGCCAGGTTACTCATGGAGCGGCCCGTGTAAGCCTTTTATTTTGTGGCTTTTAACGGCAAGGTCGAGGCGAAGATGAGCCTTGGAATTCCGCAAATTTCCGCCCGTGCGTGACTAGAAAAGCAGAGAAGCTGGTTTGAAAGTTCCAATTTTTACTTCTCCGGCTTTGCTCGCGATCCCAACGCGAAGATTATTAAGGTTTCCAACAGAACAGGGAACTTCCAACCGTAATACGCATGTACTGAGCAGGTGCGTAGATAAAAAATCACTGTATCGTTTAACGATCTACCAGAAGAAGCGCGCTACTCGGAAAACAATTGTTTTTCATAACTTTAAACGGGGCGTGCCAATAAAAATTTCGCAACCGACGCCACAAAAAATAGAACTAAGAACAATTAATTTTCCTAATTCTGTAGCCAGAGATATATTTTCTGCGCTACGTTGGACTCACAGATCAGCCCCCTTCCGGGAACTCAACGGGGCTGAGCGTTGGACTCCAAGTTAGATCGTAAAAGCGGAAAGTTTGCGGCGGCGCAGCCCCATGTTCCACGCCTTCGCACCCGTCTGCTCCGATGAATACCTGGAGCCAATCCAAAGGAGACAAGTAAGTGAAAAGCAGTCGACGGATACTCCCTCTATTTTTTGCCGGGATATTTCTCTGCGTGTTTGCGCAGAAGAATGCCCAGGCGCAAGCTGCTGTTGCCCCAGTCGCAAACCCATGTGCGCGACTGGCCGCAGGCAGCATTGTGAATAATCCACCCAGCCTCTCCAGCAAGAATGGAGTGCTGCTAGTTAACTTCTCTTACCAGACGCGGACTGACGCCGATGGCAGACAGCTCTTCTGCTTTATGACGCCAGATGGCAAAGAGAACCCCACGTTGCATGTTCAACCAGGCGACCATTTGATTGTGAACGTAACCAACAACGTTCCCGCTTCCGGCGGAATGACGATGGCTATGTCCCCCAAAGACCAATGCGGCGATTCCATCATGACCGCAACCTCGATGAACATTCACTATCACGGCACAAACACCTCGCCCGTTTGCCATCAGGACGAAGTGATTCACACCGTCATCAACTCCGGCCAGAGTTTCCAATACAATCTGGCATTCCCGACTGACGAGCCGTCGGGACTCTACTGGTACCATCCACACATTCACGGCATTGCCGAGCCTGCGGTACTGGGCGGGGCCTGCGGCGCAATCGTGGTGGAAGGCCTGCAAAACCTGCAGCGCGCCGTGGCCGGATTGCGGCATCGCGTCCTGCTGATTCGCGACCAGACGGTTGCGGGCAATCCCGATCCGGGCGGCGCAATTCCTGCGTGGGACCTCACGCTCAACAATATTCCCATTGCGTATCCGGCGAACACGCCTGCAGTGATTCGCATGCAGCCAGGTGAAAAGCAGTTCTGGCGCGTCGGCAATATTTCCGCTGACAGCCTGGTTGACCTGCAGGTACTCTTTGACGGCGTTCCGCAAATTCTGCAAATCGCCGCCATTGACGGCGTACCCACCGGCTCGCAAGACGGCTCACGCCAGGGAAAGGTTGTGCCGGCCGACCATGTTCTGATTCCCACCGCGGGCCGCGCGGAATTCATTGTTCCAGCGCCGCCAGCCTGGGTAAAGAAAGCAGTTTTCATGACCCGCAGCATTGACACCGGCCCCGCCGGCGACAATGACACACAGCGCACACTGGCTAAAATCCAACTCGGCGCCGATAACAACCTTGACGCCGACGGTACTGTTCCAGCCATCAACGCAGCGCCGGGCGTACAGCGCTTTGAAGGACTGGCAACCGCCCGCGTCAATACCAAACGCAAACTGTATTTCTCTGAGGTCATCTCCGATCCCAATGACCCGGCCAGCCCCACAAATTTCTTCATCACCGTGGACGGCGCAACTCCAACCGTGTTTGATCCTTCAAATCCTCCGGCCATTGTCACCACGCAGGGCTCGGTGGAAGAGTGGACCATTGAAAACCGTGCGCCAGAGAACCATGAATTTCACCTGCATCAGGTGCACTTCCTGGTGGAATCACAGGACAATTTCCAGATCAACGGCAGCCTGGTCCAGGCCAGCATCAACGGCCAGTTTGCTGACATGGTCCAGCTCCCTTACTGGGACGGTAATCCCAGGCATCCTTATCCAAGCGTAAAAGTGCGCGTGGATTTCCGCGGCCCAGACATCGGCGACTTCGTTTACCACTGCCACATTCTCGGCCATGAGGACAATGGCATGATGGCCATCGTGCGCGTGCTGCCAGCCAACAATTCAAAGCAGTCAAATACCACGCCCAGAACAACCGCTGCCAGCCAGCCGGACGTCAATTCCAACCAGGCCGTTCCAACTGCCGCTCTTGCCAGTCAGGGTGACGTAAATAAACCCACACTGGTAAATGCAAATGCAAACACAAATGCAAACGCGGCCGCCGGACTTCCTGACGCCATCACCACAGCCAACTGGGCAGAAATGGAGATGCTGCAATAGACAAGTAATTTTCCTCTGATGAGCCCTGTTTTTCTTCTCCGCGGCTTCAAGAACATCTGAAGCCGCATTTTTTGTTGTGACGTCGAGACCCATGTGGTACCGAGCCTCATGTGGCACCGGCGCCCCCGCCGGTGGGGGTTGGTTCCGATGTCGGCGATGCCCCGATGTCCCGATCTCCCGATCTCTTGCCGCTGCCTTTCAATGATCTTGCCTTTCCGATTCCCCAAATCCTTTGCGACCTCTGCGTCCTTTGCGGTAAATGATCTTGCTTTTCCGGATCCTTGGCCTTTCCTCCGTGTTCCGCAGCCTGCCCTGAGCGACGTTAGGAGTCGAACGGGTGTCCTCTGTGGTGAACGGTTTTGCTTTCCCGATGACGGCGATGCCCCGATGTCGCGCGATGTCGGCGATTCTGCAACCCTCTGCCTGCATCTCTCAGCCAGAAACCCCACCCGGCTATTGAGGTTTTGTTGCAAATAAACCACTTGTTCCATTCGACCGCGCGATGACCGCGCGGTCAAACCCCTTTTGACCCCCTCTTTCGCTGCCCAATCCCGTTCAATCCTCTCTGTCTGCCGTCGTTCAAATTCCGTTTTTCCTGCCCCAAAGCCAATCTCCAAATATCGCATTTTGTTCGCTTAATTGCAAGCAAAAACGCCCGATTCTTGTGGCAAAAATGGGCATTTCAGGCCTCAATCGCGCTCAATCCGTGTCAAATAGATGGGGGATATTCCTGCGGTGGAAGAACGGCCATTCATGGCCGTGAAAAGGATATTCAAAACAAGTTTCTTCCTCACGCCCGTGGCCCGCGCGCAGCAAAGCGGAGCGCGCTAATGAATGTCCAGCCAAAGGCGGAGCGCCTTAAACCGGCAGTTTCGCTGGGTTATGCCGCTCCAAGATTTCCAGCACATCTTTCGGGTGTCGCGACACGTCGGAAGCCCACTTCCCAAAGCCTCCATGCGCATTAATCGCCTGCACCCATTCGCTCAAGAAGACTCGCTTTGTCTGTTGCTGCTGATCATCCATGCCCTTTACTTCCAGAACCAACATCGTGCCATTCGTCAGCTTAATCAAATAATCGGGCCGGAATTTATGAATGATTCCCTTGAACGAATAGGTAATCTCAAATCCAATGTGGTCATTCTTCACCCAGGCGCGCACGTTGTAATTGCGATCAAGTTCCAGCGCCTCATTCGCTTCCCAGCGACTGTCATACACGCACATATTGATGTGAGATTTTTTTGTGTGCTCGCACGCTCTTCCCGTGTACCACGGCAGCATGTCGCTGGTAGCACGAATCGGGCGCTCCGTATCGAACACTGGTTCCAGCGTGAGCGCATTTTCAAATCGCAAAGCTTCCCATAAATGCTGGACGATCTTCGTCATATTCAGAGTAATCACAATTCTTCGCCGCTTATCGTCCTCATTGAAAATCGGTGGGTCCAGCACCACGCTGCCGGCCTCAATGTAACGCTCCACCAGATGCACCAACTGCGCCAGAAGATATTCCCGGTTGCCTTTCCAGGTCTTTTCCATCAAGTCGTAAACTTCGCTGGCCGTTTCAAAAATAATTCGCTGCATCCTGAAGCGCCGCGCTAGCTCATCAAGATTAATTTCTTTCAGCTTTGTAAAATCCGGCTTTCCATCAATCATCGGAGCCAGTTCAGCAATATTGGGCGTCTGGTACACGTCCAGCACCAGACGTTTTAACTTGTCTGTATTCAGAGACAATATCGGTCTGTACTCATGATCAATGCGGATAACGTTTGGCCAGGAAACTTCATATTGTGCCCGTCGCTCCAGTATTGGCTCAATTCTCGTCTTACCGGACGCCGGTGGTGGCGGCGGCGCATCCGCGCCTCCTTCATGGGGGAGAAATGTAAATGGAACACCAAAAATATTTACATACTCCGGACGGAAGAGCCCTGTTTCTTCATCCACGTCGTAAGAAGTTCTCCGCAGTCCGCGTCCCACCACCTGTTCGCACAAAAGCTGCGAGGTAAAAGCGCGCAATCCCATAATGTGCGTTACGGTTTTCGCGTCCCATCCTTCTGAAAGCATGCCTACGGAAATCACGTTCTGCACTTGCGCACCAGGCTCGCCCGGTCGTCCTACGGTGTCCACCGTCCTGCGCAGTAGCTCGGCGCGCTCTTTCTTGGATAGCTTCTTTTTTGGGCTGCTGCCACTTTCTTCCGCCCCCGCTTCATCTTGCTCATCCTCAGTTTCTTCCATGGCTGCGCCTTCAGCTTTAACCTCGGCCGCTTCTATCTGGGCCTCTGCCTCATCCAGCACCTTGGAATCAATGTGCAGAATCCTCTCTGGGTCGCATAGCTCGTCAATGCGAATGCGCTTGTGATCAAAAGCGTACTGAATCCTGGCAGCCGTGTACGTGGTGTTGGCTACGCTGATCATTACCGGTGGAGTGTCGCGCTTTTCTTCTTTCCACTTTTTCGCTGTCTCCAGCCAGTCCTTCCCCAGAAAGTAATAACCAATACCGACCAGATCAGGCAGAGGAATGTGCGCTTCCGCTTTGCGATTCAGATCGGGCTTCACTGCTGGATCGGTATAGATATGGTAGAACTTGGATTTATATTTACTGGTTGGCTCGCCATCATCGCGCACCACCACGCGCGGCGTTTTTACCAGTCCTGATTCAATCGCATCATTCAGGCCAAAATCGCTCACGATCCACCTGAATAGAGTTTCTTCGCCGCTCTTGCGTCCTGTAGGAGCAAATGGCGTGGCCGTCAGGTCGTAACATATTTGAATACCGCGCGCGCTGTGGATTCGGTCCAGTCCGCCCACCCACTTCGTTGCTTCCTTCAACTCATCTTTAGAGAGCCCGGCAATCTTCACCTTGGGCGGCACGCGCCATGCATGATGCGCCTCATCGTTGATTACCAGAATGTTTTCTGCCGTATGCATCTCGCCCAGCACTTCGCGGACATACGCCTCATCGCTCAACGCGCCGCGTTTGTCCACGCTGCGCCGTTTTGCGATCTGCTCATCGCTGTCCCAATCCAACATGTGCCAGTTCCGCACCATTATCCGGCAAGTCTGCCCTTGCCGTAGCTTGTCTTCCAGCCCCGGTGGGATAATCTGAAATTCCGCGTAATAGTTGCCCGCACTGCCCGGCACCAGCACTTCCAGCCGCTTCCTCACAGTAAGGCCGGGCGCAATCACCAGAATGTTTTTTGAAAATCGCTTGTCTTGCGGATACGTGACTTTGTTCAAAACCTGCCAAGCCACCAGCATCGCCATCAGGATCGTCTTGCCTGAGCCGGTAGCCATTTTCGCGCATTGGCGCGTGAACTCGCCCCCATCGCCTGGGACCTTGACGCCCACCCGATCTGACTCCGGCGCTTCCGTCAGCCATATCAGAGTTTCAATCGCTTCCAGTTGGCAGAAGAAGAAACGCTTGCCTTCGCGCATCTCCGGATCATACCAATGCTTAAGCAGGCGTTTGGTAATGCCGCTCGCGCCGGGATAATCTGCTTCACGCCAAGCCTTAATGCGCGGGCGAATCTGGTTTACCAGCGGCAGCGCAACAAATTCACCCGGATCATCAAAAGATTTTGAAGCGTCAGAGGCCCGCACATAACCCGCAGGACGCCGCCCCGGCTCGCGTGAAAACCGTCGCGTCTCGCGGTCGTATTTCCAGTGCTCTATCGGCTCTTCATAAGGCGTGCTGATAATGAGCTGATCAATCGTTGCGGTGCCTTCTTGCGCAGCCATCACTTCACCTCAACAATTTTCAGGCTCTCAATGCCGCGATCATCGATCACCTTCACCGCCACGCGTTTGAACTCGCCCGGCTCAAACGGCAATGACACCGTGCCGCGATATGCCTGGATCAAATCCAGATCAATTTCTGCTTTCAAATTGCGCGCCAGCCTCGCCCATCCCTCGTCTTCCGCCGCCATGGGAAAGAACACCTGCCTTGGATACAAGCTGCGTCCGTCATAGTCCGTATCCAGCAGCCACATCGCGATTTTCGACGTATCGCCGGAATCAATCGTGCCGGTACGCGTGTTGTAGTAATCGAATCCGTTGACCTCAAGCTGCCATTTGCCTTTCTGCTCGCCGGTTTTAATTTGACGCAAATCAACGTCCGGACGTCCCACCAGCCAGAAACTCTGATTACTGGCCCGCTTCTTCTTTAGGTCTTCTGTCAGCAAATCAGCGTTCATCTGCGCTGTTAGGAACGTCATCCCGGTTTTTTCTTTTGTCAGCTCGTCAATGTCTTTGGCTGCTTCAGGATCAAATTCAAACGCGGCAAACACAATCATTGCCGGTTTAGGCACAAGGGTACGAGCCTCCTCCCATGCCATCTCTACCTGGCGCTGTTCCAGTAGGCTATGTTCCGGGCCAAAGGAGATGACAACGCGTTCTGCTTTTGCCCCTTTGGTTTCTGCATCCGCATGCAGCCAGCGTGTTCCTGCCAGCGGCTCCACGCGTGAGAAGTTAATCTGATTGCCGCTCTTGCCGCGCATGCCAGTTTTCAGCAGCTCATCGCGCCATTCGGAATGCCGCAATGTTGCGCCTTTGCGCGAGATGGATGCATCGGCAGGTTGTCTCTCGCCTTCTTCAATGTCTTCTAACGAGCGAACTGTAGGAGCGGGAACGGCTTCCATCGTGAAAGGACCAGTTACACGCACCCTGGCCCTATCAATGAATGGCTGGTCATAGAGCGTTTCTTGATCGGTATGGTGAGCCACAGCCGCATGCACTTGGTCACGCGTCATTCCCTCACGAATCTCAGGATTATTGGCTATGGACTTGAGCGTGACATGTGGGACGGTCTTATATCGAAACCCGCTCCCGATACCTTCTTCGGGATGCGCGAGTTCATAGTAGTCAAAGTTGGAGATCATCAGGCGTTGTTTCGCAAGAGCCGTGGCAACGCGCGATGTGTCGCAAGTAATCCATCGCCGCCCCCACTGTTCAGCGACAAAAGCAGTCGTGCCGGACCCGCAAGTAAGATCAAGCACGAGATCACCTGGATCTGAAGTCATCAATACACAGCGTTCCACAACCTTAGTTGCTGTTTGAACAACAAATATCTAGTTCTGCTCACTGCGGGTATCAGTCCAAAGATTGTTAATCTCTATAACAGGGAAGTCATCGAAGTACCTCTTGAACATTCGAGTCGGAGAATTCTGAATAACCAATCGGCCAATTCGGTGAAGAAGTAACATTCCAGCGGACGATGTTTTCCAATGTCGTTGCTCTCCTGGGTGTTTTGGCACACCGCCAAAATCGATAGTAACTGTTAAGTTAGCTGAGGGTTCTGGGGATACGGCAGTGTTGGTTCTAAATACCCTTGCATCGTTTGGTATCAAGCTTGGATCATCACGCTCAGAATCGGTCACATTGCGTACTTTGCCGTCAGAAAGCTCTAGAAATTTAAATTCTCCGCGGATCGCTTCTCGCAAATCCATTTCTCTATACAACTTCCTATGTTTAATTCTCTTACTGTCTTTTGCATACCAAATCAAATAGTCACAAACGCTAGGGAGAGTAAGGGTGCTCGTAGAGGTTGTTTTTGAGAATGGGACTACAGCGCAAGCATTTTCTGCTCCAAATATTTCATCGAGTAACTGCGTTACACGGTGGAGATTCTCATCTGAAATCTGCACGAAGCAAGATCCCGACTCATGCAAAAGATCTCGTGCCAACAGTAGACGATCTCGCAAGTATGTCAAATATGAATGGATACCCAATTCCCAGGTATCGCGGAAAGCTCGGACCATCTCTGGTTCCTGCGTTAAATCCTCGTCGCGTCCATCTGTAACCTTTCGTTTATTTATAAATGGCTGAAAATTGGATCCGTACTTAATGCCATATGGAGGATCAAGAAACACCATTTGCACCTGTCCCGCCATGCCCTCTTTTTCCAGCAGCGAATTCATCACCAGCAGCGAATCGCCGGCAATCAGCCGGTTGGACCATCCGTGCGGATGCTTGTAAAAATCGATCTCCTCTCGCAATGGCCGCCGCTCTTCTGGCCTTTCAAATAAAGAAGCCTGCGTGGGCGTCCCGTTGCCGTTCTTCTTCTTTACCGCCTTAATAATGGTGTAAGGATCAATCCGCTCATGCACGTGCAGTGAAACCGTAGGCACCTCAAAAGAACTGTGCTCTTTTTTACCTGCCCACACTAGCTGCGGATCAAGATGCGGATCGTAATCCAGCTCTTGTTTCGGCTTTACCGAGGGCACTGGCGCAACATAGTCATAGCTCTTGTGCGAGGGCGCAACCGGATCAGTCTCCGGCGTCACCAGGCCGACAGGCGGATTGTTAATACGTTTCTTGTCCGTGTGCTCGTAACGCTCGATAGGACGCTTGCGGGGTGGAGCACTCGGCTCCTTCTTTCGCGGCATCTTGGTAGGCTACCTCTATAACTGCTTGAAGAAGTAGGATTCTAATTGCACCGCGCACCAAATGCTAGATTCTTGCGTAATCCCCTTTCGCTTCGCTGAGTTCGTCCCCCATACAGTAAAATGCTTCCATAAATCCCGCGCCCCGGCGCAACGAGCCAACCAAACTTATGCGTAGCTTTGAGAGCCTTACGGAACAGGAAGTACTTGCCCTGGCAATCGCGCTGGAGGAAGAAGACGAGCGCGTTTACGGCGATTTTGTCGAAAACTTTCGCAAGGATTTTCCCGCCACGGCGGCCATGTTTGCCGAGATGAAGGAAGAGGAGTCCACGCATCGGCGGAAGCTGATTGATCTTTATCGCGTCAAGTTTGGCGAGCATATTCCGCTGATCCGGCGGGGCGACGTGAAAGGACTGGTCAGCCGCAAGGCCATATGGCTCACCCAGCCGCTGCGTCCGGATGCGGCGCGCAAGCAGGCTTCAACGCTGGAAGTGGAGACGCGCATTTTTTATGAGAAGGCGGCTTCGCGGACGCAGGATGCGAGTATCCGGCAGCTGCTCAATGACCTGGCGCTGGAAGAGCGCGGACATGAACTGCGCGCCGAAGAACTGGACAACTTGAATGACGCCACGCGCGGCGCAGAAGATGAAGCCAGCCGCAGGCTTTTTGTCCTGCAGATTGTGCAGCCGGGGCTGGCCGGCTTGATGGATGGCTCGGTGTCAACGCTGGCGCCGGTTTTTGCGGCGGCGTTTGCGCGGCATGAGTCGCACTTTGCTTTTATTGTGGGGCTGGCGGCTTCGCTGGGGGCGGGCATCAGCATGGGATTTGCTGAAGCGCTTTCTGACGATGGCAGCCTGACGGGCCGAGGGCATCCGTGGGTGCGTGGGCTGGTTTGCGGATTGATGACGACGCTGGGTGGGATCGGGCATACGCTGCCGTTTTTGATACCGTCATTCCGCGCGGCGACCGTGACTGCAGTTGTGGTGGTGATGGCCGAACTGGGAGTGATCTCATGGGTGCGGCATCGTTACATGGATTCGCCGTGGGTTTCTGCGACGCTGCAAGTGGTGCTGGGCGGGACGCTGGTGTTTATTGCTGGTGTGCTGATTGGGAATTCGTGAGCGAGCAGCAGTTGGCAATTAGCAGTTAGCAATTGGCAAAAGCCTTGTGACGGGATTTGAATCGTTAGTCTGAACCTTGTGTTCATGGTTAGCACAAGGTCCCTCACCCCTACTCCGGCGCTTAAGAAGGCGCGCCGTTCGCTTACGGGGTTCGGGATGACGATTTGTAAGGGTTGCAGAGTTGTGGAAGTGCTGTGAAAGAACGAAGTGTTTGCAGACTGAAGAGTGCTACTCGCGCATCTCCACGCCCCAGCCGTCTTTTTTCATCTCAGCGTGGAGCCAGCGTTGCAGGCTGGTGCGCAGCGTGGTGGGGAGATCGTCAAACTGGATTCCGTACTGGCCGGCTTTGTTGGTCCAGGTAACGCGTCCGGAGAACTCGGTTGGCGCTTCACTGTTGCCGCCGGGAATGGTAAAGATCAACGCCACGGGAGCGCCTGATTTCAGCGGTCGATCGGTTTTGGTGCCGGCTCCACCGGCGCTGATGTTGAGCAGGACGGCGTCAAATTCTTCACCGGCGTATTTCATCTTGATGGGCAGTTCGAGTTGTGCGCGATAGTAACGCTGCTGGCTCATGCTGAGCGTGCCGGAAGAGTTGTCCAGGCCGGCTTCGCGATAGGTCTTGAGCTTGCGAATCAATGTACGGCGAGAGATGCCCAGAGCTTCGGCGGCGCGGCCCTGGTTGTTGCCGTTTTTTTCAAGCGCCTGCAGGATCGCGCGTTTCTCCACCTGGTCGAGATCAGCGGAGGCAGGCGCGCGGCGGCTGGCGCTGACGGAATCTGGAAATCGGAGATCGGAAGCAATGATTTCAAAGTGTGCTTCCTGGGCCTGCAACACCGCCCCGAAGACCACGTTTTTTAGCTCGCGCACGTTGCCGGGCCACGCGTAGTAAAGCAGAGCGTCAATGGCGTCCTGGCTGAAGTGGGAATCAGGGTAGTGCTGATGCAGAACCTGTTCGGCGATCCCCAGCACATCTTCCGGACGCTCACGCAGCGGCGGCACTTCCAGCTGGAATTGCGCCAGGCGATGATAGAGGTCACTGCGGAAGCGTCCGGCTTTGACCAGGTCTTGCAAGTTGTGGTTGGTAGCGGCCACCACGCGCACGTCGACGGTAACTTTTTTGCTGCCGCCCAGACGATAGTAAGGAACGCCATCGAGCACGCGCAGCAGTTTGACCTGTACTTTTAGATCGAGATCGCCGATTTCATCGAGAAAGAGAGTGCCTTTATGCGCCATCTCAAAAAAGCCGGGCTTCATGGCGTCGGCGCCGCTGAACGCGCCTTTCTCGTAGCCAAAAAGTTCGCTCTCAACCAGATGTTCAGGAATGGCCGCGCAGTTTACGTCAACCCACGGATTGTTGCAACGCAGCGAATGATTATGGATAGACCGCGCAATCATCTCTTTACCCGTGCCGGTCTCACCCACAATCAGCACCGCCGCCGGATGCCGCGCCACCTTTTCCGCCAGCTTCATCACGCGCTGCAAACTTGCGCTGCGGACGATCAGGTCCAGCTGCTCGCCTTTGCCGGGCGTGCGGCCGGGGAAATCCTCGTCGTCAGAAACATGCGTGGGCGAGGCGATTTTAGGTGGGTAAAGCATTGAGGTTTGAGCTTAATAGTGCAGCAATTGGGTTTCCTAAGGCAATAGGTAAATCCCGCATACAACTGTCTTAATCGGCAAAAATGAAGCCGGCCGGGAGAGTTTCCCGGCCGGGCTGATGGAGTATAGATGTAATGTTAGTGGTTATCGTCCCCAGATCGTGGTTTTTAGTGTCCCCATATCACGCTCGCGGCCTGGGTAAAAGTTTTCTTGCGGCCGCTTGTGTTCTGGCGATTGCCCAGGCCAAGTACGTCGCCCAAGTGAAGCGCATCGCCGTTGATGAGTGTATCGCCCCAGACCAAAGTGCTGCCCCAGATAAGGGTGTCAGCCTGAGGAGCGTTTTGACCCCAGACCAGAGTGCTGCCCCAGACCAGGGTGTTTCCGCTGAGTACGTTCGATCCCCAAACCAGCGTGTTACCCCAGACCAGGGTGTTGCCCCAAATCAGGGTGTTGCCGGTTACGGCGGAAGAAACTGAGATGGTTCCATCCAACTGCACCGTTGCCACAGGGGAAGTCGCGGCCACGCTGATGGTGTCAGTATTGTTCAGTGCGCCTGGGATATTCAGATAGCCTGCGCCGATGGTGAAAATATCGTGCTGCAGATAGCGGTTTACGTTTTCTGTTGTGTCATACCAGGTGTAGCCGGCGCTGAAGCTTTTGGTCGCCGTCTTCATGATTCTGGCTTTGATGGTGTCAGGTGAAATGCCAGGATATTTTTGCACCATCAGCGCGGCTGCGCCTGATACTACTGGAGCTGCCATGCTGGTGCCGCTCAAGGTGAAGTAGCTGTTAGAGCCCGTGGTGGCGGCGTAAACTGCGTTGCCCGGCAGCATGCCAAGCAATGTGCTGCCTGGATCCATCAGAGAGATGATCTTGTTGCCCGGAGCAACCACGTCAGGCTTTACGAAGTGGTCCAGATACGTGGGGCCCTTGGAGCTATAAGTGTCTACGGTGTCATCTGAAGTTGAAGCGGTGTTGAGAGTGTCCACTGCGCCAACGGTGATTACGTAAGGATCGTTGCCCGGGGCGTTAATAGTTGCATAGCCGTTGATGCCGCCCGTGTCGTCGCGGCCATCGTTGCCGGCAGAGACCACCACTGTAATGCCCGCGCGATAAGCGCTTTCCACGGCCTGGTCAAGAGGATCCTGCGAGTAGCTTTCAAAAATGCCGCGTCCCAATGACAGGTTAATCACTTTGATGTTGTATTGGCTTTTCAGTGCGATGGCGCGCTCGATGGCGGCAATCACGTTGGAGTCAGGGCCTGAGCCGTTTTTATCAAGCGCCTTCAGATTGACCAGGTTTACTTTGGTAGCCACGCCGCGAATCAGGCTATCTGGCGCGTTGCTGGAGGAAGAGCCGTTGCCCGCGATGATTCCGGCTACGTGAGTTCCGTGGCCGTAGAAGTCGGCGGGGCTTTCACCGGCGACAAAGCTTTCGTTATAGATCACGCGCGTATTGCCGTTCGCGTCCATAAGGTCAGGATGAGTGCTGATGCCGCTGTCAATCACGGCCACTGTCACGCCGGTTCCGTCCCAGCCATTGTTCTGTGACCAGTCCGCGCCCACGCTTTCAATGTAGTGGTCAGTGGATTTAATGGAGATCGTGCGATCGAGTGAGATGTAGGCAACATCAGGGTCGGCTGCCAGAAGCGCCAGCCCTTTGAGTGAAACGTTAAAGTGTCCACCACGGATGGAGCTGAAGTTTCTCTTTAAGAGTCCGCCCTGGGCGCTGACTTTGTTGAAGTGGCGAGCAACTGGATTCTCTGAAAACTGGATGATGACGTCTACGGATGAGTTCTGGGACAGCGATCCAGTTGTTACCTGCTGCAGTTTCTGCGCGAGATCTCCGGCTGCCTTATTACCTTTCAGGTCTGTGGCGTGGGCTGCGCCAACAGCCAGAATGCCCAGCAGGGCCATTTGCAGAAGCCAGGGCAAAAGTTTTTTCCGTGTCAGCTTCATTGGGATTTCATTTACTTTGTTGCGAATCATGTTGGGTACTTCTCCTTAGTTGGTTCCGGGTCGCTCGGTTCCGTCGGCGCTTTCCGGTCTTGTTCGATGCCTGTTGTAATGCAGCTTCAAGGCCAAAATTGGAAGTTACTAACTGTCATGTTTTCAGCTGGTTAGGTGCTGAGTTACTGTAATAACGTGGCGTCGGTTTGTCACCTGGAAAGGAACTTTGGAAATCGCTAATGTTGTCGGAAAGCGTAGAGCAATCAAGAGCTTGCTAGGAAAAGATTGCCGGGTGTGCCACTCTGTCACACCTGCAACGGAGGCCCCGCGGATCTTGAGCTGGAGCGGATATTGACCGCACGGGCGCGATCAAAACAAAGTTTGTAAGTGTTTCCTAATTCCGTTCAGTTTTAGTCGCAGTTGCCGATGTATTAGCCAGTGCGCGGTATAAACCTTTGCCAATTGATTGATTGAACGCATGCCTGGAAAAGCCAAAGTCTTATTTACGATTGTGTGTCTGTGCGGTTTTGCCGTGCTGGCTTACGGTGTGCGCAGCTTTCATGCGGACCATCTTCCCAAGTTCATCGCATACATCCTGTTATGTATTCTGGCTTCGCGGCTGAAAGTAAGGCTTCCCGGGATTGACGGTAGCATCTCCGTCAACTTTCTCTTTATCCTGCTGGGCATTGTTGAGCTGAATTTCGGCCAGACACTGGCTATCGGATGCGCGGCTACGCTGGCCCAGATATTTAGGACCTGGCGGGATTGGCCTAATCCGAAGCAAACCATCTTTAACGCCTGCAATACGTCCAGCGCCGTTTTTGTTTCTTATTTTTTCTATCAGTATGCGCAAGCCTATACGCGGCAGAGTTGCTCAATGCTGATACTGATTCTGGCCGGGTGCAGTTATTTTCTGGCGAACACGCTGCCGGTGGCCGGCATCATCTGCCTGACTGATCACAAGAGATTGCGTGATGTATGGAAGGATTGCTTCTTCTGGTATTTTCCTTATTACCTGGTCGGCGCCCTCATCTCAGGCCTGGTCAGCTGGGCGAACCAGAAAATTGGGTGGCAAACTTCATTGCTTGCGTTGCCCGCGATGTTTGTCATCTACCGCTCTTACCGTCTTTATCTGACCAAGCTGGAAAATGAGAAGCAGCATTCTGAAGCCATGGCTGGCCTGCACTTGCGCACCATTGAGGCGCTGGCGATGGCCATTGAAGCCAAGGACCAGACCACGCACGATCACCTGCAACGCGTTCGTGTCTATGCCATTGAGCTCGCTAAATTGATGGACCTTCCTTTCGAGGAAGTTGAAGCGTTGCGTGCCGCCGCCTTGCTGCATGACATTGGCAAGCTGGCTGTGCCGGAACACATCATCTCCAAGCCCGGGCGTCTCACGCCTGAAGAATTTGAAAAGATGAAGATCCATCCCGTGGTGGGCGCGGAAATTCTGGAGCGCGTGCAGTTTCCCTATCCCGTGGTGCCGATTGTCCGTTGTCATCATGAAAAATGGGATGGCTCGGGATATCCCGCGGGACTTAAAGGTGAAGAGATACCTGTGGGCGCGCGCATTCTCTCCGTGGTGGATACGCTCGATGCTCTCGCCTCTGACCGCCAATATCGCAAGGCGCTATCTTTAGATGAAGCCATGCAGCGTGTGGTGGAAGAATCAGGCAAGGCATTTGACCCTGAAATTGTTGCGCTGCTGAAAGGCCACTTTGTTGAACTGGAAGAGATTGTGCGTTCGCAATCAGGTTCCGTGGAGCGGCAAAAACTTTCTACCGATCTCAAGATCGAACGCGGACTGGCGCCGGCGGCTGGTTTTGAAAGACGTAAAGCCTCAGAGCCTCCCGGCAGCACAACATTTCTGGCTTCCATTGCCGCGGCCCGGCAGGAAGCGCAAACTCTGTTTGAGTTGAGCCATGAACTCGGCAACTCACTCAGTCTGGATGAAACGCTTTCCGTCCTTTGCGTGCGCTTGAAGCGGCTGGTGCCCTTTGATTCCGTGGCAACCTATATTGTGCGCGGTGACGAACTCGTGCCCGAGCACGTAAGTGGAGACAACTTCCGTCTCTTTGCCGCGCTGCGAATTCCCGTGGGCGAGGGGCTCTCTGGCTGGGTGGCGCAGACTCGCAAATCGATTGTGAATGGCAATCCGTCCGTTGAACCGGGGTACGTGGATGATCCCGGAAGATTCAGTACTTTGCGTTCCGCCATCTCAGTGCCTTTGGAAGGTTTGCAGGGCGTGGTTGGCGTGATGACACTGTATCACTCTGACCGTGATGCCTATACCTCAGACCATTTGCGCATTCTCATGGCTATCAGCTCCAAGGTGGCGCTCTCCGTGGAAAATGCGCTCGCCTTTCAGCAGGCAGAAAGTTCGGCTACCACTGACTTTCTCACCGAGCTGCCGAATGCGCGTTCACTTTTCCTCCATCTGGATAGAGAGATTGCCCGTTCCAAGCGGTTGAATAATGAAGTGACCGTAATGGTGTGCGATCTAAACGGCTTCAAACAGATTAATGATCGCTTTGGCCATCTGGAAGGCAATCGCATTTTGAAGCTCTTCGCCCGCAGCCTGCAGGGCTCATGCCGTGAATATGATTACGTGGCACGCATGGGTGGAGACGAATTTGTGATCATCGCTCCTGGCCTGAGTATGTCTGCGGCTGTCGCGCGTGGCGTGTGCCTGAGCGAGATGGCCACGGCCGCTGGCCGCGAGGTTTGCGGCGAAGATTTGCTGTCATTGAGCATGGGTGTCGCTATCTTTCCGCAGGATGGCGCGGACGCAGAAAAGCTGCTGGCTGAGGCCGATCGCCGTATGTATAGCGAAAAACAACAGCACTATAGCGCCAGAAAATCCATGCTGCTCGCCGCGGCGGCGCCCGTGAATGATCCTATCCATTTTTCCGCCTGATTTCCGGCTCATCTTCGGCCTTGGCACGGTGCATTTCGTCCCGCCTGTCTTTACACTTTTTCACACTAAGATAGAATTTTGTCCATCTTTCCTCCCGCCACGTCTATTCCTGTACAGGCTGCGTAAATCGGCATACACTTTCCAGTTTTAGGAAATTTTATAAACACTGAGGGGAACCTATGCTTTGGAGAAGAGTTCTACCATGTATTGTTCTGGGAGTGGCGGCTGCCGTTGCGCAATCCGGCAGCACACCCGCAGAAAAGCCCGCAACTGCCGCGGCTGTGACAGAAGCGCCGGGTGCTGATGAAAAGCCGGCCAAGCGGCCCAAATCTTTTGATCTTGACGCCATGGATAAGACCGTGGACCCGTGCCAGGACTTTTATCAATATGCCTGCGGATCGTGGCGCAAGAACAATCCCATTCCTTCAGACCAGTCGCGCTGGGGACGCTTCAATGAACTGGCTGATTACAACCGCTCATTCCTGCACACCATCCTGGAAAAAGATTCAGCCAACAATCCCAAGCGAACGCCGGTGCAGCAGAAAATCGGCGATATGTACTCCTCCTGCATGGATGAAACCAAGATCAATGCCCTGGGCAAAACGCCACTCAAGCCAGAACTGGCCCGCATTGCCGCTATCACGAACAAAGAGCAGCTCATTACCACCATTGCTTATCTGCACAGCGTCGGCGTGCAGGCTTTGTTTGGTTTTGGCGCCGGCTCTGACCTGCATAATGCCAGCATAGAAATTGCCAACATCGGCCAGGGTGGCCTGGGGCTTCCGGAGCGCGATTATTACTTTGACAAGAGCCCCAAGGGAGAAGAGACGCGCAAAAAATATGTGGAGCACGTAGGCAATATGTTTGTCCTGCTGGGCGATGACGATGCCACTGCCAGAAAAGAAGCACAGACCGTCATGGACATTGAAACCAAGCTGGCTGACGCCTCTTTTCCACGCGTAAAGATGCGCGATCCGGCAAGCCGCGACCACAAAATGAAAGTGACTGAGCTGGAAACGCTGGCCCCGAACTTCCATTTCGCCAGGTTCTTTGTCGCCAGCGGCGCACCGTCTTTTACTGAAGTTAATGTCGCGCCGCCGGATTTTTTCAAAGCGGTCAATGGCGTAATTAGAAGCGTGCCGGTAGCTGACTGGAAGACCTACCTGCGCTGGCACACGGCAAGAAGCGCCGCGCCGTCACTCTCTGAGGATTTCGTAAAAGAGAACTTCAGCTTTTACGGCCAGTATTTGAGCGGACAAAAAGAAATCCAGGTCCGCTGGAAACGCTGCGTGCAGACCACTGACGGCCTGCTGGGTGAAGCCCTCGGCAAACCTTATGTAGATGAAACCTTTGGTGCTGATGGCAAAGCGCGCATGCTCAAAATGGTGAATGCATTGGAAGCCTCGCTGGGCCAGGACATTGAAGGCCTGGACTGGATGACGCCTGAAACCAAGAAACAGGCGATCGTGAAGCTGCACGCAATTACCAACAAGATCGGCTACCCCGACACCTGGCGCGATTACAGTTCAGTAAAAATTGTGCGCGGCGATTATCTGGGTGACGTGCAAAGGGCCCGTGCTTTTGAGATCAAGCGCAACCTCAACAAAATCGGCAAGCCCCTGGACAAAAAAGAATGGGGCATGACGCCGCCAACTGTAAATGCTTACTACAGCTCAGGCAACAATGACATTAATTTTCCCGCCGGCATTTTGCAGCCGCCGTTTTTTGATAAAGACGTGGATGACGCTGTGAACTTTGGCGGCATCGGCGTGGTGATTGGCCATGAGCTCACGCATGGTTTTGACGACCAGGGCAGCAAGTTTAACGCCCAGGGAAATCTCACCAACTGGTGGACTGACGCGGACCGCAAGGAATTTGAGAAGCGCACCACCTGCGTGGCCGATGAGTATAGTTCGTTCGTCGCAGTGGATGACGTTCATCTCAACGGACGGCTGACACTCGGCGAGAACACGGCAGACAATGGCGGCCTGCGCATAGCTTTGGCGGCGCTTCATAAAGCCATGGCTGATGGCGATAAAGTGGCTCCAGAGAAAGATGGCTACACACCAGACCAGCGCTTCTTTATTGGCTTTGCCCAGGTGTGGTGCCAGAACGCCACGCCAGAAGTTTCACGGCTGCTGGCCAAAACCGATCCGCATTCACCGGGTGAATACCGCACCAACGGCACATTGCAGAACAGCGCGGACTTTGCCAAGGCGTTCGGCTGCAAGACCGGCCAGAAGATGGTCAGCGATAACGCCTGCCACGTCTGGTAAAACACTCGCTCAGTAAAAAACTTCTGCCGCATCTTTATATATAAGGATGCGGCAGTTTTTTGTGGCTGAAAAATTGTGGCTTCGAATATCTGCTTTGCGTCTTCTTACATGCCTCGCAGGGCCGCCGCCACCGGCCTCCGTGCTGCGCGCAGTGCGGGAAAGAATCCGCCGAGTAGTCCCATGAACAAAGCAAACAGAATTCCCACGCCCAGCAGCCCCGGCGTGATGCTGAAGGCAAAGGCCAGATGAGAGAATGTCTGCCAGTTCATTGCGCCGGTGGTGAGTCCGTTGAGCGGAAGCACAGCTACTGCTCCCAGCAAGCCGCCGACTAAAGAGATCAGCAGCGCTTCAATCATGAAAGAAAACACGACGCTGCCGGAGCCGAATCCCAGCGCGCGCAGCGTCGCAATTTCCCGCGAGCGTTCAGACACGGCGGAATACATGGTGTTCAGCGCGCCAAAGATTGCGCCGATACCCATGATCCCGGCAACAATCGATCCCAGCCACCGGATCATGGTGCTCAACTGCGTGGATTGCTTTTCGTAGTATTCCACTTCGCGCATAATGTCCACGCTCATGCGCGGATCAGCGCTGATGGCGTCTTTGAATTGCTGCAGCGCGTCCGGGGAACTCAAATGCACGGTGACAGAATTAAAAAATTCTTCCGGACGGTGATAGGCCTGCTTTAGCAGCTTGGCGTCACACCATGGTTCGGAGTCAAAGGCGCTGCCGCCGGCATCGAACACGCCCACTACCTGCCATGTTGCGCCGCCGAACTTTACGGAATTACCCAGCGAGAGTCCGGCATAGGTGTGGCTTACGTTGCGCCCCACGATCAATTCATACAAGCCCGGCTGCATCATGCGGCCTTCCACCAGCCTGACTTTGTTGTGAATCTCCAGCGCCATGGGTGAGATGCCACGCACCTGCACGTTGGCGTCTGTGCCGGTAGAAATCAGGGGGAACGGCGCAATCACAATCACTTCCGGGCTTACCATGGGCTGGCCTGCGGAGCGCGCTACGCCCGGAGCATCTTCTAAAATCTTGACCTGATCGAGCGGCACGTTGCTGTCAATTTCTGAAGTGGATCCGGCGCGCCGCACAATGGCGTTGTCATAAGAGCCGGAAGAAACCAGCGTGGCTTTAAATCCGCGAGCCAGAGACAGCACGGCAATAAAAACGCCTACAGTACCAGCAATGCCCAGCACGGCCACAATCGCAGAAGTCCAGCGCTCTTTTACGCTGCGCAAGTTGTACACAACAGGAATCGCCATCATACTCTCCTTAACGCATCCACCACGCGCAGCCGCATGGCACCCAGCGCCGGCAGAAAACCGCTGATCAGTCCAACTGAAAGCGCCGCACCCAGCCCCGCCGCAAACATGGCGCCAGAGAGATACAGCAGCGGAAAGAACGACCGGATGGGATTTACGTTCGCCG
>DASXZE010000355.1:0-2145 GCA_036502105.1 Candidatus Angelobacter sp. | reverse complement strand
CGCTCAGCGCTTCGGTCCAGCCTTCACCGCTGGTCTGCAGGGTGATGGCTTCCAGCGTTCGTCCGATGAAGCTCTCCCGGAAAGCCAAATTCTTTCCTGCCGCCAGCTCACGCAATACACGATTTCGCTCCCGCGCCACGTGCACTGGAACCTGATCGGGCATAGCAGCTGAAGGCGTTCCTGGCCGCGAGGAATAGGTGAACACATGTAGATAGGTAAACGGCAGATGCTCAATGAAGCTGCGGCTTTCCTCGAAAAGTTCATCGGTCTCTCCGGGGAAGCCAACCATTACATCTGCGCCGATGGCCGCATCCGGCATGGCTTCATGGATCTTTCTGATCTTCTCCGCATAGTGCCATGGCCGATATTTACGGTGCATCCGCCGCAGAATGCGATCACTGCCTGACTGCAGCGGAACATGCGCATGCTTGGCGACGCGCGGCGATTGCGCAACCAGCGCGATGAGTTCTTCACTCCAGTCCATGGGTTCGACCGAACTAATACGGATTTTCTCAATGCCGGTATGCTCCAGCAGCGCGCGGACCAGTTGCTCAAATCTTTGTTGCGGCTGCAGGTCGCGCCCCCATCGGCCCAGGTTAATGCCGCTCAGTACCAACTCACGATAGCCAGCAGCCAGCAGAGCATTCGCTTCTTCCAGCACACGATCTAATTTCATCGATCGGCTCTGGCCGCGTACGCTGGGGATAATGCAGAACGAACAGCGATTATTGCAGCCATCCTGCACTTTGAGATTAGGCCGCGTCTTTTCTGCGATGCTGTCACCAGCAAAAACCGGCGCAGCGATCAACTCTGTGTGAGCAAAGATGTCACCAACCAGAGTGAACGTCGGAGCGGAAAGAGCCACGGTTTCCAAAGAGACAAAGTTATGCGTCTGGTTGCCACGTGGCGAACCATCGTTTTGCCGATCCTGCGCACC
Organism: Candidatus Angelobacter sp.; assembly: GCA_036502105.1. Taxonomy (GTDB): domain Bacteria; phylum Acidobacteriota; class Terriglobia; order Terriglobales; family Acidobacteriaceae; genus Angelobacter. The sequence goes on along the minus strand of DASXZE010000355.1, from coordinate 1,208 downwards.
AGCAGTCTGCGCGACAGCGATCTCCGCGATCTGATGCTTATGTGAATTTCCCACCACCCACGTCACGCCGGGCAGTGCAGCAATTTCCTCAGGCGCGCGTTGAGCATAGCACCCGGTCACCAGAATTTTTGCCGCTGGATTTTCACGATGAATCCGCCGAATCAAGGCGCGTGCATCCTGATCGGCAGAGGCGGTCACGGTGCAGGTATTCAGGACTACAAAGTCAGCTTCTCTGGCCGAGCCGGCCGGAGACATGCCTTGTGTCGCAAGTTGGCGTTCTAAGGTGGCGCCATCTGCCTGTGTGGCGCGGCAGCCAAAATTTTGTACAAAATATCCCGGCACAAGGAGCATTATAATAGGCTAATAAGAGGTTCAAACTGTTCCAGCAGCTCACAACCATTTTGGGTTCCTGCTGCATCTCATTACCGCAACAAAATTGAAAACGTCTTTGACAGTTTCAGAATCTCACTGGAGTTCCCAATGAAACGCCGTATTCTTTTAGTTGACGATGAACTGGCCATCCTGCTGACGCTCAAAACGATTCTGGAAATTCACAAGTTTGAAGTTGAGACAGCCGCCTCAGCCAAGGAAGCCATAGCCAAGCTCAAAGCCAATACCTATCATATGGTCATTACTGACATGAAAATGGAGCATGAAAAAGCCGGGTATGACGTGATCCGCGCCGCCAAGAAGACGGAATACAATCCGGCGGTGGCGATCCTTACGGCTTATCCGCTGCTGGGTGGCGACTGGAAGACCCAGGGCGCCAACTCCATGCTGGTAAAGCCCATGAATACTGACGATCTGCTGCGCCGCATTGAAGTGTTATTGATCCAGCATGAAGACCACCGGCAGCAGAAAGCAGCGCGCATGGGCGGCAAGTCACAAGACGTGCCGGCCATCAAGAAGCCTGCATAAGACACACGCAACTGATAAGGCACGAGCGAGTTCAGACACACTCATGCCTTTGTGCTTAAGGGGACCCAGCTCTCAGAGAAGCGAAGGGGCCCTAAGCTGATGCGGCTATGACCTTGCGTTGCTGGAAGCATTCGCGGCAAAACACCGGACGCCCCTGCGTTGGCTTGAATGGGACGGTGGTTTCCCGCTCACATCCTGAGCAGACCGCCTTGGTTTCAACCCGCTGGTAATTGCCGCCATTCTGCGGCAGTCCCAGGGCCTGGGCCCGTTTGCCTTTGCAGTTTTTGCAG
>DASXZE010000354.1:0-19190 GCA_036502105.1 Candidatus Angelobacter sp. | reverse complement strand
TTGGCTGGCTTTACCTTGGACTGGATCGCCCGCAAGCTGTTTGCAAAATGAAACACTCTATTTCTTCAAATGCTGATTGAACCAATCCGCCACGCGCTCAATCACGTCGCGCTGATGGCCAGGATCGGCAAACATGTGGCCTTCATGCTCGTAGACCACCAGCTCTGTTTCCACGTCCAGCGTTTTGAGCGCATGCCAGAATTCATACGACTGCGGTGTAGGACATTCGCCGTCACTGTCTCCCACCAGGACTAACGTTGGCGTCTTGGCATTCTTGATAAACGTGATCGGCGAGCTCTTGGCATAAACTTGTGGGTCTTCATAGACGGACGCGCCAAAGAACGGGACCATCCACTTATCGATCTGGTTCTCGCCGTAATAGCTCTGGAGATTCGCCAGCCCGGCGCCCGCCACTGCAGTTTTAAAACGATTGGTCTGCGTGACAGCCCACATGGTCATGTATCCGCCATAGCTCCAGCCGGTAATACCTAGCCGATGCTCGTCAACGGGTGCGTCTTTCAAGGCCTGGTCCACGCCTGTCATAATGTCGCGAAAATCACCGTAGCCAAAATCTTTTACGTTAGCACGCGTGAAAGCCTCACCCTGGCCAAAGCTGCCGCGCGGGTTCGGCATGAAGACGAAATAGCCTTGCGCAGAGAGTGCAATGCCAAAGCCGCGTGAGTTAGGCCAGCTTGAGTGGGCCATGGAGCCTGGGCCGCCGTGCACCTGCACCACCATGGGATATTTTTTGTTCGCGTCAAAGTTCGCTGGATAAAGCAGCCAGCCTTGCAGGTTGAATCCATCGTTCTGCCAGTGAATGCTTTTGGCTTCGCCCCAGGCAGGTTTGAGGTTGGCGTTTTTAAAGGTGATCTGTTTCCACTGGCCAATCGCGCCGGCCCAGACCTCTGGCGGATGCGCCAGTGATTGGCGAATCACCGCGGAGCTTTTACCGTCGGACGAAAGAGAGACAGAGGTGCCCCATCCGACAGCATTGAGTTGCCCAGGCTCATGCGCCAGCGTTCCAATCTTGCCGCTGGCGACATCGACGGTCGCGATTCCGGCTTCGCCGTCCACGTCTTCACCAAAAAGAATTTTGCCGCTGCCCGTCCACATAAGCCAGCTCGCAGAGGCTTTCATCTCAGGCGTAATATTTTTGGGCTCGCCGCCTTCAGCGGGAATAACAAAGATGTCGCCGCCAACAGAAGGTTCGTCACTCATAATGCCGGCAATGAACGCCACGGATTTTCCGTCGGGGGACCATGCGGGAATGGCAATCTGCGAATCAATGGCCGGTTTGAAAATTGACTTCATGCCGCCGCCTGCGGCTGGGATGGTATAGATCTGCGCGATGTACCAGTTGTTGTCGCCATTGCCGTGTGCCGCCGTGGTTACAAAATTTTTGCTATCGGGCGACCAGTCATATTCGTAAACGTACATATCTGCCGGCGAAATCTGGCTGGTCTTTCCGCTGGCAATATTCACCAGCGTTAGCCGTTGCTCTGTCACCGCTTCCTTAATCACGCCGGTCTGCGCTTTTTCCGCCACCAGCGGTCCGGCGGCACGCTCTGCATTTTCAGTAAAAAGAAACGCGATGGTCTTGCCATCCGGTGACCAGCCGGGCGTGGAAAGAAATCCTTTTACGCTGGTCAGCTTGCGGCTGGCGCCACCTGCGGCGCTGGTGACATAAATCTGCGGCTGACCGGACTTTGCCGCGTCAGAAAAAAACGCGATCTGTTTGCTGTCAGGCGACCACGCCACTGCGCTCTCAGCCATGCCGCCGGCAGTAATGTGTCGCGGCGTGCCGTCTGTCACCGCTGAAACCGCTGAAACAAAGATTGCCGATCCTGCTTTGGTGGTTTCCACCCAGGCAAGCTGTTTGCCGTCTGGCGCAATGGAGGCTTGCTCAAATGTTTTAGCGCCGAAGAGAGCAGTCATTACGCCATTCATGGGAGACTTGATGGCTTGTGTGCGCGGATGAGTCGCAGGCTGAGCCAGAGCGAGAGGAGCTACGGCCATGCAGGTGAAGGCGATCACAAGGATTGTTCTTCTCGCTTTGTTCATTTCGTTTGTCTCCTGGTTGGAATTGGTTCCTCAATATACAGGCGGCAACTTTCCCGAGCAAACCGCGTCCGAAAAAAATTGTGAGCCATTCACTTCGTCCCAGACAGATGGGCTTTTCGGGGATGACGCGCCATTATGATATTCTCCAGTTCATCATGCGACATACTCTTCTTCTTGTTACAGCGGTCATTATTACCGCCATTGTCGGCGCGTGTTTCTTATTTGCTGATCAAACCTCAGCCCCGCAGAAAAAAGCGCCGCCGGCTGCGACTGCTCCAGCAGTTGCCAAGCCAAAGGCTACTCCACAAATATCCAAAGACGAAAGAATCATGGAAAAGACGGCCCAGGCCACCATTGACTGGGACAAATCCACTACCGCAGGCGCAAAAGTAGAAGTGCTATTGCTCAAAAAAGACCAGGTGAATGATAAGCCGGTGATGCAATATCACCTGAAAATCAGCGGCGCGCCAACCAACAAATTTTATAGGCTTATGGCATGGCCCATTACTGCGCCCGTACCAGCCACCATGCTGGAAGGATTAGTCATAGCAAAAGATGGGACAGTGGGCTGCCCGCCTGACTCCACTAAAAGCTGCGCGCAGGGGATGAAGGGCCATGAGTTGAAGCTGACCTACTCGCCCGGCATTGGAGAAATCTTCCGCCATGCCTTGATTTCTGAGGACCATGCTTCCAGAATCTTTTTCTCTATTGTGCCGGCGCCGATGATTGAGCATGACAAAGCGTGCAGCCTGGAAGTTGTGCGCCTGACGCCGCGATTTGAACTTGCCTTGATACGCGGCAAGGGCTTCACTCCCGGCGAACAGGTAGCTTTCCACACCTCGTCTTATCAGGACGTGCATGACTCCCAGCCCAAGGTAAATCCCCAGGGAGAATTCTTTGCCGTGCTCTCACCTTATGTTCAAGGCCGCACCATGGGCACAACGCAGGTCAAAGCCAAAGGCAGCAGCTGCGCCCCTGCGCTCTCATTCGAATGGGGATCAGAGTAGCTGGCCTGGGAATTTATGACCTTCGATTAACGGATGAGTGAATGAAGATTGCAATTTTAGGCGCGGGCGGCGTTGGCGGATATTACGGTGGACTGCTCGCGCGCAAAGGACATCAGGTAAGCGTGCTGGCACGGACCGCCAATCTGGCGGCGCTCAAGCAACATGGGCTTGAAGTCCGCATGCCCGGAGAGACGTTTACTGTGCCCGTGCAGGCCAGTGAGAACGTAAAGGATTTCGGCGCGGTCGATTGTGTCCTGCTGGCCGTGAAAAATTATTCGCTCGTGGAGATTGCTCCCGCGGCAATCGAGTTGGCGGAGCAAGGCGCACTCATTGTGCCGCTGCTCAACGGCGTTGAAGTGGCAGACAGGCTGGTGGAGCTTGGCGTTCCCCGCGCGCGGCTGGTGGGCGGATTGACGGCAATCAGCGCTGTCCGCATTGCGCCCGGAGTGTTTGAACGCTTCAGCCCGTTTCAGCGTATTGTGCTGGGAGAGTTGGATGCATCACAGCCGGAACGCGCGCAGCGCATTGCTGCCATGGTTCAGGCCTTTCGTGAAGTAGGAGTGGATTCGGAGGCTTCCAAAGACATCACGGCTGACCTGTGGAGAAAGTTTGCTTTCATCGCGTCACTGGCCGCAGCCTGTGGACTCTCACGTTCTGCGTTGGGCCAGCTGCGCGCCACGCCGCTTGGACATCTGATGATTGAACGGCTGGTGCACGAGGTTATCAGTGTTGCGCGTGCCCGCAAAGTAAATTTGGCAAACGACGAAGCCGAACGCACCATGAAAGTTATGGACGGCCTTCCCGATTCGATGAAGCCAAGTTTGCTGGTTGACCTGGAAGCTGGACGGCCGACGGAAATCGATGACCTCAGTGGTGCAGTTTCGCGCCTGGGAAAAGCCTCTGGCGTGGAAACGCCAGTACATGACACGGCAGCAGCGGCGATTGCAGTGGCTGAGAAACTTGCAGAAAAAATCACCCACTGATCAAGAAACGAAACCTTACCACGGATAAACACGGATTCAATTACACGGACCGGGGGAAAGGATACGGCAATTCTTACCCTTGTTTACCGCCCGCCGGATGCACATATAGGACGCAACTGGCACGTTGTTCTTGATAAACCTTATGAAATCTTAAACCAGGACAAGTTCCGGCTGAAGCAAGTGTAAAAGTTGAGCGACTAACGCCTTGTGCAACCCCTCCAAATACTGCACCTGGATGCTATATCTTTTTTGTCTCTGCAAAGACTAGAGATATTGGACTCTTACCAGAAGCTGGTTATTACTAATGATCAGGGCAATTCAATAGCAGTTGCTATTCCTCAATCAACCCCAGCTACGCAAACCGCTTCATTGAACAAAATGCAAAATATTTCTTCATTGTTACTGAATGAAGCCACAAGCCGTGCTTTCAACGGAGTGAACCTTGGGACCATCAAGAGAGCTTTCTTTAACAATCAAGATCTACCCTTTTCAATAAAGCCCGATGGTACCGAAATCACTTTCTTCATTTCCGCGGATGTCACCTCCAAGCCGGCCCCAAAGATTTAATTTTCCAAATTGACCAAAAACACTTTGATTTCTGGCCGAATTCAAGTCCTAGCATCAGGAGGCGGTGGTTCTACTCCTTCAAACAACGCTACAAGTTCAACGCCAAATAAATAAAAGAGGTAATTATGCGCAAAAAATCTTCCAAGAAAAAAATCCCCTGAAGAAAAAACTGGCCTCCGGACAATTGAAGCTTCGTGTTAAGTCTACAAACAAAAAACTGACAGCACCATCTGGAGTTCCTGCGGAATATGCGAAAAAGATCGCCAATTTCTCCAAAAAAATGTTCGGTTCTGTGCAGAATATGCTGAATGAGGCAGGTATTGATGGTCCCCTGCATACCATCGCACTACACTCCGCGGGCGCAGATTGAATGCGACCCTTGGCCATGCGGAGATGAGCATTTGTTGCTATAACAACGGGGTTCTTTGCTGTCATTGAGTGAATGAACCGTCGCTTGCTTATTTAAAATAGTACTTATTGTCATTTTGATTTTGAGCGCTATAATTCCCGCATGAAAACACCTACTCTCCAACGCGTGCTCGCCGTTTTAATGGTTTACGTTTTTCTGGTCCCACAGACCTGGGCCACTTGCGGAGGCGGCGGGGGCGGCGGCATGGGAGGAATGAGCGGCGGAGGCAACACGCAGACGTATCAGGTGCCGTGGAAGCTGATTAAGCCGGAAGACGGCACGGTGAAGTCTGGGCTGGCGGTTTACTGGTTCCCCACGAGTGCCGACGAGGTGCAGAAATCCAGCTTGCGGGAGTCGCGTCCGCTGCAGGTTTATTCGCAGCAGTGCGTGACCATGGGCATTGTGGATGTGCACGAGCCGCTGGGGCAGAAGTATGTCCCGGATGGAAAGCTGCCGGTGGCCGTGGTGGTGCAGCCGGACGGCGCCGTGGTGACGCGGATTGAAAACAAAAACGGCAAGCTCGCGGTGGGCGACGTGGAAAAAGCGCTGCAGAGCGAGATGAAGAAGCGCGAGTCTGCGGTGAAAGAAAAGATGGAAGACGCCAAGTCAAAGGCCAAGGCTGGCGACAGCAAAACGGCGATTGACGAACTACGCCAGGTGGCCGAAGAGAAATGCATGTTTCCCGGCAAGGCCAAAGACGCGGTAAAAGAGCTGAAGAAGCTGGGCGTGACGGACGTGAATGCCGAGGCGATGCCGGATGCCGTGAATCTTGATCCGGTGGTGACGGCGAAGATTGAGAAGACGATGAGCATGGGCCTGATGGCCGAGAATGACGCGAAATATACAGAAGCGCTGAAGCTTTATACGGCGGCGCACAACATGGACCCGAATGATCCCACGCCGCTGCGCTACATTGGCGAACTTTATCGGCATGAGACGGGTGACTGGGACAAGGCACGCGTTACCTTCAACCAGATTCTGGCCATGCCGGCTGATCCGCTCTCACGCGCGGTGGCGCTGCATGGGCTGGGCAAAATGACGATCCATGAAGGCGACTTCAAAAAAGGCCTGGGGCTGATGGAGACTTCAGTCAAGGAGTATCCGCTGGCGCTGACGTACAGAAATTTGGCCGTCTATTGGAACTCTGAGGGCAACAAGACCAAGGCCAGTGAATATACGCAACTGGCTCTAGCACTGGATCCGCATGAGCCGTTTAACCTGATCTTTGCTGCCGCCTTTATGGCTGGCAACGGACACCAGGACGAAGCGCTGAAGATTGCTAAAGAGAATGAAAAGCTCCTGTGCGCTTCCTACAATCTGGCGGCCATCTACGCGCAGCTGGGCCAGAAAGACAAAGCGCTGGCGCTGCTGAAACGCCACTTCTTTGAGTATGAACGCTATCAGTCTGTCCGCAGCAAAGAGATGATGGAAGCCAAGGTGGATGCGGTGTTTGCGTCGCTCTTTAAAGATCCAACGTTCCTGGCCTTGACCAGCGGAGCGGATGGCCGGTTGCCTTTGCCCAATGCGATGGGCGGCGGCAGCAACTAAGGTCGGGGAGAAAATAATTATTGCGAAGGGTGCAGGACATTTATCCTGCACTCTTTATTTTTGGGGTGGTTTTTGCGTGGCTTCTGCAGGCCTTGGTGATTGCGAAAATCGCAAGAAAAATTTCGCTTATCTCAAGAAAACATGCCGGTTATCCGAGATTAGAAGGTAGGGTATATAAGATTTGCTTTTTTGTGCGTCCCATTTTGGGAACGCGAAAAAAACTTACTGAATGTCTGTTGTGAGGCGCGTGTTTTGTTAAAGTGCTTATGGTTGTGGTCGATAAATCTATTAAGTATGAAACCTCTCACGATCCTCATTGCCGAAGATGATTTGCTGGCCCGCATGATACTGGAACGCTCCGTTGTACAGTGGGGCTATCAGATGGTTTCTGCCGTGGACGGCGAGCGCGCGCTCAATTTGCTCAAGACCCGCCCTATTGACGCCTGCATTATGGATTGGGACATGCCCAAGATGACCGGCGTTGAGGTTTGCAAATGGCTGCGCAAAAACAGCACCATGCCGGCGCCTTATGTGGTGCTGATTACTTCGCGCGACCGTCCGAGCGAGATACAGGCAGGTTACGAAGCTGGCGCGGACGACTATCTGACCAAACCTTGTGACATGAAATATCTGCGGCGGCGTATTACCACGGTTGCAGAAAAGATTCGTCGCCAGGAACTGTGGCTGGAACAGACCAGAAACGAAACAGCCTCAGAAGGATCGGCTGGCTTTAACCCGCTGGATATTTATCTTTCTGATTTGCGCTTGATGCGTCGCAAAACTTAGCTTATGCGCCGCAAGTTTTCGCTACAGCAGCAAGTGACGATCAAACGCTTTCTTTGATCATCACAACCTGCCGGCCCATGCGGCGTCCTACTTCGATGCACGCGGCAATCGTTTCGTCGTCAGTCTCCTGCGCGCGCACAATTTCCAGTTGGTTCGTCTCGTAAACAGGATAGCCAAAGCGCATCCCTAAAATCTTTTTTGCACGATACGTGACAGACGAAATCTCTGTCACGCTGAGCGTTGAAGTGTTCGAAGCCAGAATGGTTGCGGGTTTGCAGATTTTATCGAGCAGCGTAAAAATCTCGATCTTTGATTCCAGCTCTTCCGGAACCGCTTCAATCACCAGGTCAGCCGCGCGCGCTGCATGCTCAACCGTAGAGGCGTATTCCAGCCGCGCAAACGCTGCATCTGCATGGGCTTTACTTACTGTGCCCAGGGCTGCGGCTTTGTCCAGATGGTCGCGTATTTCTGCCGCAGCTGTGCGCAAACTGCCGGGGAGAATATCTTCCAGGATCGTCCGATAGCCGCCCAGCGCGAACGCATAGGCAATGCCGCGGCCCAGCGCTCCTGCGCCAATAACCGCTATCGTCTGGATGCCAGCCACGGACTAGTCCTTGTCCAGGCTCTCCAGCGTTTTAACAAAGCTCGGTTCAGAGTTGCGTATGTAGTCGGCCAGGCGCTTGCGCTCTTCTACAGTCATGGTGCTCATTCCAACCTGGATGCGGCGCACTGTTGCCGCTATGTCATCCACATAATTCATCATTCGAATCAATTCACCGGTTGCGGGCATGCTAAAAGTAGCTCCTTCTTTCCAAATGTCTATTTTCAACTCTTCCGGCGAAATTAGCAAAGTGCTCTGGCCTGCCCTCCCGGCTGCCGGATCGTGCATCCAAATCAGTAGGAGTTGTCTGCCTCAAAAACTGTCTTTGTCCAAATTGATTTCATGCGAGCGAATCCAGCGGTCTTGACCCCAGAATCGAGCGGTATTTCAGAGTGCCTTGATCGTCTGGCCTCTGAGAAGCGCAATGCCAAACCGCTTTCCACGTACCGTCTGCAGTTCAATGCCAGCTTTCGTTTTGAAAATGCCAAGCGCCTCGTAGGATACCTCCACGCTCTCGGCGTCTCGCATATTTATTCGTCGCCCATCCTCAAAGCGCGTGCTGGTAGCGATCACGGATATGACATCACTGACCACAATCAGTTAAATCCTGAGGTCGGCAGTTACGAAGAGCTAAAAGAACTCGTTCTTGAGTTAAAAAATTATGGTATGGGGCAGGTCCTTGATTTTGTGCCGAACCACATGGGCATTGGTCCGGGCACTAATCCATGGTGGTCAGACGTGCTGGCCAATGGGCGCGCCTCAGAATTCGCGGAATTTTTTGATATTGAATGGGACCCGCTCAAGCCGGAGCTGCGCAACAAATTACTTTTGCCGATCCTGGGGAACCAGTACGGTGCCGAGCTTGAAAGCGGACACATCAAGCTCGTCGCCGACGAAAGCCGTTTTCACTTCGAATATTTTGACAAGCTCTTGCCGCTCGATCCGCAAACCATTCCCATGATTTTTGAGCCGCTGGGGAATGAAGTGCCGCAGGAGTTGCGCAACCTGCTTTCCGGTCTGCGCAATTTGCCCTCGCACAGCGCAACAGAAGGCGATCTGGTGCGCCAGCGTCGCCGCGCCATTCCATCACTCACTGTCGCGCTAAAAGAATTGATGGCCAAGCCTGACGTACAGAGCGCGGTCAAGAAATCCGTCGAACTGATTAACGGACACGCTGGCGACCCGCGCAGCTTTGACCCACTGCATCGCATTCTGGAAGCGCAGGTTTACCGGCTGGCCAACTGGCGCGTGTCAGGTGAAGAGATTAATTACCGCCGTTTTTTTGACGTGAATGATCTCATCGGCCTCAGCATGGAAAACCCGCGCGTCTTTGCCGCCACGCACCAACTGCTGCGCCACCTGCTTGCCGACGATATGATTCAAGGTCTGCGCATTGACCACAGTGACGGCCTTCTCAACCCGCGGCAATACATGGTCCGCCTGCAGATGCTCTATGCCGCCAGCCAATGTACAGGCGCCACGCCACATCCACCGCTGGCGGAAAATGGCATTGAGCAGGACCTGCAACAGGTCTTCGGCCAGCACGATTGGATGAACCACCGCGCTCTGCTCTATACCGTGGTAGAAAAAATTCTTGAGCCCGGAGAAGATCTTCCGCGTGAATGGCCTATTGACGGCACTTCAGGCTATGACTTCACTTCGCTGGTCAACGGATTGTTCATTGACCGGCGCAATGAGCGCTACTTCACCAACTTCTATCATCGTTTCACCGGCGGTGCGCATGAAGTTGAAAGCGTGATCTACAATAGCAAAAAACTTATCATGCATGCCTCGCTGGCCAGTGAAGTGAACGTGCTCGCGCACATGCTGGACGCCATCTCCGTCACTGACCGTTACGCGCGCGACTTCACCCGCAAGGCCCTGCGTGACGTGATCCGTGAAACCATCGCCTGCTTCCCTGTTTATCGCACATACATTGACGAACGCGGTGAGATGACCGAACGTGATCGCCTGCACATCAATGAAGCCATCGTCAAAGCCAAGCGGCGCAATCCAGATAAAGCGCCCACCAGCTTTGATTTTCTGCGCGACATACTTCTGCTCCGCCGCAAAGACTCAGACGATCAACTTCACTCGTATCGCCGCAAGCTGCACTTCACGCTGAAATTCCAGCAGCTCACAGGTCCTGTGATGGCCAAGGGCATGGAAGATACGGCGTGCTACGTCTACAACCGCTTTATCGCCGTGAATGAAGTAGGCGGATCGCCGCGGCAGTTTGGCCTGACCGTAAATGAGTTCCACGCTGGCAGCCTCAAGCGTGCGGAGAACTGGCCTTACTCCATGCTGGCCACATCCACGCATGACACCAAACGGAGTGAAGATATACGAACCCGGCTTGACGTGCTTTCAGAGATGCCCAAAGCCTGGGCCTCGCAGGCGCTCAAATGGCGCAAGACCAACCGTTCGCGCAAGCGCACGCTGTCTGACGGCCGCCATGTGCCTGACTACAACGAAGAATATTTTCTCTACCAGACGCTCGTCGGCTCGTGGCCTTTTGAATTCAATTCCGAGTCCGCGCGCGCTGAATACATAGATAGAATCCAGCACTACACCAGCAAGGCCGTCCATGAAGCCAAGATCAACCTGAGCTGGATCAGCGACGATCCTTCTTACGTGGAAGCGCTGCAACATTTCATAGATAAAATCCTGCAGCCCGGAAGTTTTACCCAGCCAAACAATTTTCTGGAGCAGATGCAGGCATTCATGCCGGCCATTTCATTTTTTGGCGCTATCAACTCGCTGGCGCAGCGCGTGCTCATGATCACCTCTCCGGGCAATCCTGATATTTATCAGGGAACGGAACTATGGGACTTCAGCCTGGTGGATCCCGACAATCGCCGCCCGGTTGATTACGCTCTGCGGCAGCAGCTTCTGAGCGATCTTGACCATCAGGCCGAAACCGGCAATTTGCCTGCACTCTGCGCTGAGTTATTGAAAAATTATCAGGATGGCCGCATCAAGATGTGGACCACCATGCAGGCGCTGCGCCTGCGTCGTGACCGCCGGGACCTGTTTCACACCGGACAGTACCTGCCGCTGCAAGCCACGCGATCAAAATCAAAGCATGTTGTGGCGTTCGCGCGTGAGCATCTTCACCAGGTGGCCATTGTGGCCGTGCCGCGTCTCAGTTATTCGCTGGCGGGCGGCGCTGTCCGCGCTCCGCTGGCAGGATTGTGGGAAGCCACGGAAATACCCGTTCCGCCGCGCACTTCGGAATTTCTGGAAAATGTTTTTACCGGAGAAAAAATCAGGGTCACCGCGCAGCGCACGCTTTTATGCAGCGAAATCTTTGCGCATTTCCCGGTCGCTCTTCTGGTCGGCGCGTAGCAGCTTCGTCGCCCGGTCGGAGACGCGGGAAAGAATCGCCAGCTTATCTGCCAGTTCATCCGTGAGCGCGTTCGCGGCAAAGCGCCAGCCCCAGTTGCCGTCACTGAGTGACGGTGTGTTCATGCGCGCCTCACTGCCCAGCCCCAGTACATCCTGCAGCGGAACAATCGCCACCCGTGCAACTGAAGTAAAGGCCACGCGGACCACCGCCCAGTGAATTCCATCCTTGGCATCTCCAAAATAGGCCGCCGCATACCTGCGCTCTTCTTTACCGGCAGCGGATTCCCACCAGCCGCGCGTTGTATCGTTGTCATGCGTGCCGGTATAGACCACACAGTTCGGCTCAAAATTCTGTGGCAGATAAATATGCGCGCCACGGTCGCCGAAACCGAATTGCAGCACCTTCATACCGGGCATTCCCAGCCGGTCGCGCAGGGCGTTTACCTCTTCGGTGATCAGCCCAAGATCTTCAGCAATAAAAGGCAGGTCGCCCAGCGTTGCACGCAGTGCGCGGAAGAGATCATCGCGCGGCCCCGGCACCCATTTGCCATGTTCTGCCGTAGGCTCACTGGCTGGAATTTCCCAATAACTTTCAAAGCCGCGGAAATGGTCCAGCCTCACAATGTCGCACATCGCCAGCGTGCATTTCATCCGCTGGATCCACCAACCATAGCCGCGCGCTTTGCACTCTTCCCAGCGATATAGCGGATTCCCCCAGCGCTGCCCGGTCTCGCTGAAAGCGTCCGGGGGCACGCCTGCCACTACCGTTGGCTGCAGGTTCCCGTCCAGCATAAAGAGGTCAGGATTCCGCCATACGTCAGCGCTGTCATAGTTCACAAAGATCGCCACATCGCCCACGATCTTTATGCTGCGCTCGGCGCAGTACTGGTGCAGTGATCGCCACTGCTCAAAGAAAGCAAATTGGATGGCGCGTTCAATCTCCAGCTCTCGCTGGTATTGCAGGCCAAACTTGTGCAGCCCTTCCGCTTCGCGCCGGGCCAGTTCTTTAGGCCATGAGGTCCAGGTGGCGCCGTCATGCACCTGGCGCATCACGTTAAAGAGCACAAAATCTTCCAGCCACAACGCTTCCTCGCGCTTGAATGCGGTAAAGCGGGCAAGGTCGCCATTGCCGCGGTCCAGAAAATTCTGCGCTGCTTGCCGCAACAGCGGCATTTTGTAAGCTTTCACTTCGTCAAATTGAATTGGATTGTGGAATGCCGGCGGGTTCTTGAGCTTGCCTTTTTCCAGCCATCCCCGTTCAGCCAGCCGTTCCAGGCTGATGAGCAATGGGTTCCCGGCAAACGCAGATATCGCTGAATAAGGAGAGTTACCCAGACCGGGCGGAGAAAGCGGAAGCACCTGCCACAATCCCAGGCCGGAGCGGCCCAGAAAATCCGCAAACTTATAGGCTTCAGAACCAAGGTCGCCTATACCGCCCAGCGAAGGCAGTGATGTGGGGTGAAGCAATATTCCGGCCGAGCGCTGGGACAGCATAGGTCTTTTTGATGCAAATCAGATGATACAAATCAGGTTGTGCAAAATCACTTTGGTGCAATTTAGCTGCGCGATTTGGTAAGGGCGTCCATCTCAGTTTTGTAGACCTTTACCTTGCCTTCTTTTTCCATCCGCGTGCTCAGGTTGGCGATAAACAACCCAATTACCTGCTGGCGTTTGTCCTGGGCCAGCTTTTCCCTGAGTTGATCGCGTGACTTGGCAAAATCAGGATCGCTGGCTGAAGGCTCCTGCCGTTCCGTCACCTGCAATACTGCCTGGCTTGCACCAAGATTCAGCGGCCCGCTGATTTCGCCATTCTTCAGCGTGAAAGCAACGCTCGCCTGTCCGCCCATATTGCCGATATCCGGCACAGACTGTGTGCGCCCTACCAGTTCGCTGGTTTTAAGGGTTGCGCCAGCTTCTTTTGCGGCTTTGGCCAGATCGTGTTCGCTGTGCGCGCGGTCTGCCATCTCCTGCGTTTTGCGGCGCAGCAGATCGTTCGCGCGCCCGCTTTTAAACTCAGTCGCTACCCGGTCTTTTACCTCTTCAAAGGCAGGCGTTTTTGCCGGCTCGATCTTAGTGACCTGGAAAACCACCACGCTCTGTGGCGTCGTCACAGACTGCGGACCGGCTTTGTCCGTCGCGGAAAATACTGCGTCCATGAGCGAGGGCTGTGCGCCAATACCCGGCAATGCGGCGTCACGTCCAACAGAATTGCTCTGGATCACCTGCGCCCCATACTTGCTGGCGGCCTTGTCTATTCCGTCTTTCTGCGCTGCCTCCTGCGCTTCCGGCGCAAGCTTGCTCATCTGGTCCTTGATTTTTTGACTTTTGAGTGCAGCTTCAATTTCCGGCTTCACTTCTGCCAGAGGCTTTACATGGGCGCCTTCTTTATCTTCCGTCTGAATAATGTGATAACCGAACGATGACAGCACCGGATCACTGATCTGGCCCTTGGTCTGCTCGAATGCAGTCTTGTCAAACTCTGGTACGGTCTGCCCTTTGCCCAGCCAGCCCAGTTCCCCGCCTTTGTCTTTGCTGCCTGGATCATCGGAATATTTCTTGGCCAGCGCATTCCAGTCGCCGCCCGCTTTGATCTGCTTCTCAACGTCCAGTGCCTTGGCTTTGGCTGCGTCCAGACCTTTTTGGTCTATTTTTCCATCAGCTCCCGGCTTGGGAGTTGCTATAAGGATGTGCCGGACCTTTGCGCGTTCAGGCAGCCGATACGCATCCTGGTTGTCTGAATAAATCTTCTGTATATCGGCATCGCTCACGTTAACTTTGCTGGCTATTTCATTCTCATTGACCACAAAGTATTTGATCTGGCGCTTCTCAGGGATAGAGTTTTTATAGCGGCCCTGGTTCGCTTCAAAGAACGCCTTCAACTCCGTGTCAGTCGGGTTGATGGTCTTGGTTATGTCCTCAAGCTTGAGCACCGCATACTGGAACTTCACCTTGGTGTTCTGGTCTTTAAAGGCCTGTTCCACGGCTGTGTCCGTTACCGTGGCATTGGCGCCGATCATTTCAAAAAGTTTGCGTTGCAAAAGCTCGAGCCGTACGCTGCGCTCAAAGTTTTCTACCGTGGTTCCACCCTGGCTCAACACCTGGCCGTATTTCTCGGTCCCAATCCATTTTCCGTCAGGAAAGAAAATCTGCTTATACGGGCCGAACTGCAGCTCATCGCGAAATTCCTGGTCAGAAACCTTGAAGCCCAGGCGCTCGCTCTCATAGAAAACTTCATTCTGCTGGATCAGCTGTTTCACGGCCTGTTGCCGCAGCATGACGGCATAAAAGTCAGGCAGTTGCTGCCCGCGCGCTTGCGCCTGCACCACGCGCATTACATCTTCACGCGTAACGTCTCTGCCGTCCACTGAGGCCACCACACCGCCCTGGGCGGCGGCTGTGTCTCCCATAAATCCGGGAATGAGGTAAAGCACCATGCTGGCGGCAAGAATTAAGAGAAATCCGGCAAGGATATATTTCGCGACCTTATTGCCGCTCTGCAAAAACTTAATCATGGATGGAACGCTCCAGGGAACATTATGGCGTAACGAATCGTCCCTATTATAAACGCCCCAGCCATTTAACAAAACTTTACTCAGCGGACAATAGACTAGTGCGCGGGCCAAGGCATCACACAGTCGGCAAACCCTTAAAACATGTTTTTTAGATATGGAACCAAAGTAAGTTACACCGCGCGATTATTGCGCAACAAGTTGGCTATTTCAGTGTTACACCTTGTTTGTAGCCTTCGTTTTAAAAACTGGAAACTGCCAGGAAAAGCCTGCAGCCATGCTTCTCTGGCCAGTTGTTTCAATTGTCTTAATCCTTCAATCATCGCGAGGTTAGAAACCATGCCGGCAAACAAGCGCTTACTTCTTTTCACGGCCACCATCATCGCTCTTATTACTATTGCAGGGTGCGGAGGAAGTTCTCTTAGCTTTCCCACCCCTGCAGGCGGATTTACCAACTCAAGCCTGAGCGGCTCCTTCGCATTCTCCTATCAGGGAGTTGACGCGAACGGCTTTCTGGCCGTGGCCGGTAGTTTCAACGCGGATGGCGCAGGTAATCTCACCTCCGGCGTTGAAGACGTGCATGACCAAGCCGGCATCGTCACCAATGCGGGCTTAACCGGCACCTACACCGTACGAGCTGACGGACGCGGTTCAGCCATTATTACTTCCACGGCCGCAGGCAATAGCAGCCTGGATTTTGTGCTGGTGGCCGGCGGTCATGCCCTGGTAACCCGCTTTGATGGCAGCGCCACGGGCAGCGGGACCATTGACCAGCAGTCCAGCGCGGCTTTCACAAACACGGCGCTGGCGGAAACTTTCGCCTTTAATCTCGCCGGTGTTGATGCAGTAGGAAACCCGCTTGGAATGGCTGGAAATTTCACCGCCAATACTGCAGGCATCATCACCAGCGGCGTGGAAGATTCCAATGAGAACACCAACGTTCTTACCGCCGATCCGTTGACCGGCTCGATTCCTGTTGGCTCGTCCGGACGTGGCACCGCTACCTTCAGTAGTTCGCGCGGTAACATGGTTTTCGCGTTTTACGTTGTGGATGCCACCCATCTGAAGCTGGTGGAAACAGATACAACGTTCCTGCTGGGCGGTGACGCCTTCAATCAGACTGGCACATTTTCCGCCGCGACGCTTTCCGGACCTTTCGCCTTCACCGTTGCCGGAGCCGACCTGGCCGTTGGCGGCCCATTTGCTGCCGGCGGAATCCTGATCTCGGATGGCGCGGGCAATGTCAGCAGCGGTATTGAAGACGTGAATGATTCCGGCTCCACCGCAACCGGTGTAGCACTCACCGGCACCTACACCATGGCTGCCAATGGACGCGGCACGCTGGCGCTCAATGGCAGCGCGGGCGCTACTAACTTTGTTATTTATCCCACCACGGGCGGCGTGCTCGCGCTTGAATCGGATCCCCTTTTATTGACCTCCGGTACTGCGCTTCAGCAGCAGACCGCAGCCTTCACCAATGCATCTTTTTCAGGGACCTACGGTATGAACTTTACCGGAGCTGCCCTGAACAGCGGCAGCGAAATAGACTCGGCTGCGGAATTCACAGCCGATGGCGCCAGCAAGCTGACCGGCATTATTGATATCAATAATTCGGGCTCTCTCACCTTTGGTCAGCCGGTGACTGGGACCTTTACCACTTCTGGCAGTGGCCGCACCACCCTGCAATTGTCAACTCCGCTGGGCACGCAAAACATGGCCGTTTACCTGGTGAATGGTAATCGCGCGCTCTTTGTGGAGCTCGACGGAGGAGTGAACGGATTGGTTGCAGCCGGCGACATCCGCCACCAGTAAACTTTCATCACACTAACAAAAAGGGGGCGGCAGAGAAATGCCGCCCTTATTTTTCCCTGATCACTCTCGCCAAAACAAAAAAGCGAACGCCCTCTGCGCGTCCCGCTTTCTCTGCTCTCAAGCAAGAGCTAACCTCTTACTAAGTCGATCTCAGTAACACCAGCTTAGTAACACCAGCGGTATCCATCCCAGTGTTGCCAGCGATTGCCGTCCCAGCGCCGCGCGCCAACTTCAAACCTGCGATCACGCTCGACCCGGTAAACTCTGTGGTCGTCGCGATAGCGGTTTTCAAATCTCCGGTCATCGCGATGTTCGTCGTGATAAGCCACCGGCTGGTAAGTCCGGGCTTGGGCGAATGCTGATCCGCCGGTAATAAGTGCCGCTCCAATTAGCAAAACTCGTAAACGATTCATATTTCCTCCGTTTCAGCCAGGCCCAGGCTCAATTCCTTAATCACCGTGGTCCAGGTCCAAGCTTTTTCGTTCTGCCTGTAAAAACCCTGGAAATTGGACGCCTGTTCTCTAATCCTTGTTACGAATGAATAGGTTTTGTAAAGAACGGCCAAAAACCAGTCTCAATGTAAGCAGCCTGTAAATTTTGCGAATTTTCCTGTTCCGTGGTTCCCAGATTTTGCGTCTAATTCCCTAAGACTAACTAGAGGTGTCCCCTTGGCCCAACTTTCGGTGATTCATTCTGATCAGCTCTTGCAGGCTCTGCGCAAGTGCGACGATCAGTTGAATATATGGCTGAGAAAGTCCCCTGCGAACGCTTGCCTTTTTATGGAAGACCCACTTGCGGCCATGAAGGCCGCCAATCCTGACATGGATTTCCATGTCATGCTCGAACTGGAGGCAGTTTTGAGCGAGATCGCCCGTAAGCTGGAGCCCGCTGAGATGCCTCTGGATAAAGCGTCATAAATCTCTGCTCGACCGATAGCTAACCTCACGACCTCAAGCGCTTTTAAAACGCCAGAGTAATTTTCGCGTCCTTTAATCAGCTCTCAAAGCAAACAAAATGGCCTGGCATCCGTAAGGAGCCAGGCCATTCACATTGAGTATGGGGGTCGTCCTACTCAAACCGTAAAGCTTCAATCGGATCCAGCAATGCCGCTTTCCGTGCCGGATAGAAACCAAAGAAAATTCCTACCGCCGTTGAGAACACCACCGCCGCTCCTACCGCCACGGGCGAAATCAATATGCTCCAGCCCAGCACGTGCGTGATCGTGATGGAAGAAACAATGCCAAACAAAATTCCCAGAATTCCTCCGGCCATGCTCAGCACCACAGACTCACTCAGGAACTGGCGCAGCACATCAGATTCCGTTGCGCCAATGGCAATGCGGATTCCAATTTCCCGCGTCCTTTCCGTAACGGAAACTAGCATAATGTTCATAATTCCAATTCCCCCAACAATCAGTGACACGCCGGCAATAGAAGCCAGCAGCAGCGTCATCACCTTGGAAGACTCATCCGCCAGTTGCGCTACATCGGCTAAATTACGGACAGTGAAGTCGTCGTCCTGTCCCGTGCGTATGCGATGCCGGTCGCGCAGCAGTGAAGTGATCTGCCCCTGCGCCGCATAACTCGCAGGCTGAGACGTGGCAGAGGCCATGATGTACTGCAGCCAATCCTGCCCCGTAATTTTTTTCTGCAATGTAGTGATCGGCACAAATACGCCATCATCCTGGTCCTGGCCTAAACCAGACTGCCCTTTGGCCTGCAACACACCCACAACCTGAAATGGCAGGTTGCCAATTCTCACCGTCTTGCCCACAGGGTCAGCGGCGCCAAACAAATTCTGCTGCACCGTCGCACCCAGCACTACCACGTTCGCGGAACGCGTCACATCATCCTGCGTAAAGTTGGCGCCACGATCAAAGCCCCAGTTTCTGATGTCAAAGTACTGCGGCTCCGTGCCAGTAATGCGCGTGCTCCAGTTCTGATTGTCAAAGACCACCTGCGCGGTAGATCCCGCGCCTGGCGCAGCCTGGGACACCGTCGGCACCTGCTGCAGGATTGCCTTCATATCGTCATCGACCAGAGTTTTAGTCGCTCCGCCACCCAGCCGTATGCCGCCTTTATTCACGCTGCCTGAGCTGATAAACAAAAGATTTGTCCCCATGGACGCAATCTGGTCCTGCACCTGCTGCTGCGCGCCCTGGCCCAGGCCAACCGTGGCGATCACCGCTCCCACGCCAATCACAATGCCCAGCATCGTAAGCAATGAACGCATCTTGTTCCGCGTTAACGCCCGAATTGCAATTCGTAAAATCGCTATGAAATCCATATAACCCCCAATACACCGATTGCCAAAATTGCCATGACTGCCAAAATTGTCGATTTAAACCCAACATCTTTGAAACGCAGAGGAACTGAGGACGCAGAGGAGAACAGGTATCACTGCGTAACTGGATTTGGTTTTTCCGATTACCCGATTACGCGCGATTACCCGATCCCCCGATCTTTCCTAGTCCTCATCCACCGTCGGCAAATTCTTCAGCACCTCTGCCGCCTTCGGCCTATTCTTTACCGGATCGTCATGCCGTATCTTTCCATCGCG
>DASXZE010000353.1:0-10977 GCA_036502105.1 Candidatus Angelobacter sp. | reverse complement strand
TCCAACGGCTTTTTTGAGAAATTTTATTTCGTGTAAGCTTCTGAATAATAAGCGGTTAAAAGAATCGTTAAGTTTTATTTGATTTTTTTCATGCGCAGCTATATTTCGGGGAACGCTTCTGACTCTACTACTACAGAAGCAGGCTCATCCGTCGACTGCTAATAGGGGGATATGGACCCGGAAGCCGTATCCCCCTTATATATTTTGATTTTGCAAACCTCCCCCCTCCTCTTTTAAACACCTGGATCACTCGCAATAAGCCGCCGTGCTGAAAATCGTCTCACTCCTGCCATAATCCTTGTCCAGCAATGAATTAGGTTTTTTAACAGAAGCCTAATGGCTGCCTAAGAAATGGGGCGCATGATGCTTGCAAAGAGAATCTCCCAACTCAAATCATGCGTTTTTTGAGGATTGTTTAACCCCTCTGAGGGTGCCCATTTCGTGAGGTGTCTGTGGTAAACGAACTGTTTCAAATGGCCTGGTCCAGGATATTCAGCTGCCGTCATAAAAAATGTACGCCGCTTATTACTTGCCGCAAAGGCCAGCCACGCTCGGCCGTGGCCGCGATCACAGGCACTTATTTTGTATGCCTGGGCTGTGGCAAGGAATTTGCCTACGACTGGGACAACATGAAGGTGATTGATCCTGAACCCAGCCGCGCGCGGATTCTGGCCGACAAGGCTGCTGCAATGTACGCTGGGAAATAGGCGAGGATAGCTATGATTTCCTGGGAATCCCGTGACGAGGGTACGAAAACCTTTTTTAGCGAAGAAGATGTAATTCAGCGCGATCCTCTGCGTCTTTTACTAGTGAGGCTTAGAATAAGACTCCATGCAGGGCTCGTCGCGATCCAATCATTCTGGCGCCGTAATCCATAAGTTTCGCACCTGGCATAAGCTCGTTCTGGCGGCATGTCTGGCCTATCTGGTGCTCTCCGCCCTGGCGGGTATTGTCATCACCGAAGCCAGCCTGAAGCTGCATCGCCTGCCACTGCGGCATCAGCAGCAAGTTGCGGCAGTGGTTCGCAAAAACTTTCAAGCTGAACTGCAAAACGTAAGCATTACCGCGGCAGACGGAGCGGTGCTGCGCGGCTGGTTTATCCATCCACATACATACAACGGCAATGCCGTTGTGCTACTGCACGGAATTACTGACAACCGCGAAGGCGTTGCCGGATACGGCCAATTATTGCTGGCGCACGGATACGCCGTGCTGCTGCCGGATGCACGTCGCCATGGCGAGAGCGGTGGCGAACTGGCCACTTACGGGATGAAAGAATCGGATGATATACACCGCTGGGTTTCATGGATCTACGCCAACGATCCGCCGCAATGTGTTTATGGCTTTGGCGAATCCTATGGCGCTGCGCTCATGTTGCAGTCCCTGGCCGTGGAAAACCGATATTGTGCGGTGACCGTGGAGAGCCCATTTTCCACCGCGCGCGCAATGAGCTTTGAGCGCATCTCCGGCCCGTTGCATTTGCAGCCATGGTTCGGACGCACGCTGGGCCGTCCTGCCATCTGGTCGGCAGAGATTTATGCGCGCCTGCGCTATGGCATTGATTTGCTCCAGCCCAGCCCGCTTGATGCCGTGGTTCATTCCAAGGTGCCCGTGCTGTTGATTCATGGTGCGAATGACAGAAATATTTCTCCGCTGCACTCACAGTTGATTGCCCAGGCTGCGCCAGACCATGTGCAGCTTTGGCTCGTACCTCATGCCGGACACACCATGGCCTGGGCCGCCGCGCATCAGGAGTTTGAAACGCGGCTGCTGGGCTGGTTTGATTCGCATCGCGAACAGCCGAGCCCGCAAGTTCACTCGGCGCAATCGTCTGCTTATCACCCACACTGAGGAAGCAGGGCGTGCATTTACTTGGCACAGTCTCGCGGGCGGCAAGAAAAGACTTACAGCGCTTTTTTTACCGAGGATAGATTCGTAAGCAGACGTTCTTCCACCACACCCGCAATCCTCTTCTGCACTTTGGCGATGGGATCCGTGGCGTCTATTTTGGCTATGCGTTGCGGTGCGCGTTCGGCAATCGCCAAAAAAGCAGCCATTACGCGGTCATAGAAACCGCGGTTCTCTTTTTCGAAACGGTTTTCATCTTCCGCCATGTCTTTGGCTTGCTCCACATTTCTGCGCCGGGCGCGGGCCACGGTTCGGGCCGCGTCAGAGACCATGAGGATTGTCAGATCTGGCTGCAAGTCATGGCAGAGCGTTTTGTGCAGTTGCAAAACAATCTCACTGCCCAGTTCGCGGCCGCCGCCCTGGTAGGCCTCGCTGGAGTCAGTAAAACGGTCGCAGAGCACCCATTGTCCGCGCTGGAGCGCCGGCAGAATTTGTTCGTCAATGTGCTGGGCGCGGTCGGCAAACATGAGCGCCAGCTCGGCCAGCGGAGAAAGCCCTTCCGTCCGCGAACTTAACAGGACGGTGCGCAGCTTTTCTCCCAGGGCTGTGCCGCCGGGCTCACGCGTTGTGATGACATCAATCTGGCGTTCACGCAGATATTTGGCCAGATTTTCCAGCTGCGTGGATTTACCCACGCCATCCAGGCCTTCAAAGGTAATAAATTTGCCGCGCAGTGGAAGTAGCACGAGTAAGATTTAACCATAAACGCAAGACAGCGAGCCTGTTTTCGCGCAAAATAGGCAGAACCACTTACCTGGAGGGACCATCATGCGACTGGGTGACGATATTGACGATCACTGTTCGCGCTGCAAGCGAACCACCGACCATGCCATTGTGTCGATGATAGGCGAAGACGTGCTTAAAACACGCTGCCGCACTTGCAACAGCGAGCATAAGTATCGTCAGAACAAAGGCCGCAGCAAAGAGATGACCACCCAGGAGGCCTTCGATAAAGTTCTTTCCAGCATTACCGGCGTCCAGCCGGAAGCGCCGCCGGCAAAGCGCAAAAAGAAATAATTTTCCGGGATTTGCCGCAGGTGTGCGCTAAAAACAGAAGAGCGCCAGGTTCCTACAGCCATTTTTTTCGTTTTCGAAAAAAATTGGCGGCTTTGTTTCAATCTGCACATTTTCAGTGACAATGAATTTGTGATGAGTACGGCAATAATGTCATCGAAAGACCTTCTTCATTCCGTGAATAATCAATTAACTGTGGTTATGGCCCAGGCAGAGCTTTTGGCAAGGTACGTTGCGTCAGAACAAGAGATGGAGCGCTGCCTTGAGATCAAGCAGGCTGCCTCTAAAATCACGCGTTTGATCCGAACATATGTGGATGACGCGCAAATCGCCAACCCTTAGCTTCTGGTTATCAAAATTAGTTTTTAAAAGCGCGCATGAACATGGGGTACTGTTGCGGCGTGCACTCTCTTGCGTTCCGCCTGCAGCCTCGTTAATCTTGTGTCGACTGATTTTGGTTCGCTTAATCAGTGGTATGCACCCAAGGGAGACGAACCGACCTATGACCACCTTGCCCCAACGGATAGTCCTGCTAGCCCTGTTTGTAATCTCAATTGGTGCGTTGGCGCAGAAGCGACATGCTCAACCTGCCGCCACTGAGCCGCCCGCCCAGCCCATAAAACTGGTGGTGGATGCCACCCATGCGCCGGAAAAAATTCTGCATGCACAGTTGCAGATTCCCGTTGCCGCGGGCGAGGTGAAACTGGTTTTCCCCAAGTGGATTCCCGGCGAGCATGGCCCAACCGGCCCGATTACTGATGTGACAGGCCTGCAGTTTTTCGCCAATGGGCAGAGATTAAATTGGCGTCGCGACTTGGATGAGATGTACATGTTCCACGTGACCGTGCCGCCGAGCGTTACAACTTTGGACGCGCGGCTGGATCTGGTGATGCCGGCGCCGCCCGAAGGCTTTTCATCCGGTGCGTCCGCCACGACGCAGCTTGATCTGATGAGTTGGAACCAGGTGATTCTTTATGTCCCCGGAAAACCCTCTGACGATATTCAGGTAGTTGCCTCCCTGAAACTGCCTGCCGGCTGGCACTATGGCACTGCCCTGCCGGTGGCAAATGAAGAAGGCGGGCAGATCAATTTTCAGCAGGTGTCGCTGACCACGCTGATTGATTCGCCGGTAATCTCCGGCGCGCATTTCCGGCGCATCGCGCTTACTCCGGATGGGCCCATTCAGCACTACATTGACGAAGTTGCCGATGGCGATTCTGCCCTGCAGATGCCTGCGGAAACCATTGCGGCCTATAAGCGCCTGATGGCTGAAACCGGAGCGTTATTCGGCGCGCGCCACTATCGTGACTACCACTTTCTTCTCACGCTCAGTGACCACACGGCGCACTTTGGCCTGGAGCACCACGAATCAAGCGATGATCGCGTAGGCGAGCGCACCATGGTTGATGACGATGAGCGCTGGCTGGCCGGCAGTTTGCTGTCGCATGAGATGACGCATTCGTGGAACGGCAAATATCGCCGTCCGAAAGGACTGGCCACGCCGGATTATCAAGCGCCCATGGAAGGCGATCTGCTTTGGGTCTATGAAGGACTCACGGAGTATCTGGGAAATATTCTGGCACCGCGCGCCGGTCTGTGGACCAAGCAACAATTTCTGGACGAGACGGCGGAAATAGCCGCTGCGATGGACCATACGCCCGGTCGCTCGTGGCGTCCGCTGCAGGATACGGCTGATGCAGCGCAGTTGCTTTATAGTGCTGCGCCGGAATTTCAGAGTTGGCGTCGCGGCGTGGATTATTACCCTGAAGGATTTTTGATCTGGCTGGAAGTGGATACGATTATCCGGCAGCAGACCAAGGGCGAGAAATCCATCAACAATTTCTGCCAGATATTCCATGGCGGCGGAAACACGCCACCGAAAGTTTTGCCGTACACCTTCGATGACGTAGTGAAGACGCTGAACGACGTTACGCCATACGACTGGAAAAAATTCCTGCGCGATCGGCTGGACACTTACGGCCCCGGCGCTCCGCTGGGTGGCATCACCAATGGCGGCTGGCGAGTTGTGTACACAGACAATCCCAGCGAGTTCACCACAGCCATGGAAAAAACCCGCAATGTTGTGGACGCCCGCTTTTCCATTGGGCTGGCGCTCGATGATAAAGGCGGTATTCATGATGTGATCGTCGATAGCCCTGCATGGAAAGCCGGCATCGCACCCGGAACCACGCTGGTGGCGGTGAACGGCAGAAAATATAATCCAGATATTTTTCATGACGCCATGAAAGAAAGCAAAAACAGCGGCCACGGTCTGGAACTGCTGGTACTGAATGGTGACTATTACAAAAACTTTACGCTCGATTACCACAATGGCGAAAAATTCGCCCACCTGGTGCGCGATGGATCCAAGGCGGATATCTTGAGCGACATTATTAAGCCGTTGGCGAAATAGCTATTAGCCGTTAGCAATTAGCCATTGGCCTTTAGCAAAATCTGAACTGGAGAGTCCGCTACGTTTTCGGCGGACTTTTCTTTCTTTTAGCCGATCTTCTGTCTTTCGATCTTTAAATATCTTTCGATCTTTGTCGCGCAACCAAACACTGCGCAACCGAACGCTAACAATTAAAAAATAGAGAAGCTAAAGTATTTTTTCCTGCTCAGTTCTTATCTGCGAAAATCTGCGGCAAAAATGGTTTTCATTCAACCACTCCCGCAAACAAATCCGTCTCCATCTCTGACTGACGCGGCGTAGAGCTGTTGGCCAGATGAAAAAATTCGGCGTTGCTTCTTCGGCGAACCATTTCTTCAAAGAAGCTAAACAGCGGTTGCTGTGATGTGTGGCACTTAAACGCTGCAATCTTTGCTTCAAGCCCTCGTTGTTCAAGTTGGATTGTGGTCGTCACCGGCGAGAGCGCCACGGCTGGCCGGTCCGGCATGGTGAACAGAGCCGTGCCGTAATAGAGCTTTTGCGTCAGGTGCGGAGTCAGTCCGTTGTGCAATTGTTCGGGAAAACGATTGCTGCGGCCCGCCCAATGCGCGGCCATGGTGGCAAAAATCGTGGCCATGGAATGATCAGGATGTCCCGTAATCGCGCCTTCCGTGCCCATGGTCAAGATCACGTGCGGCTTGATCTCGCGCACGCGGCGCGTGAGGTCTTCCACCACGGCGAAAAAGTTTTGGCGATCCAGTTTCCCATCCGGATAATCCAGCACCGTCGCCTGGCTGACTTTAAGCACCTTGCACGCTGACTGAAATTCGAGCCGGCGCGAGGCAGAAAGCTCGTCGTCAGACTTTGCGCCTCCGCGGTTCGTGGCTGCCTGCCCCGGCGTAAGGCAGATCACATAGGTTTCCACGCCTTGTTCGGCATATCGCAGCAGGGTGCCGCCAAAGCCAGCGGCTTCGTCGTCAGGGTGAGCAGTTATACACAGCAGGCGAAGCATCTTTTTTCTCTAAACCTTTCTCTCATCAGGTGAGCTTCTTGTCTATCACGGCATGGCACAGGTGCGCTACATGCAGGAAGCCGGAGCAGACTTCATGAAAACACACAGCACCACCGTGAGTGGATTTCTTCTTTTTGCCGGCTTCGCGTTCGCGGCCTTTGCCGGTACAGCCAATAAAAGTGACATTAGTTTGCGCTCCGCCATGCCCGCCGGATATGACGTGATGTTGCTCAAACCTTCCGGCAATATTCTTTCCTTCATGGGACTCATCGAATGCCCAGAGCTTGAAGGCGCGAAGCATGTTTCAACCGACGCTAGTGCAAAACTCGTTTCTGCCAGCGGCCAAACCATTGAGAAGTTTCCTCAACGCTTCAGCTTTCGCGTGACCGCTTCACTCAGAAAAATCCTGCTCGATGGCCCGGTAGCGTCGGTCAACTTTCCTCATGATCCGCATGAGCTTCTGCTCAAGCTTAAATTTCGCGTGCGCGACTACCATGGCCTGGAATCCCGGGAAATTGTTCCTGAATCCATTGAGATGATCGGCATGCCTGCTGACGTCCCTTATGACGAACGGGTGTATCGCATTAATATGAATGTTGGCAATTTGCCAATCTCTGACCGGCTGGTAATTGATGTTCTGTCACCGCAAGGGGAACGGCTCACGCACTTTCCATTCATCCTGCTTTAGCTTTCTGCTTTAGCTTTTTAAGGCAGCAGTTTGGCTGGCGCTCTGCCAGCTTGAATCGGCCACCACAGTCATCGAAGATGCCGCTGAAGCGGCTAACGCAGGCACTGTGGCGGGCATCCACTCTCTGATTTTCGGCATGGCCGCGCGTGCAGCCACTTCGCCGCAGCGGATCAAATCTTTGGCGCGAATAAAATCGTCATAAGCAAATTCGCCAATCTCCGGCTCAAGGATCACGTCAGAGGCGGCCTTCCACGGGCCACACATCCGGTCTTGCGCAATGGAAAAACATTGCCCAATCACGTCAAACACGTGTCGCGGGCCACCGGGCTTGACCCAGTGTGCGGAAAGATAAACTGAGATCACGCGCTCAGCGCCCATATCGCGCAGCGGCATGGCCGGGACAGCGTGAGCGAGCAGGCCGTCAACCATCAGGCGTCCGTCCACTTTTACCGGCTGAAACATTCCCGGATAAGCACAGCTTGCGCGCACTGGATCCACCAGGTCGCCTTTGGTAAACACCGCAGCCTCGCCGGTAATAATGTCTGTGGCGGCGATGGCCAGCGGTATCCGCAGCTCTTCAAATGTTTTGCAGCGCAGCACCTTGCGCAGGAAGATACTCATCTTGTCATTGCTGAAAAAGCCGAAGCGGGAGAAGGTCCAGCGGGAGAAATCTTTAAAGCGCACCAGCGCAGCCACTTCTTCCAGCTCTTTGGCGCTGATACCGCTGGCATACGCCGCGCCAATTACTGATCCCACGCTGGTGCCGGCGATAAAATCCACCGGAATGCCTTCTTCTTCCAGAACTTTTAAAACGCCAATGTGGGCCAGTCCGCGGGCAAAGCCGCCGCCCAGCGCAATGCCAATTTTGGGGATACGGGAAGTTTCAACGGGCGGGATAGGAACTGTGGTGTGGCCGGCAAGCTCTCGCCTCAGGGCCTGCACAGACCGCACAATCTTGTTCAGCGGATTCTTCACCGGCGCTCCTTAGCTTGTTACCTGCTGCAACCAGCCTTGCACCTTCTATCGTAAGATGCTGCTTTCCTGTAAATGTTGCATGTAAGTTCAACGGCACAGAGTACTTATAGTTGCATCAATCGATCCTGGCAGGGCCACAACGTCGGGTAACCTTGGTAACCCCGGCAATGAATCGCGCAAAAATGGTACAAAAAAGCTGCAATAATGGCCTTTTAGCCTTGTTTTCTGCAAAGGACGGTTTTCTGCAAAGGGCGTTGGTTCTAATAAACCTGGTTCTAATAAAACAAGGTTTTTAATAAACAGTGTTCTTATCAAGGCTCTTTGAATCCCAGGCTTCTTAAGTCAAGGTCTCTTATCTTATGTTGCGAGAATTTTCCGCTGGTGCCCTGGTTCTGCGTCACATGCAAAAGCAATGGTGGATTGCCGTGATTGAACCCGGCAGGGAAGGCGAGCCAGAAGATCGCAAACACGTGGCCGCGCTTCCCAAAGGCAATATCGACGCCGGTGAAAAGCCGCCCGAAACCGCCCTGCGTGAAGTCCATGAAGAAACCGGACTCACCGCCACGCTGGTCACCAAGCTCGGCGACATCAAATATGTGTACGTGCGCAAATGGGCCGGGAATGAAAAGGTCTTCAAAGTCGTTTCCTTCTTTCTTACCAAATACCAGTCCGGACAGATCGATGACGTAACCGAAGCCATGCGCCATGAAGTCCGCCGAGCTTATTGGCTGCCGCTCGCAGAAGCCCCCGGCAAACTAAGCTACAACGGCGAACGCCAGATGGCCGAAAAGGCGCTGGAATACGTGAACGCCAATCCGGATTTAGAAAACTAAACTGGCCTGGACCGTATGCGGGTCCCCGAAAATGCGCCGGTGCTGCGCATTTTTGGGTAGATAAGCTCTCGCCCGCAAAGCAATTGCCAAAATCGCCGAAACTGCCAAAAATTGTCGATTGAAAACCAACCCCACTTTATTCAAGCTGATTCACACTGATTGAAAAAGCGTTTTTCAATTTCCAATTGTTGGCAATCTTGGCAATACTGGCGATTTCTTGCGCCCCTCAGCCGATGTCTTTCAGCCAAAAACCCCACCCGGCTATTGAGGTTTTGTTGCAAACAAAGGTCAAACCCAAATTTGACCGCGCGGTCACCGCGCGGTCGAAGCCCTTTCGAGCCCATTTTTATCAGCGTAATTCGTGTTCATCTGTTCGTTTTGCGTGATGCTTGCTGCGGGTTTTGAGGCAACGGTTTGCCTTTCAATTTCGGCGATTACCAATTTTGGCAATGCTGGCAATCTTTTCCTCCCACTTACCAAATTACCCATTTACTCAATCGTCCTGATCCGGTAAGGTATTGGTTTTTAAAAATCAGAAGCCATTTTAAAAAGGTCCCCCAATGCCCAACGGTTATTACGCACCCTATCTGTCAGACTCCGAGCAGCCTTACTGGCACTACGCTTTCGGCGAATCGCCGTACATAAAGCCTGCCGCCGGGACTATTCCCAAAGGCAGCATCGTTTATCTGCAAGGCCCACCGCCAAAACTCGGCACGCACCAAAGCGGACACTTCGATGGCGTCGGTCGCATCATCGTCAAAATCGGCGGCTTCAAGCCTGCGCCGGCGATGGTGGTTAATTCCTAGAGAAAAGGGAGCCCGCCGTCCCAAGAGAACGGCGGGTTATCACGAAGAAAACAGAGCAAAATGAATATGCCATATGTTCGCTAGGGAATCAATAGCGAAAGTTATTTTATTTTGCAAAAAATCAGTACCAATATGGACCACAGAACCATCGTCACATTCCAGAGCGACGCATTCAATATCTCTGAGCCAAAAGACTATTTCATCAACCAATGCTGCTTTGGCGATGATCTCGCCGCCTGGATGATCCACGAGCTACGCCAACGCCAATATGCAACAGACGCAACACCCGGCCAGGAGGATTTCGGATGGTATCTCGGCTTTAAGATATCGGGCGTTGGGCATTTTTTTGTTCTTGGTTATCGTAAAGAGACCGATCAATCTGGTACATGGATCGGCTCGGTAGAGCGCAACAAACTTCTATTCCGCAAACGCGGAATCTTTCTTGAAGCCATACAAGCAATTCATCAGGTTTTATCGAATGCACCACAAATCAATAATGTCCGCTGGCACTACACGCGAGATTTTGAAGCTTCGCATGAAGAGTTGGGTACGGAGCATCCGTGACGCTAGTGGCGAGGGTCTTCCGTCGAGTGTGCAGCAGGGCCAGGGCAAAACCTTATTCAATGTAATAGAACGGATTCGTCAATTTAATAGAAAGCTCTGCCTGCGGTGTTCCATTCAGATCGCTCCTTTGGTCCTCCACGTTCAAAATAATTTTGTAGCCCTGGGCGACAATCTTTTGACGTTCTGCAGACTTATATTGAGTAACGGTTTGTGTGGAAGGATGCGGAGCCCTTGTCGCAAGTGCTGTCCATTGGTCATAACCTACGCTATTTAAATTATCAGCGGTCGCGCTTTCTTGTGATCTAGGCCGGCCGGTAATAAAGAAGACAGAAACACCCTTTTGTAGGGCCTCTTTGTAGAGTTCAAAGGTGGGGGCGATAGCAGATGCTTTCCTTTTTTCAACCCAGTTGTTCCAGTTCTCTGCGATATAGCCAAAGTCGCCCTGCTGCTCTTCTTCCCAGTTGGATAGCGCCGTTTCATCGACATCGAGGACCAGCGCAAGCTTCTCTCCTTCTTTTCTTGCTTTGACTCTCTGCTCCAGGTAAATATGGGCTGGTTTAATTTGCTGCTCTAAATCGGTCTGATAGCAGGTTTGCTGGTCTTTGCACTTGTGGTAATCACGAAGTTTCGCCTTGAGCAATGAAAGATTGGGCAGCCGATCCTCATCTACAGCAGGGGTGGAAGCGGTTTGGCCAGAGAAACTGCTGGAAATAACAAGGGCAATCACGAACAGGAATTGTCTATATGGGCGCATAGTCAAATGAACGCAAGATAGCACCTGCTTCCTT
>DASXZE010000352.1:0-8086 GCA_036502105.1 Candidatus Angelobacter sp. | reverse complement strand
GTCAATCCACTCACGGCATTCTTTGTTCAGGCCATGAACGCTCTTGAGTTGATCGAAAAGTTCAAGCGCCAGCTTACTAACCTGCTCGGCATTTTCCAGGTCCACGCCGTAACGCTTGCTGGTGTTCAGCAGCACGTCCTGGCGGTCAGCTTTTAACTGCCGGTGCGAGCGCGTGTGCTGATCGTATTCGGCGGACATCTGCGCCAGAATTCCATCGCGCAATCCCAGCGGAGAGTAACGGAATCCTTTAAGTCCGCAGGCATGCAGCACATGCGCATAAACAGCGGCTCCGGCCACGATAATCTGCGCCCGCTTGGAGTTGATGCCTTTAATGGCGGCGCGCTGACGGTCCGTCAACTTAGCCAATCGTGTAGCAAGCTTTTCCGCCACTGCCTGTGAAACTGTGCTGCCCCGGCTGAGCCGCAGCGAATGTGCCGCGCCCGCGAGTGCGGCGGCTGTTCCTGATGTGGCAATCACCATCGGCACGGCGGCACGGGTCATCTTGCGGGAGACATTTGCCACTTCCTGCACAATGAACTCATGCAGGCGTTTCAGATCAGCCTTGTTCGGAGGATCACGATGAATGAACTCCTGCGTCAAACGCACTGCGCCCAGCGGTAGCGAGACGATCTCTTTGATGTGTCCTTTTTCAGAGAGTGTGAGTTCGCAGCTGCCTCCGCCCAGATCGAGCAATAGCAGCTTGGGCGGCGGCGTACGCAAACTGGAAATTACGCCCAGGTGAATCAGCCGGCCTTCCTCCAGGCCGGTAATTACTTCAAGGTTCCAGCCGGTTGCGGTCTTGATCCATTCAGCAAAGAGCCGCGCATTGTTGCAGTCACGCAAAGCGCTGGTGCCCACCACGCGCGTACGCTCCACGGCAAAGCTCTGCACCGCGCGATGAAAACGGCGCATGACTTTGAGCGTCTGCGCCATAGCTTGAGGATCGAGATCACCGTCACGAAAGACGCCTTCACCCAGACGCGTAACTTCGCGGTCCTGATGGAGCGCAACCAGATGCCCACGGCGAAGTTCGGCAATGCTCAGCCGAACTGAGTTGGAGCCGATATCAACTGCGGCAAATACCGGCATGTTTATCAGGCGTGCTGGGCCAAGGCCCGGTCAGGTTGGGCAGAGCGTGGTGGCTTTTTGGTTTGCGCCAGAGCTGAAGCAAAAAGATTGTTGATGGAGGAAGTTGCCGTAGCGTGGCGCGCGGCCAGCAGAGCGCGGACCTCGCGGAGCATCGCGCAGTTTACGCGATCAGAAAACCGCTTCTCCGCCGTGCGAGTCAGCTCCTGCCAATCATGCCAATCACCCACAGCGTTTTGGACTGTTTTTAGTTCACTGATGAAGTCTTGCTTTTGTGATGATTCGTCTGCCAGTTCGGCCAGATAGCGAATTCGCTTGAGCGAAACGCGTGCGTCGTGCAGCCGACTCGTTTTGAGAGCGTTGTGGGAAGAAAAATCGTGAGCCATCACTGACAGTTGTGCTTTAGCTTCTTCAAGCGGCGCCAGCGGACGGTTCTTGCCTTCTGGCACAACGGCAGATTCATGGGCAATCCGGGTCATGCGGGCGAAGAATTTTGAGTCCTGAACTTTTTTTACTGCCGCAACCAGCCGCGCGGCCTGACGGTCTCTTTTATTACCCAGCAGCTCGGCCAGAGCCCTGCGGTCTCTGGCGGTAGAGCCATTGGCCAGCACGTCCAAAAGGCTTATCTGGACATCGAAGTCACGGACTTTACCGGCGCGCTTGCGCAGATCAGCCGTTTTTTCCAGGCTGCGTTCCAGCTTTTTATCGAGATCAGGATTCGCGTAGCTTACGAGGCTTTCAATGCGCCGGATAGTGGTGCGCAGCCAGTGGACGTTTTTGGGCGACACCTTTTCGTCGGCCAGTTTAGCAACGGCTGCCGAGAGGTCTGCTGTGAGACCTAACATACGTTTTTCTAATAGCGCCATGGAAGAGGGTCCAGCAGGACTATAAAACGATCCTGAATACTATTTTAGATGACATTTTCCGGCAAAAATGCGCAGTTTCTAATGCAGCTGTGGAAAACGGCAGTTTTACTCTTTGTTTTCTTTAATTTGCGAGACTCACAAGGGAAGTTTAGCCTACCTCTGGGTCGATGTTTTGTGCTCTAATACAGGTAAGGCGATGGAGTTCGCCTTTAACCGCCCGCTGACGGCTGATGACTCCTACCAAATCTTTCAGACTTGGAGCCATCAGCATGCCAACCCTTATTGATTGGAAACCCTACCTCTGGATCTCTCTGGGAGGAATCCTGGGCGCGAATATGCGCTACTTCCTGAGCCGGATCATCACCAAATTCAGTGACGCCGCTTTCCCTTACGGAACGCTGGTGATTAACATCACTGGGAGCCTTATTCTTGGGTTCTTTTTGATCTGGACGACAGAGCGTGTGCTGATTGATCCGAAGTGGCGGCTGCTGGTAGCCGTTGGCTTTTGCGGATCGTATACCACGTTTTCCGGTTATGCATTTGAGACCATGGCGTACTTTGAACAGGGACACTGGGCTTTGTTTGCATCCAATATTCTGGCCAACAATGTGCTTTGCCTTGGCGCTGTTCTGGTGGGCGCGATGATCGCCCGGGCAATTTAATGCTTGTCGGTTGAACGTGTAGAATTTTTGCAGAGGAAAGCGGCGTCTCATCCGGAATGAACCAGCTTCGCATGGCAGTACAGATATCGATCTACTTGAGTGAAGACGATCAGTGGCACCACAAGCCTCTCCACATGGAGCTGCTTAAATGTCTGCGCGAGCAGGAGATCATGGCTGCAACCGTTTTGCATACTGTGGCAGGATTTATTGGCCGCAGCCGCGTGAAGACCGCGTCTTTAGTGGATGCAGGCGGCAAGCGCCCGATTGTTCTCACGTTTGTGGACACGGCAGACCACATTGACCGAGTGCTGCCCAAGATCAAAGAGATGACTGGCCACAGATTGATTGTCCGCGAAAATGTGACGGTGGAAGCCGGAGAGATTACATAAGAGTTGAGCAACTCTTAATTTCTAATTTGAGTGCTCACCGATTCCTTTCTCGCTTTCATTACACGTTCAATCACCTGGTGTAATTCTTCCCGGCTGATCGGCTTGGCAATGTAGTCGTCCATGCCTGCGTCGAGACAGCTTTCACGGTCGCCCTTCATGGCATGGGCTGTCATGGCGACCACCGGCAGATGCGCTTGTGAGTCCAATTCCCTTTTTCTGATTTCCCGGGTCGCAGTAAGCCCGTCCATTTCCGGCATCTGGACGTCCATCAAAACCAGATCGACTTTTTCAGACTGCAACATTGCGAGAGCTTCTTCTCCAGTGTGCGCCACCACGATCTGGTGTCCCATTCTTTCCAGGGTTCGGACTGCGTACCGCTGGTTGATCAAATTGTCTTCCGCCAAAAGAATACGGAACCTGCCTGCCGGCGGTTTTGTTTTGCGTTGCGCATGATTGATCTCTTCAGTCACCGGCGAAACCGCATGCCGGATAGCCGTGAGCAATTCAAAAAGCGTAACTGGCTTGAGAAGATGCGGAGTGATGCCCAGCTCGCGGCAGCGGCGAACTGAGGAATAGTAATCGTCTGAGGTCAGCAGCATCACCGTGGCGACGGTGATTTCAGGCGATTGTTTGATGGCCCGGACAAGATCAAATCCGTCCATATTCGGCATGCGGCTATCTGCCAGCACAACCTGATAAGGATTTGTGCGTCTTGCTGCTTCCTGCAATTCGTGTAGCGCCTCAATTGCCGATCCCACGGCCTTTACTTTGAGTCCGCAGGTCAGCAGCTCTTCTTCCATGATTTTTCGATTGCTGGCATTATCGTCCACGACTAAGACACAAAGCCCGGCGAGATCAGCGTTGACCGTGTCAGCGGGCACGCTACCGGAGACAGCCTGCAGACGCGCCGTGAAGTGAAATGTTGACCCTTTACCCACCTTGCTCTCCACCCAGAGTTTTCCTCCCATCAAAGATGCGATGCGGGTAGAAATGGCGAGTCCCAGTCCGCTTCCGCCGTATTTGCGCGTGGTGGAGGTATCGGCCTGAGAGAAAGCGTCAAAGATAAGCTGCTGTTTTTCTGCCGGAATGCCAATGCCAGTGTCACACACGGAGAAGCGCAAACAGACTCCGCCGGAGTTGAACTCTTCCGCAACCACACGCAATATCACTTCACCTTTTTCAGTAAACTTGATTGCGTTGCCAACCAGATTGATGAGTATCTGCTTGATGCGGTCTGCATCACCCAGCAAGCACTGCGGAATGGCTGGATCAATCTGGTAGGCCAGTTCCAAACCTTTCTGGTGAGCACGCAGCGCCATGGTCCGGGTGGCTTCTGCAACTGTCTCAGTAAGGTCAAACTCGCGAACGTCAAAGGCCAGCTTACCGGCTTCAATCCTGGAGAAATCCAGAATGTCATTGATCACGACCATCAACGAGTTCGCAGAATCCTGCGCCATGGTGACCAGCTGTTTCTGGTCGGATGAGAGTTCGCCCTGATCGATGAGATCCAGCATTCCTGTAACGCCATTGAGCGGCGTGCGTATTTCATGGCTCATGTTGGCCAGGAACTCACTCTTGGCCTGCGTGGCAGCTTCCGCCAGTTCTTTAGCTGCCTGTAACTCTCGTGTGCGACGCGCCACCAGCACCGTTAGTTTCCGCTCCCGCAGGTGTACCTGGCGGATACGCAAAAGGTAAATGCCAATGGGCGCGAGCACCATCACCAATCCGCAGAGCAGATAAAACCAGGTGGTCTGGTAGAAACGTGGTTTCAGATAAAATGCGAACGATGCACCCGCTTCATTCCAAACGCCGTCATTATTCGCGGCTTTCACACGGAAGGTATAGTGCCCCGGCGGAAGATTGGTGTACCGCATAAAACCAGGTGTGGAAGGAGTACTCCACTGCTGCTCAAAGCCTTCCAGCATGCACTTGAAGACGACTCGCTTGGGAGCAAAATAACTTAGCGCGGCATATTGGAATTCCAGTTCCCCCGCACCTGCGGGAACACTGGCTCCTGACATTACCTGCTGCTGTTGATTGATTTCGACGGATTCAATCACCACGGGCGGCGCCAGAGGATTGCGCGGCAAGTTATTGGGATCAACGACAACCACGCTCTTCAGGCAGGCAAACAATAATCTGCCATCACGCGTCTTCCAGCCAGAATACTGGCTTCCTCCGTTGCATTCAGCACTTTCCATTCCATCCGCAACCCCGTATCCTTGCGAAGCCACATGCGTCACCTGGCCGTCAGCCAGGGCATTCAGATCACTTTTTTTCACGCTGAAAATACCACGGTTCGAACTCATCCAGAAATTCCCCAGATCGTCTTCCAGAATGCTCCAAGTCGTATCGTCAAAGAGCCCCTGCCGGACGGTGATGCTGGAAACTTTGCCGTCTTTAATTCTTTTGAGACCGCCGCCGTAGGTGCCGATCCAGAAAACATGGCCTGCATCCTCATAAATCACCATTACGGCACTGCCCATGCCAAGATCTTCTGAACCAGGTTCCTGCAAATCGATGCTTGTGAATTTACCATCGCGGAAACGGCTGAGACCTGCGTCCGTGCCAAACCAAAGATTGCCCTGGTGGTCTTGCTGGATGGCCCACACACGATTGCTGCCCAGGCCGTCTTTGGTGGTGTAGTTGATGAATTTGCCGTTATGCAGACGGCTGACGCCACCGGAAAATGTGCCGATCCAGATATCGCCTGCCAGGTCCTCATAGACGGCAGGAATCCAGTTGTCAGCAAGACCATCCGCTTTTGTATAGGTTTTAACTGAATGACCGGTAAACTTGTTGAGCCCGCCTTCGTCTGTGCCTACCCAAACATTTCCGGCTCGATCTTGAAACATGCCGTACACATAATTATTGGCTGCGCCTTTATTGGTAAGGTAGGGAGTGACCTTGCCATCCTTCATGCGGTAGAGGCCGGTGCTGGTGCCGATCCAGAGACTGCCGTCAGGATCTTCAAAAATTGTGCGCGGCGAGCCGCTCAATCCTGCGTCACTTCCGTAATTAGTTAACGCGCCTTCTTTGAAGCGATTGATACCGCCAGTTTCAGTTCCTACCCAGAGACTGCCTTCATGGTCCTGAACAATGGATTCGACAAAATCTCCACTGAGCCCGTTCTTTGACGAATAGCAATCAAATTTGCCAGCAAATAGCCGGCAGACGCCTTCCCCTTCAGTGCCTATCCAGATTGTTTCCTGCTGGTCCTGATAGATAGTGTGGACGGGCGCGTTGGGCAGACCCTGGGCTGCGCCATAATGCGTGAGCTTGCCTTCCTTCAATTCATCAAAACCGCGATTTTCCGTGCCAATCCATAACGTGCCGCTGCGGTCACGGAAGATCGCTTTCACTGATTCTTTGTTACTGACCAATGGAGAGTAAGCGCCCATGGGCTTGCCATTCACAATCAGATCAAGTCCTGAACTTGTGCCCACAACGAGGCGGCCTTCGGCATCTTCGGCAATTGCGTGTATAGCAGCGTCAGCGAGGCCGTTCTTTTTATTGAAGACGGAAATTTTTCCATCCACAAATTCATTCAGGCCATCTGTGGTGCCAACCCAAAGATTCCCGCTGTGGTCTTGAACAATGGATGTGATGGAATTATTGGAAAGCCCATGATGGGTTGAATAATTTTTAAACTCTCCATCTTTGTAGCGAACCAGGCCGCCACCGAAGGTGCCAATCCACAAGGCTCCATCGCTGTCTTCAAATAATGTGCGGATATCATTGTGGCGAATGGCATCCGTCGTCGATTTGTTGAAAACTTTAAACTCAAGGCCATTGAAACGCACGAGGCCTTCCTGAGTTCCAATCCAGAGATAACCGTCTTTGGTGCGCAGCATTGCCTGGATGCTGTTTTGCGGAAGCCCATCTTCAGAGCGCCACACAGTATGCAGATATTGCGAAATGGGTTTATGAGGATCGAGAGACCACAAGTTGGCCGTGCAGCCGAGAATAAAAAAGAGGAACAGCACGTGTCTCAACGCTGCACCTCTTTTAACCAAAGAGCCTGAACCCGTACTAAGAGCGCGGCAAAGAAAATTCATTTCGGCAAGTAAGCCCCGTTGCACCATAACATAACCCATTCCGCACATATCCTTGCCGAATATAAGGAAAATGCAGCGGTTTGAATTCTAAAATTCTACAAATGTAGAAAGTTAGAAAACGCTAATTTATAGCCCAGTTTGTTGGGTCATTATTTAGCAACAACTTACGTATTTAGCGCCCAGCTGCAGGCGCGTGATGAGGCAAAGGCACTGGCATCTCTGATACGTTCCACGCCCAGGCTGCCAGCAGTGCAGCGCCTTCATTGATCTCATCGGGAATGACTTTATCGAATGTGTCTGTCTGGCTGTGATGCGCCTCACGATAATGCGCCGGCTTCTGTATGCAGAAATAGGACGGTACGCCGGCACGCAAAAACGCTACGTGGTCTGACGATCCGAAATAACGTGTGCTCAACGGTTGCAGATCAAACACCTCACGCAATGGCTCGTAGATTTCTCCCATCAGCAAAGCTGTTTCATACAAGTTTTCCAGTGCAATGCTGAAGACTTTTCCCGTGCCGGTATCGTGTACCAGCGCGGCATCCATTTTTGGAATTTCACTGGCGTGGTTCTTCATGAATAAATCAGCGCCCACGCCGCCCTGCTCCTCACCAGTAAAAAGAATGAACGTGATGGTGCGCTTGGGCTTCCAGCCCAGAGCTTTCAAAGTGCGTGCAGCTTCCAGAACTGCCATGGATCCGGTGCCATTGTCGAGAGCGCCCTGGCCAAGGTCCCATGAATCAAGATGTCCGCCGATGATGACGCGCTCGTCAGGAAATTCACTGCCCTTGATTTCACCCACCGTGATGGAAGCTGGCACGGGCCCAGGGCTGAACGTCCCGGTAAGATTGATCTTGAGTGAAACCGGACCCACCGCCGCCAGCCGATAGATCAGGCTGAAATCTTCATGGGTAGCAAACGCCAGCGGAATTTCTGACGGCTGGTAGCGGCTGAATGCGCTCATGTTGAAAAGATTGTCAGTCTTGCCGCTATCAAGCAATACAACCGCAGGCTGCTCTTGTGAG
>DASXZE010000351.1:0-7598 GCA_036502105.1 Candidatus Angelobacter sp. | reverse complement strand
CTCTTCTGGCACCACGAGCCGTTCTACAAGGATCATCCACGGCGGGCTCCGATATCTGGAATACGGCGAGATCGGACTGGTGCGGGAGTCTTTGCGCGAACGCGAACGCCTGCTGAACCAGCTGCCGCACCTGGTGCGTCCGCTACAGTTTCTTCTGGCGCTGCCGAAAAATTCCTGTTCAGTGAAGCGCAGTTCGCTTGCCATAAGGACGGGGCTTTGGCTCTACCATCGCTGGGCCGGCGGAACGCGGCCAACTTCAGATGATCGCGCGGCGTTTGAGCGGCAACTCGATAACGGCAATACATGGTCAATCTATTCTTACGAAGACGCGCAGTGTGAATTTCCTGAACGGCTGGTAGCGGAATGGCTGGCCGAGAGCGTGGATGCCGGCGCAGTGGTTTGCAATCACACACAGGTGCTGGAAATTTCGCGCGACCTCAATCATGGACGCGTTACCGGCGCACGGCTGCGTGACGGCATCTCCGGACAGGAATACGCTGTTCAAGCTGCACACATTATCAACGCCACCGGGCCGTGGGCTGACGTGGTGATTGGCGCTTCCGGCATCTCCACGCCGCAGATGATTGGCGGCGTACGCGGATCGCATCTGGTCTTGCCTAAATTCAGCGGCGCTCCTGAGCAAGCGGTTTACACGGAAGCCATTGATGGACGCCCGATTTTTGTTATCCCATGGAATGGGCAGATTCTGGTGGGGACCAGCGAGGTGGCCGACTCCAATACGCCGGACAGTCCGCAGCCGAGCGCGCAGGAGATTGAATATCTGTTCAAGAGTTTTACGCGGCTGTTTCCACGCTCTGGACTCACACAGGCTGATATCCGTTATGACTTTGCCGGGATTCGTCCGCTGCCTTATATGCCGGGAAAAACTTCTTCGGCAGTAACGCGCAGGCAAGTCCTGCATGACCACGCGGAAGAAGGCGCTGCGGGATTAATCTCGGTCATCGGCGGCAAACTGACGACGGCGGCCAGCCTGGCGCGCGAAGTGGGCCGCAAATTGGGCATCGATATCCCAGAGCCGGTGAATGTGTTTGCTTCACCCGCGATGGAAGAAGATGTGGAATCGACGGTGCGCCAGTGGGCGCGGCTGGTGGCCAGCAAAGCGAAGATTCCTGAAGGCTGCGCTGAGGCGATTGCCGAATGGCATGGCCGCCATGCGCTGGCAATAGCGCATGCCGCGTCATTGGATGAGCGTTTGCGCGAGCCGCTGTGCCAGCATAGCTGCCATCTGGTGGCAGAAGCCGTGGAAGCGGTAGCGCATGAGTCGGCTGTGACGCTGGGCGATATTCTTTTGCGGCGCGTGCCGGTCGCGCTGGGCGCCTGCTGGTCAGAAAGTTGCAGCAGCGAGGCCGCGCACAAGATTGGGCGCGCTCTGGGCTGGGACCAGTCACGCATTTATATGGAGTTGTTGCGGCTGGAAGAAGAGCGCAGCCAATTTCTGCATCCGCGGCGCGGGCAGCCCATGGATACGACAAAAAGTTGCGCCAGCCAGACAGCGCCAATAGCGCCGGGCCCGCTGCCTGAGCGGTAAGGTCTTTTATTTGGCTGCACCGTGGTCATAGCTGATGACGCGTGTGATTCTCCACTGGCCGTCTTTATTCTGTAACCCATGGTTCTGCAACCCCTGGTTCTGCCACACATGAATAAATTTTGCTTCGCCCACGACTCCATGGTCCTGCGCCCAGGGATGCAGAAAGCGATGCACTCCGATCT
Source organism: Candidatus Angelobacter sp. (assembly GCA_036502105.1). Taxonomy (GTDB): domain Bacteria; phylum Acidobacteriota; class Terriglobia; order Terriglobales; family Acidobacteriaceae; genus Angelobacter. Next base: position 5,867 of record DASXZE010000351.1, on the reverse strand, counting down.
CAACCGCGCCGTATCCGTTCAGCGGATAGACCTCAAGCGATCCGGGCACAAGCTGGCGCTTCACTTTGCCGCAGAGATTATTTTTGATGCTGGTGACGATCTTTTCACGGCCAACAGTCAGGCCGTCTTTGTCATGATAAAACTCAACGTCTTCCGCCCAGAATGAAGCGACCTTATCCATGTCACAGCGATCCACGGCGTCGAATAGTTGTTTATCGAGGGCGGCGATGGTTTGGAAGAGTGGGTCAGCGGCGTGCGCCAGCGATTTGGCGGCAGGTTTTGGTGATTGGGTTTGTGTAGTTCCCAGTGACAGGCCGAGCAGACATAAGAGAAGCAAGGTGGGGGTTTCATTCATCTCCCTCGGATTACGATTGCCGCTCTCTGATACGAGTACGAGAGAGGGAAAGTTCCGGGAGACATTTTCGTTGAGGTATCGCCACCTACGGGGCTTGAGTTTCTTGCTCACATTACCCCGGGGCTTACGCACCCGGGCCAGGCTCTTCCGCGCTCTACGGCGCTGGGGAACTATTTCCGATAATTCCTCTCTTGAGCACGCCAAATGAAAATCTTACACGCTAAAAGTTCTACAGCAAGCACAGGTCCCTCACTCCTATTGCGGTCGCTGAAGACAGCGCGACCTCATGGACGGAGTTCGGTTGACGATTCTTAAAGGATGATTTTTAGTGATCTTCAAATATGAACTCCTGAAACTGAAGGATTAAGCGAAAATCTATTTCAAAGCTGGAGACTTCGGGAATCTCTTCTTGAGTTCTTCCCGGCTAAGTAGCTCAAGCTTTCTTGGCTGTCTGTCTTCAGTTATTCGAGTAAATTGAGATTCGACATCTCCTATCCGAGGATCATCATTGCGTTCAGGTGGATGTCGAACATCAATCGCTGTTAGAACGTTCATCGTTCCAGCAATCTCTTCGTCCGGAATCTTCCGATGGCGTGACAGACGTTCGTATGCAAAGGTAAGCGCTTCGGGAACTTCTTGGCGAAGATCTTGCACTAATTTCCTCATTAGCGACATGATTTTATTGCCGAAATCAATCGCTTCTTTTGTAGTTGGAATATACCCCCCGTGAATAACATCATTTCTAAACTTCACCTCCTTAGAACTCAGTACCAAAGGCGATCTTTTCATGAGGAGCACATGAGCGGCGATGAACATTCCGAGCTGTCTCTCTGATTGTCTGGCCACTATCTTCCAAGCTAGTTCTAATTCCGCTTCCGGAATCGAAAACTTGGTTGCCACGACATGCCAATAAAATTCATAAAAGCGTTCCAATGATGCTGCAAACGATGAGACAGCTTCTCTGGAGTAATCATCAACTAGAGCATGGAGGCCCATTTCAAAAAGGAGTTCAAATTTCAAGTTGTCCAAAAAGACGGCACTAACATGTCCTGCATCACACCGAATTTGATACTCATTGTCATCGGCTATTCCTACAAGAGGCATTGGCGTATTGATCACAGTATGAGGTAGGTGTTGGCGCGCTTCATTGGTGCAAACAGGGCAAAAAAGCCTGACTATCACTTATTCTCCTCCTCACGATAGCACGAACTGTTTTAGACGTTCCCAACCTGCCGAGGGTTTCTATCCCTCATCATAGTGTGAATTCCGCATCTTTTGCGAGAGTCTTCCATTTTACACAACAGGCGAATAAAACATATTTCGTACTTGATTCGCCATAAAGAACGCGCTACTATCTGGCTGCGCTCCAGGGCGAAGTGGTAAAAGATCTTTGAAAACTTAGCATTCAGCAATTAGCAGTCAGCGGTCAGCATGGGTATCTGTACCTATCTGTTTTCATTTCGAGCGTAAATCGAAATGAAAGTGCAACCTATTGGATCGTATCGAGTTAGAGCCAAATTTTACTAATAAGTTAACAGTTGGGTCACCGTTGGGTCGAATTGCGTAAGGCCAGTGTTTTCAATCCGGGGTGCATGGGGAGGGCAGCCCTACGGGGTGTATTGTGTAGTTAATAGCAGGAGAGTTAATGGAATTGGATGATCGAGAGATCAGGGAAAGCAAAAACTCACCACTGATTTGCACTGAAGCCACTGACCTACGCCAAACAGGGATGGGATATTACGGGCGCTGCGTGACTATTCTTTTACAGTCTCGGCGATCCATCCGCCGCCCATTACGATATCGCCGTCGTAGAACACGACGGCTTGCCCTGGGGTGATGGCGCGCTGCGGCTGGTCGAACGTCACGCGCACTTCGCCGTTTGGCGCTGGCTCTAGAATGGCAGACGCTGGCTCATGGCGATGGCGAATCTTGGCTGTAACGCGCATGGGCGCATTGGCGTGAACGCGCAGGCCGTTGAGTTGGTTCTGCGCAGGCGAGGGCGACTGCGGTCCAGACTTCTGCGATACAGGGTGAGTTGGACTCAAACGAGCAAGCTCGTCCTTGAGCGACTCAAACGATATCCAGTTCAGCTTGTGGGCAATCAGGGTGCGCGAAAGCAGATCGTCGTTTCCGCCGACCGTCACTTTTCCTTCAGCGCCGTTGATGTTGATCACATAAAGCGGCGAGCCAGTGGCGATGCCCAGGCCCTTGCGCTGTCCCACGGTGAAATTGTGTATGCCTTCGTGATGTCCCAGCACCTTGCCGTCTGTGGTGACGAGGTCACCAGAGGTATCTGGCAGTGTCTCGCCCTGCTCGGTGAGATAGGCGTCAATAAAGCGCTTGTAATCGCCGCCGGGGACGAAGCATATCTCCTGCGAATCTGGCTTCTCGGCCAGCGCCAGCTTATGGTCACGGGCAAGGTCGCGCACCTGCGGCTTCTTCATGTGGCCGAGCGGAAAGAGCGTATGGCTGAGCTGGTCCTGCGTGAGGCCGAAGAGAAAATAGGTCTGGTCCTTGGCGGGATCGGCAGCGCGGCGCAGCAGCCAGCGATTGCGCTCAGCGTCAAACTCGCAGCGGGCATAATGCCCCGTCGCCAGAAGATCGGCGCCAATCTGGCGGGCGGTGATCAGCAGCTGGTCAAACTTGAGATGATTGTTGCAGAGGCTGCATGGAATAGGCGTGCGGCCGGAAAGGTACTCGTCAATAAATGGGCGCACCACATCGCGCTCAAAGCGATCTTCCTGATTGACCACGTAATACGGAATATCCAGGTCTTCGGCGACGCGGCGGGCATCGTACACGTCATCAATGGAGCAGCAGCGCCCCTGTACCTGCTTGGGCATGCCTTCATGTCCGGCAAGGCGGCGCTGGTTCCAGAGCTGCATGGTCAGGCCCACCACGGTATGCCCTTCAGCGCGCAGCATGGCCGCAACGGTGGAAGAATCCACACCGCCGGACATGGCGACTGCAATGGTTCGGGTTTCTGACTTGGCCTGGGTTGACATAAATCGCTCTGGTTTCATTATAGTGGGTGCGAGGATTTAAGCGTAGAGGCCGAATCAGAGGTGTGGTTTCTGCTCACATTGTGCAAAGAATTTCCGCTCTGCCAGCATGAAGATAAGAGAAACTTAATGTCTGGATGGCTTAATTGTTCCGTAAACAGAAACTGGATCGATTTTTGATTAAAACATTTCCAGAGTACGGTTAAAATCAGCGCACCCTAACCTTTGAGATAGACTGCATCTATTCACTGCATGCGAACTCCAGATTCAGCAGAGGATGACGATCCACTCCTGCGTACGCCAGCCGCTCAGTTGGAGCGCGAGGTAGCGGAGCTACGCCGGCAACTCTCCACACTGGTTCTGCAATCGCCGGAATTGAGTTCGCCAGACGGGCAAAAAGAGCCGGTCCCCAGAGAGATAAGCAATGAAGCTAGCTATCGCGCGCTGATTGAGCTTTCACCGCAGATCGTGTGGATTGCAGACGCGCATGGCCTTACCACATATACGAACCAGTACTGGTTTGACCTGACAGGCCTGACGCTGGAACAGACGCTGGATGACGGGTGGACGCGGGTGCTACATCCGGATGACGCCGAAAAAACTTTTCAGGAATGGCAGGCTGCAGTCCCTTATGGAATGCCGTGGGAAACGGAATTTCGGATACGGCGCGCCAGTGACGGGCAATACCGGTGGTACGCCAGCCGCGCCCTGCCGCTGCGGGATTCGTCCGGGCAGGTTTTCCGGTGGATGGGAATTGCGCTGGATATACACGATCGCAAGGTGGCCACGGAACATCTGGCAGTCACCGATGAACGCCTGCGACTGGCTGTGGCGGCGGCGAATATTGGCACATGGGACCACTACCTGAACACAGATCGAGTGGAATGGTCACAAACAGCGCGCGATATCTTTGGCTTTCCCGGGGGAGGGCAGCCGAGCTTTGAATGGTTCTTTTCCGGCATACATGAGGAAGACCGCCCGATCATTGCGGCAAAGCTCAACCAGGCGAAAGATCCAAAGATTCGCGCAGAGTATGATGCGGACTATCGCTTCACGCGGCCTGACGGATCTACACGTTGGATCCTGGCGCGCGGGAAATGTTTCTTTGACGGCCCAGGGCCAACGGCGCGAGCGCTGCGCACGGCCGGCGTGATTGTTGACATCACAGAGCGCAAGCAGGCGGAGTGGGAGCGCGCCATGATGACCGCCGCACTGCAACACAGTCCGGATTTTATCGGTATTACTGACCTGAAAGGGAAAATTGTTTTTCTGAACAAAGCCGGCCAGAGACTGGTGGGCCTGCATGATGACGCGGAAGCGCAGGCAAAATATGTCTATGACTTTCTGCCGCCCAGAGAACTTGAGGTGCTGCAGAACGAGATCATGCCGGCCGTGCGCCAGCGCGGAGTGTGGGAAGGCCGGTTCTCTTTGCGGCATTTTGTGACCGGTGAAATCATTCCATTTGATACGCGCGGGTTTGGCATTTTTGACGCCGCCGGACATCTCACCAATATCGCCACGGTAAGCCGGGATATTGCAGAAAAAGAAAAGCTGGAAAAACAGCTGCGCCTGGCCCAGAAGATGGAAGCCATTGGCCGGCTTGCGGCCGGCATTGCGCATGACTTCAATAATCTGCTCACGGTGGTTCGCGGCTCGGCTGAAGTGCTGGAATTGCGCCTGCCGGAAAGTGCAAGCGATCTGCGCCATAACCTGCGGGAGATTCACATAGCCGCGGACCGGGCCAGCGCGCTCACCGATCAATTGCTCACTTTTGGCCGGCGCCAGATGGTCTTTCCGCAGGTCATCAATCTCAATCAGGTGATTCTGGGCATAGACGAGATGCTGCGCCGGCTGGTGGGAGAGGATATTACGCTCTCACTGTCATTGCAAATCGATTTGTGGAACGTAAAGATCAATCCCTCACAGGCGGACCAGATACTGCTTAACTTTGCCGCCAACGCGCGCGATGCCATGCCGAAGGGCGGAATCATAACAGTGAAAACGTGGAACCAGACGCTGGATGCCGCCGCAGCATACGCTGCAAATCTGCAGGCGGGAGACTACGTTTGCCTTTCCGTCTCAGATGTTGGCACGGGCATGGATGGTGAGACGTTGAGCCACATTTTTGAGCCGTTCTTTACGACCAAGGAAATGGGCAATGGCATGGGACTGGCCACCGTGTACGGAATTGTGCAGCAAGGCTCAGGCCATGTGATGGCGCACAGCATTGCAAATCAGGGAACGGAGTTCATTGTCTATCTACCGCGAACCAGGGAGGCCGCACCGGCGGAGATCACGGCCCGGAAAATTGCTTCCGGCAACAAAGGACCAGAGACAATCCTGATTGCTGAGGATGAGCCTAGCCTGCGTGCGCTGCTGGCTGAATACGTCAGGGAAAATGGATACCAGGTTCTTGAAGCGGCCAGCATGCAGGAAGCAGTCACTGTGGCGCGCGGACAAAAACTGGATTTACTGGTCACCGACATCGTGATGCCCGGAGGCGGCGGGCA
>DASXZE010000350.1:0-5052 GCA_036502105.1 Candidatus Angelobacter sp. | reverse complement strand
GAAACTCCCCAGCGCTCCGCCTGCGCACTGGAACCCGATAATCACCGGGCAGCCAAACACCGTGCTATTGAGCTGCGTAAGTGAGTCTGGACTGATCTTGAGCTGTGAATCGCGGGTAACAAAATCCATTCCCATATCAGCGAATGGCGCAAGCGTTACCGGCCCGATCACATGGATGCGGTATTCCAGGTTCGCCACAAATTGCGTATCTCCACCAGGCAATGTGATGTTATTCACCGGCAGCGGCACCGTTACATTGCCGCGCCGCGGGTTAGTGGGATCAATCGGCACCGGGCTGCCGTCAGGGTTCGCCAACGGGAAATTCTGCACCGTGCTCACAAACACATAAGGCGAAACCGTACGCACGTCAAAGCCGCGCAAATCGTTTTCTCCGCCCATATAGAAGCGCTGGAAAGGCGGCGCTTCTGAGCCGCCAAAGCCGTTGATAAAGCTGCCTTGCAGGCGTATGCCCAGCGTATTCGAGTGGTACAAAGGCTTCCACTGCGTAAAGGCCACCAGCGGACGGTAGAATTTTACGTTGCCGCCCAGACCCGCAATTTCACTGGAGATAAAGAAGCTTTTGCCGCGATGCGGGCGGATCGGGCTGTCAATCGTGCTGAAGCTCAGTGAAGGCGTAACGGAACTGGTCACAATGCCGTTCAGGGCATTCGGACCGGAAATATTGCGGAAATCCAGCGTCTGGAACAGATTCCGTGAAGCGTCACTAAAGGTCTCAATCGTTGTGTTGTCCAGAGAATAGGTGAGACCTACACGCTTGAAAGAATGCCCCAGCAGGTAAGTTGAAGACGCCGTGAAGCCGGTGCTGGACTGGTTGTAATTCAGCAACTGGTTCAGCACAGACTGCGGCAGGTTCAGGTTCTGGCCCGCGGTAATGGAAGCCTGCCGCGCCTGGTCAAAATCAAACCTGCGGCTATACACCGTAAAGCCGAGCGTAAGCGGACGGTCAAACGTATACGGCTCAGTAAAACCAAACAACAGCACGCGGGAGAGACTGCCCACGTTGGCTTGCAATTGCAGCGTTTCACCCAGACCAAGGAAGTTATTGGTCTCATAATTCAGGCCAATGAAAGATCCTTCCAGTCCGCTGACTCCGCCAGTGAGGCCAATGCTGTTCTTGCCTTTTTCCTTGACCTTGACGGTGAGATCAACCGTGCCATTCTGCTGGTCGAGCTTGCGTTCCGTATCGTCTTCCGGCTTCAACGCGTCAAAATAATTCAGCTGATTCAGGCGCAATACGCTGATGTCCCATAGGCGGCTATTGAAAACCTGGCCTTCCTGCACCAGCAGTTCACGCCGGATCACCCGGTCGCGCGTGGTGGTGTTCCCCTGGAATTCAATGCGGCGGACAAAGTACGGCTTGCCTTCATCCACTTCAACATTGAGGGTGATTTCTTTTTTCACGTCGTCAATGTCAGTGGTAGGCACCGGCGTAAAGTCGATGTATCCAATTTCTCCGTAGGCTTTGCGCAGGTTATCCAGCCCCTTGCCCACCAGCTGCTTGTTGAAGGTGTCTCCATCTTTGATCGGAAACAGGCTGCGCAAAAGCTGCGTATTGAGAATGGCCTTATTGTTGGTAAAAACAATCGTTTTGAGCTTGAATTTATCGCCTTCATCAATTGGCATGGTAATGTCCATGACCTTGCCATTGCCTTTTTGGATGAAAGGAACATGCAGCTTGCTGTGCGTATCCCGCAGCTGGGTCTTAGGATCGTCCACCACGGCCTTGAAATAGCCAAAAGTCTGCATGGCCTCGCGGACGCGCTCAGTATCTTCTTCCAGTTTGGACGAATCAAATGTCTTGGCAAAAATGCCTTCCAGGAAGATGGATTGCGGAATGCCGATGGGATGCAGGTTCTTCATGGCCGCCGTCAACGCCCGGCTGCTTACATGCTTGTTGCCGACAAACTTGATTTTGCCGACCTTGATCTTCGGCCCTTCTTTTACGTTAAAGACGACCGATACTGATGCCGGCGGGACCTGCTGCACCTGCACGCCGATAGTGGCAAACTGGCGTCCGTGCTCTGAGAGCAATTGCTGCAGAACCACTTTGGCCTTGATGACCTTGGTGGGATCGTAAGGGCTGTCAACCGTCAACGAGACTTTTACCTTCTTATAGCGTTCCAGCACGTCGCTCACTGAAACCGAGTTCATGCCCTTGTAATCAATGGTGCGGATCGTGGGCTTTTCCCTGACGTAAATATGGATGCGCCAGCCCTTGGGCGATTGCTCCCGCTCCATGCGAACGTCTTCAAAGTAGCCGCTATTCCATACGGAACGCAGATCGCGTTGCAAAGCGGCTTCGTCATATACATCGCCAACCCTGGTATAAATGCGGGACTTTACGGTTTCTGTGGGGATACGCCGGTTACCGCTGACGTCAATATCCTCAATAACCTGGCCGGCCTGCGGAACTGCCTGTGCCATTCTCGGAAACACACCCACGAGAAAAAGGCCAAGGATCAGCACCATACGGGCGATCCGCGAGGCATGCTTAGGACTTGTTTCCTGAAAAGACGACAATATATGACTACCCTCGGAGCAAGGTGGGAAAAGCCAGATTATACGGGAGTTATCGCTGAAGTGCCACTTGGACATGTCCCTCACCCTAAAAAATCCCAGCCCGCGGATACACCACCTTGGGCTGTGCCTCACAGATTAAATGTTCTCGTTTGCGTTCCAATTTCGGGCAAATGCCCATTTCTGGAAACTTTCAGACTTTGCTCCCCCGCAGTTCTCGTCGTCAGAGCGGCTGGAGCCATATAGGCAAACCATCACTTTGCCTGGCTTATTTTGGGCGGTTTACTCCCCGGTATTGGGAACGCGTCAGATTGGGAAACTTGCAATCTTTTTTGGCAGCGTTTTGAAAAATTTTGGCAGCAAACAGGATTGCTCAACTGCGAATCGCCTCAACCTGCACCAGGCAGGAATAAAACGTGGCTCCGCCGCCGATATCCGTAAGCGTTTCTGACGTTAAAGCATTGATACTATTGCCATCTGGCGCAAATCGCGCCGCATTCAGCCGCGCTGCCACCACTCCCGGCTGCACCGTACCATTCACGTGCGCCTTCAGCCGGACCTCGCCACGATGGTTAAACACCCGCACCCAGTCGCCTTCATGAATCTTGCGCGGATCGGCGTCCGCAGCGCTGATCTCCAGCAACTCTGGATGCTCCATCTTCTGTAAAGATGGAATATTGGTAAATGAGCTATTCAGGAAGTTGTCAGCCTTCCGCGAAAGCAGCTCCAGCGGAAATTGCTTTGCACCTTCTGAAAGCCGCGACTCCTCAGGCGCAATAAATGAAACCACCGGATCAAGCCCCTGCGCCGCCAGCTTTTCACTGTAAAGCTCTGCCTTGCCGCTGGCCGTGGCGAATCCGCCCTGGGCAAAAGGTAAAAACGCCCCCTCGCCCACGTTGAGCCGGACATGCCCTTCTTGCTCCAACTTCTCACGCGTGATTCCGTCCAGCCATTTCTCCCAGCCACTGGGCATGTACTGGTTCTCCGCTTTGGTCAGCGTGGCGTCGATCATGGCGTCCGCGTCCTGCTTGAAGCAGTCTTCCGTAAAGCCCATGCGCTGTGCCAACTGGCTGAACATATCCGTGTTTGAGCGGCTCTCACCGATGGGCTCAATGGCCTGATTGGACACCTGTAAATACATATGGCCATATGCTTTGTTGAGGTCTTTGTGCTCCAGAAAAGTTGTGGCCGGCAGAATAATGTCAGCGTAATTCGTGGTGTCAGTAAAAAACTGCTCGTGGACCACCGTAAATAAATCTTCACGCAGAAAGCCGCGCACCACATCCTGATGGTTCGGCGCCACGACCGCTGGATTTGAGTTGTAGACAAAAATCGCTTTCACTGGCGGATCACTCAGATGATTCAAGGCCTTACCCAGCTCTGACATATTCACCACACGCGCGGGCCGTCTCAGCGGGCTCTTCTCCATCAGGTCAGGACGCTCCAACGCTTGCGTATTCAGATAAAACGCTCCGCTGGTGGAAAGCTGCAAGCCGCCGCCGACCTCTTGCCATGAGCCGATAATGCACGGCAGCATGGCAATGGCCCGCATCGCCGAGCCCCCGTTTTGCGAGCGCTGCACGCCGTAATTCACGCGAATCACTGACGGCCGCACCGTGGCATACTCGCGCGCCAGCTTGTAAATATCTTCCGCGCTGATGCCCGTCAGCCTCGCCACCCGCTCCGGCGGATACTCCTGCACCCGCTGCCGCAGCTGCTCAAAACCCAGCGTGTATTTGCCGACGTAATCAGCGTCATAAAGATTCTCACCGATGATCACGTTCATCAGCGCCAGGGCCAGCGCAACGTCCGTCCCCGGATTAATCGTGAGATGCCAGTCCGCGACGCGCGCCGTCCGCGTTTTATAAGGATCGATCACCACCAGCTTCGCGCCCTTGCGTCGCGCCTCTTCAATAAACGGCCACAAGTGGACGTTTGTCGCGTGAATGTTCGTGCCCCACGCAATAATGTATTTGGAATCGCGAAACTGCTGCGGCTCCGTGCCTACGCTCCGCCCAATGACCGTCTTCAGTCCCTCGGCTCCCGCGGAAGCACAGATCGTGCGGTCCAGCTGTGACGCACCCAGCCGATAGAAAAACCTGTGCGCCATTCCCGAATAACTCAGCACACCCATATTGCCGGCGTAAGAATAAGGAAGGATCGACTCCGGCCCATGCTCATCTGAAATTTTCTGGAGCCGCTGCGCGATTTCATCCAGCGCTTCATCCCAGGAAATTCTGGCGAAGTCACTGGCATTGCCCTGCCCTTTGGGCGCAGTCCGCCGCATGGGATAATGCACGCGCCCCGGCGAATACACCCGGTCCAGATACTTCGTCACCTTGGCGCACAAAAAGCCCTGCGTTACCGGATGCTTAGGATCACCCTGCACGCGCGTGGCGCGGCCGTCTTCCACCGTAACCAGAATCCCGCACGCGTCAGGACAATCGTGCGAGCAAACGGCATGGACAACTTTTTTCATCGGGATAAGGACATTATAGGGTCAAAAGATTGGTT
>DASXZE010000349.1:0-11763 GCA_036502105.1 Candidatus Angelobacter sp. | reverse complement strand
AAGGGGATGAGTTTGTAAGTCGCACGAATCGATTTGTGCTTTACTGCACTACTAACAATTTAGCAAATCAGTTTTATGCAAGGGGTGAAGCCCTTCAAAATCAAAAATTCTTACGGCACGGCCGAAGCCCGCCCTGATACGAACCTTATTTTCGTGGCTTCGCGCATGGACAAAGTGACAATTTCTTTTTCGTGAGAACTCCCTGATGCTGCATGGTTGGGAGAAAGATTTCGGGGTCTTTCGACTCTACCTCGCTCCTAACGTCGCGAGGCGCCGCTCAAGATGACAAGGGAAACGAGTTTGTAAGTCGCACGAATCGATTTGTGCTTTACTGCACTACTAACAATTTAGCAAATCAGTTTTGTGCAGGGGCTGAAGCCCCGTCAAAATCAAAAATTCTTACGGCACGGCTGAAGCGCGTGCACTGATACGAACCTTATTTTCGTGGCTTCTCACATGGGAAAAGTAACAATTTCTTTTTCGTGATCCGCAAAAGAAATGCGGTTTTACAGAATGATTCAGCCATTCAAAGCAGGAATGATTCAGCCGCACCTAAATCAAGAATTCTTACGGCACGGCTGAAGGCCGTGCCCTGGTACGAACCTTATTGTTTCAATTTACGGCAGACATTGTCCGGTAGGCCACGCAAAATGGGCCAAGGTGCATCTAAGGTCTTGGCCTTACTTCTAAAGGCCTTAGAACTAGTGCCCTTAAAAATAGTAACTATTTAGTTTACAGGGGCTTTATGCGCTGTAAAATAGACCTTAGAGATAAGGTGTTTTCCGGTTATCGAAGTAGTAAAATAAGTAAGGAACGGTCACCTCGTCAATAAAAAGCTCAGGAAGTGCCAGTGACTGCTGTACCGCCGTTCAAGGAATCGTCCCGGGAGTTAATCGCCGAAGTTGCGCGCGCCTTAGAACCTTACTTTCCTGATATCACCAACAGGTGGCGTGAGCAACTGGCTGCGGAGTTTGGTTTTGACGGCCGAACTCTGGCGGCAGTGGAACGCCTGACTCTGGCTGCGGGCTGGTCTTATTTTTGCCACAATGATTACCCGGGCTTCCAGGAAAACCTGCAATACTTTGGCACCCGGCTTTCAAAGCTGCAGATGGACACACGCGCCGTGGCGCGAGCGCTGGAACTTTACCAGAGCTGCTGTGATCCTTATATAGCCGGTCTTTTTCCGGAACGCGAAGCTGAAGCTAAAGCAGCTTTGGAAATGCTTTCCTCGGTTTCGTTTGTCATCATCTCTGGCGCGTATTTTGATTCCAAGACTCTGGAGTCGTCCGCGCTGCTCAAATTGCTGGATGCTGAACTGGCCTCCTCTGATCTGGCCGCATTGCTGAGCAAAGTGCTGGATATTACGACGCAAACTTTTCAGGCGTCAGTGGGCATTATTCTTTTGCGCGACGCTGAGAGCGGCGCGTTGCGCATCTCCTCTTCTGTGGGCATGGACATGGAGTTGCCGGAAGATTTCAAGATTGAACTGGGCAACGGATTCTCTGGCAAGATTGCCGTGAGCGGCGAGCCGGGAATGCTCCTGGACACGAATGTGGATACAGGCGCGCTGCAGCCGATGATCCGCATGAAAGCCAAATCTCTGTGGGGCGTTCCACTGAAGGCCGACGGAGAAACAATTGGCGTGATGGTGATTGGCTTTCCCAAGCCTTATGAATGGCTGCCGACAGAGCGTGAGTTGATGCGCGCCATCGGCGACAGAACTGCCCTGGCGATTGAGCGCGCACGCATGACTGACGCGCTGCGCGAACGCGAACAGAGAATCGCCGAACTCTCAGGCCATCTACTGCGCGTGCAGGAAGAAGAGCGCAAACGCATTAGCCGCGAACTGCATGATGAAACCGGTCAGGCGCTGATGGTGATCCGGCTGTATCTGGGCATGATGGAGCCGAGCGTCTCCGCAAAAACCATCCGCGGCAAGATCAAGGAAACTGTGGATGTCGTTGATCGGACGATTGAAGGCATAAGAAGGATTATTGGCAAGCTCTCTCCGCTCGTCCTGCAAGAACTTGGGCTGGTTGCGGCGGTAAGAAAAGAAGCCAAAGATTTTGCCCGCAACACGGGCGTGAAAGCGCGTGTGTTGATTTCAGAAGATGTAGGCCGCATGGCTTCTGGCACCGAGCAGGCGATTTATCGCGTGGTGCAGGAAGCGCTGCACAACGTGGCCAAACACGCCCAGGCAAAAAACGTCACGGTGCAAGTGGAGCGTGTGGACGAGTTGATGCATGTATCCATTGAAGATGATGGAGTAGGAATTCAGTCAAAGAGCCATTCGTCGCGTGACCAGTCGTTTGGGCTGGCCGGTATCAAGGAACGTATAGCAATGCTGGGCGGGACCTCGCGCGTGATCTCGACCAAGGGAAAAGGAACGCGCATTGAAATTAGTGTGCCGGCGGGTGAAGCCACGCAGGTTGTGGAACGTCCGCTGGTGCATGCGGCGCATGCCGCGCAAAGGCCGAATTAAAATAAAGGACACTCCCCCATGCCGAAAATCAAATGTTTACTCGTAGATGATCACACGTTGTTTCGCCAGGGCGTACGCCGGCTGCTGGAAAGCGAAAGCGATTTTGAAGTGATTGGCGAAGCCGCGGACGGCGGAGAAGCCGTGGAAAAAGCACGCGAGTTACGGCCGGATATCGTGCTGATGGATATCGGTATGCCGGGACTGTCGTCGTTTGAGTCCGCGCGGCAGATCAAGAAAAACCGCATCGAAACCAAGATCCTCTTTCTCACCATGTATGAAGACGAAGATTACCTCGTCCAATGCCTGGAAGTGGGAGCCTCTGGCTACGTGCTGAAAGATACGCCTGCGCCGCAACTGCTCACGGCGGTCAAGGACGTTTACAAAGGCGGAAAGTATCTGAGCTCACAGGTATTGGGCAAGCTGGTGGAGGATTTCCGCTCGCGCGTCCGCGATACCAGAATGCGTCCGCGCATTTCCACGCTTACGCCGCGGGAAAGGGAAATCCTGAAGCTGCTGGCGGAAGGAAACTCAGTGAAGGAAATTGCCGTGATCCTTGGTTTGAGTGTGAAAACCGTGGAAGCACACAAGTTCAACCTGATGCGCAAGCTCGATATTCACAACAAAGCGCAGTTAGTTACATATGCAATTCAGAAAAAGATCATCAAGATTCCTGTGAATCAATAGTTGTTGTACCCTCCCCTCGCAAAGGAGAACGGCGCTCGCAAGGGTGCCGTTTTTATTTGCTGCTACCCTGTGCATTTACCTCGGCGAGACTCTAAAAACAATCACTTGTAACGATAAATGGGTTTAGCGCACAAATAGCTGGTGTATAAAGCATGAACGGCCCTCGTTTTTTACTTCCAGGAGAGAAAATTGTGAAACAAAACCTTATGGTTCGTGTAGCGCTGTGTGCCTTGCTCTTTGCTGCTCCCGCTTTTGCCTTTCAGATGCCTGTCCCTTTTTCCGCTGATATGTCCACTACCTCTGCCCACGGCAATTTGAATATTACCGGCAAGGTTTATTTTTCGCTGCCTAACATGCGGATGGAGATGAACAATGCAGGTCAGGCAAATTCGTCAGGCCCCATGGGTGGAAAGATGACCATTATCGTGGATTCAGCCGCCAAAAAAATGTACATGGTGATGGCCGAGCAACACATGTACATGGAGTTTTCAACCGATCAGGACAGCCCCATGACCCAGCGCATGCCTAGTGTCCAGGACATGCTGAAAAGCGGGGATATGTGCGCCGGCCATGAAGGAGCAACCTGCAAAAAAATCGGTACGGAATCCATTGACGGCAGGCCTTGCGACAAATGGGAGATGACGGAAAAGAGCGGCAAGACTGAAACCTTTTGGCTGGACCAGAAACTTCACTTCCCTATCAAGCTGGCTGTCGGTGATACAACAACTGTGTACAGCAATATCAAAGAAGGCGCCCAGGATGCTTCGCTCTTCAAGGTCCCTGCCGGGTTCCAGAAACTCGATATGGGGTCGATGGGTGGCCGCCCGTCTCACTAGATTTTCTTTTTCCCAACTCAAACAACACGGGCGCTGCAAAGCGCCCTTCCTTTTTTGCCGATTGAAAATTACCGGTCAAGGGGCGCACTTCTTCTTTACCGTCTATACTGTTACGTTTTTCGCATCTCCAGAATTGAGATCATCCATGATCAGGCTAAAACATTCTTTCATCACGCTTACATTGCTTCTCGCGACCATCGCCACGCCGCTCCTTGCGCAGAAAGGCTCGCATGTCCCCACGCCCTCTGAGTTTCTGGGCTTTGAGGTTGGCGCAGACCACAAACTGGCCGACTATCGCCAGATCTCGTCTTACTTCAAGGCACTGAGCGGGGCTTCTGACCGCGTTCAGATTGAAGTCCTGGGCAAAACGACGCTGGGCGAAGAGTTGTTCATGGCCGTGATCTCCACCGCGGACAATCTGCGCAACAAGGCGAAGTATCAAGAGATTGCACGCAAGCTGGCCGACCCACGCGGGCTCAGCAAAGAGCAGATTGACGCGCTGGCCAATGAAGGCAAAGGCATCTTACTGCTTACCTGCAACATTCACTCCGACGAAATCGGCTCCAGCCAGATGGCCATGGAGTGGGCTTACAAGCTCGCTACTGCCAATGATCCGGAGATGCTGCGCCGGCTCAATGACACAATTGTGCTGCTGGTTCCTTCGCTCAATCCTGACGGCGAGACCATGATCACCGAATGGTATCGCAAATATCTGGGCACTAAATATGAAGGCGGCCGCATGCCGTATCTTTATCACCACTACGTGGGGCATGACGACAATCGCGACTGGTACATGCTCACGCAGGCCGAAACCAGGAACGTGAACCAGGCTGTCTATCACGAGTGGTTTCCGCAGTTCTGGCTCGACGAGCATCAGATGGGCACCAACGGCCCGCGCATTTATATTCCGCCGAATGCTGATCCGGTGGCCAAGCTGGTGAATCCGCTGGTGCATCGCGGCAACAATCTCATGGGCGCGGACATGGGATGGCGTCTGGAAGAGGCTGGCAAATCCGGCGTGATCTACAACTATTCTTTTGACGCTTACTGGCCCGGCGGCACGCGCAATACCGGCTGGTGGAAAAATATGTACGGCGTGCTTACGGAAGTCGCATCAGCGCGCGTGGCCACGCCCATACAAATTTCGCCCACAGAACTTCAGGGCGGGACCAAAGGGCTGATCAACTATCAGCAGCAAATCAACTTTCCCAATCCCTGGCCCGGCGGCACATGGCGCCTGCGCGACATTATGGACTACGAGCTTCTCGTCTCTGATGCGGCTCTGGAGACCATGAGCAAGTATCGACGCGAGCTGTTGCGCGGCGTTGCCAGCATGGCGGAAGAAGCAGTACGATCTGCAGATCACTCAGTTTATTGGCAGATTCCGCGCGACGAACAGCGTGATCCCGTTATTGCATCGAAGCTGGCTGCGCTGATGGTTGAACACGGCGTCGAAGTGGGGCTTTCAAAGGACGAAAAGACATTTCTTATTCCTACTGCTCAGCCCTATGGTCGGTTCGTGGATGAAATGTTTGGAATCCAGCGCTATCCTGAAGTTCGCCTTGCGCCTAACAGCGGAATTCTTGAGCCCTACGATGTCGCCGCGTGGTCTCTGCCGCTCATGATGGGCGTAAAAGCAGAAAAATCCAAAATCTCTGCAGGAGAAAGTCTGGATTTCAAGTCCCTTAAAACTGTTCCCTGGCCGCTTGGCGGTCTTGCGGACAATACATTTAGGTATCATTTCACGAGTGAGGTGGGAAATAATCTCTTCTCTCTGATCAATGCTATGCAAAAGGCAGGTGGGCAAGTATTTTTTTCGAAAGATAATCCCGTGCACGCGCCGGTCATATTCTTTGAAAATCATCCAAAACTTGCAATTGAAGCTGAAAGACTTCATGTAAAACTACAATCGGCTAGAGCTTTGCCCGCGAATACTATTCCGCTCAAGCCCGTTCGCGTGGCGCTCTACAAACCATACGTCGCATCCATGGACGAAGGCTGGACACGCTTTATCCTGGAGCAATATGGCTTCAACATAAAAAATGTTGAGAACAAGCAGGTTCGTGCCGGCAATCTCAACGCCTCATTTGACGTTGTCATCTTGCCTGACACCAGCCGTGACATCATTATTGACGGCCGTTCCGCGCGCGAAGTTTTCTCAGAAGAGTTTCCGCCGGAATACACAGGAGGCATCGGCAAAGAAGGCGTGCGCGCGTTGAAAGACTTTGTGGATAAAGGCGGCACGCTCATCACGCTGGCGCATTCGTCAGAGATTGTCTTTGGTGAAGATTTCAATCTTCCTGTGCGCAATGCGCTGGCTGGCCCGGGTGGACGTGGCGCTCTTTCCACCGCAGACTTCAACATTCCCGGCTCACTGCTGCGCGTTTACGTTGATGATCAAAACCCCGTCGGCTATGGCATGCCCAAAGAGATTGCCGCGTTTGTTGATTCGCCGCTGGCTTTTCAGACTTCGTCGCCAGATCCTGACACGCAGCGCTCGGTCATCGCCTGGTATCCAGACGACGCCAGGGACATGCTGATCTCCGGCTATGCCCATGGCGCTGAGCGGCTGGAACGCAAGGCCGCTGCCGTAAGCTTCCAGCGTGGCAAAGGCAAGATCGTAATGTTCGGCTTCCGCGTGCAGCATCGCGCGCAGACTGAAGGCACGTTTCAAATGCTCTTCAACGCGATTGAGTGGGCAGGCATGGAATAGCTTCTCATCTCGAAGCGAAGCGAGAGATCGCTATAAGCTGCTGGATCGAATGCAACTGTATCTATGCACCGCTAACGGGAAGCACTTCCTGAATCGCTTTCAGCAGAACACTCAGCGTGTTGCCTTTGGGAATGAAGCGGTTGAAAAGTAAAAGCTCTTCTTCGGTAATCGTTAATGATCCGCCGGAATGCAGAATGAGAGGGATGGCGCCATCCATTTGTCTCATTTGCGCGGCTGCTGCGCCGCCGTTCATTCCTGGCATTTCGTAATCAAGAATCACCACGTGAACGATCTCGCTTGAAAATAACCGCACAGCGGTTGCACCGTCGCACGCTGTCAATACACGATAGCCGGCAATCTCAATCATTTCGGCCCATGAAGCCAATATTATGGGGCTCATCTTCCACGTACAGCACGGTTTGCTTCATCTGCGCTCGCGTGGGCTGTCCATTACTCTTGCCTGCTCCGTCACTCTTGCTTACACCATCACTCTTGCTTACACCATCACTCTTCCCCATTCCATCACTGGGGCGGCTTCCATCTCTGCGGATTAATTCGTTCATGCCTTTGATCAATTCTTCCGGATCACTGGGGATCGTTGCGTCAGAGAAAGTATCGAGTTGGCCAAGATAGGCGGCCACGGAAACAACTGAGGTACGCGCTGTGTGTTCCCGGATCTGGCGAGAAAGCGATTCTCGATCATTCGGGGGAATGGAGTGGCACAGGAGAACAATGTCAAAATCGCTCATCCGAAACTGGCTGACTGCCTGCTCTGGATAACTCGAAGACACCACGATATAGCCAGCCGCGCGCAGGACTTGTCCGCGAGTTTCCAGCAACACCCGGTCCCGTCCAACCATTAGAACTATCTGCAGCACGTAAGACTACCAAAAATCAGTTGCTTAGGATAGTTGCAATGCTTCAAGAAAGTCTGTTCGGTATCAGACGGAAGACGGGGGGGGGGGAGCTGGAAGAAATGCCCAGCCGGTCAAATTCTTTGCGGATGGTGTGGTAGCACTCGCATGCGGCCAGTTCCAGCCCTTCGCGGTCACGGATATCCACTTTGCCGCGCGAGTAATCCAGCAGCCCGGCTTTATGCAGAATGCCGGCGGCCAGGGTCACCGTGGAACGGGGCGTTCCCAGCATGTGCCCTAAAAATTCATGGGTAATGGTAAAGGTGTTGGATTCCATGCGGTCATGGCAGATCAGCAGCCAGCGCGCCAGCCGCTGTTCAATATCATGCAGGCGATTGCAGGCTGCGGTCTGGGCCGTCTGCACCAGGTGCGCCTGCACGTAACGGTTGATGAGTTTGCGCAGCGCCCCGGACCGCTCAAATTCTTCCTGCAGACGCGCCGTCTTAATTCTGTAGCCTGCGCCCGGAATCTGTATAAAGGTCCGCGTGGGCGAGCTCTTGGTTCCCAGCACGCCCGGAATTCCCACGAGCCCTTCATTGCCAATTACGCTTGTCTCCACGGTGTTGCCATTGGCCATTTCAATCACGACTGAGGCCAGCCCGGTTTCCAGAAAATAGGCATAGGTGCTCTCTTCGTCAGGATTGATCAATGGCTTGCCCTTGGGCATGTTCAAGGGCGCGAGATGCGGCGCCAGGCGCGAGATCTCCGCCTTGGGCAATGCCGCCAGAATTCTATTCTTGTACCTGTGGGATCGAATGTCCTCAACCATAAGGAGCGCCTTCCGCACTGTGGTCGCAAGGTCACGATGACCAGCACCTGAATGCGCAAGGGCTCTACACCCTTTAAATTGCGTATCTAGATGTGACCGGATCATATCTGCCGGTGAGTACTTTTGTATGTCCTGTATCGAACTAAGGGAACCTAACTGGTAGCAAGCAATAGGTAAAGACGGGAAGAATATCGTGGATCAAGCTGTATTGGCTGGGCGGAACTGCGTGGCATTTCCTGCAGAACGAGCTATTGTGATGAACGTTTATTTCGGCGTGGGCTGGCTTTCGTCTGGCTTCTTGTCAGCGGGCTCCACTTCCCTTACGCCCGGTAAAATCTTGATTGAGCTGCTGAATTTCTTGAAGTTTGAGAACACATCTTCCTGCTCAGCGGTTTCATTTTTCAGCAACGCGATGCGCGCACTGCCATTAATGTAGAGCCGCTGCAGCGCCCAGAATTCATTGTTGACGTGCTGCGTCTCCAGCACAAAGCGCGAACCCGGATGGATGCGGAACAGGAACCAGCCAAAGGAAATTGTGTCAGTGGCTTCAGCTTCTACTTTTACCCAGTTGTAATCTTTTTTCTCAATCCACATGCGGCCTTTGATCTTCTTGAGAATATCGGCATGCGGCTGCGTGGGTTTGAAGTCTGGGCGCGGCGTGGCTTCAATGATCCACGCATCTTCGCCGGAAACGGTGCCATTGCCCACCATGCGGAAGTCATAGGCATTCACCACGTCGCGTACAAAAGCCCGGCTTTCTTCCCGCTCTTTTTTTTCCTTGTCCAGCCGCTTCTGCCGGTCTTCTTCACTCTCATTGCGGTGCTTATCCAGAAATTTTTCCAGCTTCTCATCTTCTTTTTTCTGGTCTTTCTCGCTCAGCGGCTTGTCGTCTACCTGGATCAGCTTGGAGTAAAACTCGCCAAAATAATAATTTACGTCGTAGGTCTTGCTCTCAGTTGATTTCACGTTGCCGTGCTTGTCCAGCTGCTTGACCGTCTGCTTCTGGACGCAGGTATATTTCTGCGCGCGCTCAAAGTTGTGGTGGTCCATCTCCACGGCGCGCCGGACAATCTCTTTCACGTCGCTGGTGGGAGGCAGACGCGGGGGCTGGTCTTCCGCCGCGCTTTCCTGGGATGGTTCTGGCTTCGGCTCCACGGCTGGTGTAGGCGAGCTTTGTTTTTTTGCAGCCGGATCCTCAGCACCTTGGGCCTTTTCGCCGGCTGCGCCGGGTGCCGGGGGCTGCTGCCATGCCTGTGCCGTCGCGCAAAAAAGTATTACCAGAACTACGCAGCCAATTTCCGCAATGCGTTTCTTCATCCACCTGACCTGTGTGCTTTTCTGCTTCCAGTTTAGGCGTAATCCACTGCGGCAAACAAGAGAAAGGCCGCCAAAATAAGCCTGCGCTGCTGCTATACTTGGGGCAGTCAGTACACCTGCCAGAAACAAATAGCCACGCGCACAGGAGCCCCATGCCCACTTTTCGTTTTCGTGTCCTTTTTGTGGACGACGAACCCGCGGTAAGAACTACCGGCGGAGCTGTGCTTGAAGCCGCAGGCTATGAAGTGCTAACGGCCACGGACGGGCTGGAAGGCCTGCACGCCCTGGACGACGCGCTGCCGGATCTCGTGATCTCAGATCTGCGCATGCCGAATATGTCTGGCTTTGAATTTCTGGCCGTGGTGCGCAACCGCTTTCCACAGATTCCCACCATCGCGCTGAGCGGTGAATATGTAACGGACAATATTCCTGACGGCCTGCTGGCTGACACGTTTTTCCAGAAGGGTGACTACTCCATTCCTGACCTGTTGAACAAGGTAAAAGAAATGGTGCGCGTGGCTCCGGAGCGTCCCGTGCAGGGCAAGCGCAACACTTCGCCCATATGGATTGCGCTCAATGGCTCAGGCCAGGTGATTGTGACCTGCCCCAAATGCCTGCGCTCTTTTGACGTGGATCCAACTCAAGTCAAGGAAGGAATTCACAGCACTTCCTGCCCCTCCTGCGCAAATGAATTCACCTTTAATATTGATCAGTTCAGCATGCCGCAATTTTTTAGCTCAGAACAAGGCGGGTCCGCCAAGCCAAAGAAAGCCATGGCCAAGCGCCGCGCTACACGCGGCTAGAAGCAAACCCGGCTAGAAATAGAACGGGCTGCTAGGCATCAGTAAGAACCTCTCGGATTTTGCGCAGCAATGAAACTCCGCTGAAAGGCTTTTGCAGGATACGGTCCTGCATATCTGCCATGCCCTTGGGATCGATGACGTCTGCGGTATAACCAGTCATATATACAATTTTAATTCCCGGCTGCGTCTTGCTTAATTTTTCTGCCAGTTCCACGCCATTGGTACCGCCCGCCATTACCAGGTCTGTAAGCAGCAGGTGGATTTTATCGCGATGCCTCTGCGCCAGTTCTGCCGCTTCTTTTCCGTTCGGTGCTTCCAGCACGGTGTATCCTGCGCCTTCCAGTTGCATGCGGAATATTTCGCGCAGCAGCGGTTCATCTTCCGCCAGCAGAATTGTTTCGTCGCCGCCGCGCGCCGCGGTTCTGGCGGGCTCTACAACCGGCGCTGGCAGCTCTCCTTCAACCTGCGGCAGATAAATCCTGAAGGTCGTGCCCACGCCCAGATGGCTTTCCGCCACTATATAACCATCACTTTGCTTCACAATGCCATAGACCATGGCCAGGCCCAGCCCTGTCCCCTGGCCTTGTTCTTTGGTGGTGAAAAAAGGTTCGAAAATATGGTTCAACACCTCTGGCTCAATTCCAGTTCCATTGTCGCTGACTGAAAGCATTACATAGGGACCGGAAACAACCTGCGGATTGCCGGGCAGCAGCGCGCCGTCCCAGTGGACATTCCTGGTCTCCACCACAACCCGCCCACCGTGCGGCATGGCGTCGCGGGCGTTGACCAGCAGGTTCATTACCACCTGCTGAATCTGTCCGGGATCAGCTTTCACGTATCCCAGTTCTTCTCCCGGATAAATGTACAATTCGATATCGTCACCGATCAGGCTGTTCACCATGCCGCCGATTTCCTTTACGCTGGTGTTCAGGTCCAAAATTCTGGGCAATAGAATCTGCTTGCGGCTGAAGGCCAGAAGCTGGCGCGTGAGATCAGCCGAACGCTTGGACGCCGTCTTGATCTGCTTTACGCTTTGCCATTCCGCGCCGCCGACAGGAAGATTTTCTTCCAGCCCCTCACAGTGGACCAGAATTACGCCCAGCATATTGTTGAAGTCATGCGCGATTCCCCCAGCGAGCCGGCCCACGGCTTCAATCCGCTGCGACTGCTGCGCTTTTTCTTCCATGAGCAAACGCTCTGAAATATCCACCACAGAGCCGGCCATGCGATACGGCTTGCCTTCTG
>DASXZE010000348.1:0-10491 GCA_036502105.1 Candidatus Angelobacter sp. | reverse complement strand
CAGCCAGACCATGAACGCTCTGGCGGTTGAGACTGAGCGCGCGGTTTCCCGCCGTGATTCCAACCAGGAACGTTGCGCAGAATTGGATGTACGCTCTGCCGCGGCTTATGCCGAGCTGGAGCGCGCGCAGGCGCAGTTGCTCTCCTTGATGGAAGAAGTCCAGGCCAACCGCAGCTTTGCTGAATCGGCGGCGTCAGAAGTTGCTACCGCGCAGCACGAGTGGCAGACGGCGCAGCAATCCGCGCGTGACGCCGGCATGGCGCTCTCTGATATGGAGCGCCAGCAGGAAGCGCGTCGCCAGAGCGTGATGCAGGCCATGTCTTCTGCCGGACAGGTGCGTAACCAGGTCATACAGATGGAAGAGCATCTCACGGCGTTGGAGCGTGAATCGCTTCGGCTTGAACGTGAAGCTTCCGCCGCGCAGCTGGATATTGAAAGCTTTGGCGGCAAGCGCGGACAGATCGCCTTTGAATTTGAAACCATCACGCAGACCGCTGCCGCTCTGGGTGCGCGGATTGGCGAAGTTCGCGGACAGATCGAAAGCAAACGCAAAGAAGAAGAAGAGGGCAAACGCAATCTTGATTCTCTGCGCTCGGAATACGCCACGGCGCTGGGCAAGAAGAGTTCGCTGGAATCCGTGATCAATGAGCATGGTTACTCCACCGAGTCAGTGAAGCGGCTCTTCCAGTCAAACGCCATCGGCCACGGGTTTACCCCGGCCGGCGTGTTGGCTGATTTCCTTGAAGTCGAGAACCGGTATGAAGCCGTGGTGGAAGAGTTCCTGCGCGACGAACTGAACTACGTTGTCGTTAAGTCCTGGGATTCTGCCAATGAAGGCATGCGGCTCTTGCAATCTGACGTGGATGGACGTGCGACATTCCTGGTACATCCAGAAGATGCACAGGCGAAGTTTTCTTTTGCCGCCAGTGACGCGCCTGCGCCCACCTCAGAGCGGCATGAAGAGCTGGTATCACTCAAGAACTGCATCCGTGTTTTGAATGGCTTTGGCCGGTCACTGGAAGTTGTACTGCCCAAGCTGCGCGATGGTTATATCGCGGCCGATGCCAGCATTGCCCGCAACCTGGCGCTGGAAAATCCAGATGCTTACTTCCTTTCCGCTACCGGCGAGTGCTTTCACAATGTAACCGTCACTGGCGGCAAGCAGCGCAAGGAAGGTCCTCTTTCTCTGAAGCGCGAGCTGCGTGAGATCGGCAAGCAGGCCTCGGAGTTGGAACTGGCCATACAGAACGAACAGGCCCGCGTAGGCACATTGGGCCGCGAGCTGGTTGACCTGGGCAAGCTGCTCAGCAATCTGGATGAAGAACGCCGCGAAGCTGAGAAGCAGGCGCTTACCTCTGGCCACGCACTGCGCCAGATGGAATCTGACCTGGCCCGCACAGAACAGCGGCTGAATACCTATCGCCTGGAGATTGAGCGCACGCGCTCTGCGAAAAATGAAAAAGAGCTGGCTGTCGCGGAAAAGCGCGAGCAGGCGGAAGCTCTGGAGCAAAAGCGACAGTCTTTGGAAGACGAGATGACTGCCGCGCAGGAACAGGTCGTCGCGCTGAAAACAGCCCGCGACGAAGCCGCTCAGACCGCTTCACAGGCAGCAGCCAATCTGGCCGTGGTGGAAGAGCGCCGCCGGACAGCCGCATCGGCCCTGGAGCGGATTGAATCTCTTTCCACCGAAGCTGGGCAGCGCGTCAACTCCCTGCAGAACCAGATTCACTCGGCCGCCGCTGAAAAAGTGCAGCGCGAAGCGGAGAACGTGCAGATCGCTGCGCGGCTGGAAGCCCTGGCTGCGGAAAAAGCTACCGCGGAAGCCACTGGCTTGCAGTTGCAGCAGGAATCAGACCAGGTGCGCGCGCGCATTGCTGAAATCGATCACGAACTGAAGATCGCACGCTCTGAACTTGACGCTGCCCGCGAGCGTAAGAGCTCTCTTGGCGCACAGTTGGCCAAGCTGCAGTCTGATCTGGCGTATATGGGAGAATCCTGCCTCAACGAGCTGGGTATTCCCGCGGACGAACTGCGCGCGAACACTGAGATCGTAATGGTGGAAGGCGAGCAGCTTGCGTTGGAAGAAACCGCCTACCGCGAGATGCGCACAAAGCTCGACAACATGGGCCCAGTCAACATGATGGCACTGGAAGAATTCAAAGAGACCGAGCAGCGCCACCTGTTCCTGGAGACACAGCGCAAAGACCTGCTGGATTCGATCGAGAACACGCAAGCGACGATCAAGGAAATCGACGAGTTCTCGCGGCAGAAGTTTGAGGAAGCGTTCAATCGCATCAATGAGAACTTCCAGTTCACATTCCGCAAGTTGTTCGGTGGTGGCCAGGCCTTTATGCGCCTGACAGATGAGGCCAACGTGGCGGAAAGCGGCATCGACGTAGTCGCGTCGCCTCCGGGCAAGAAGCTGCAAAACGTGCTGCTGCTCTCCGGCGGAGAGAAGGCGCTCACGGCATTGTCATTGCTGGTCGGCATTTTCCAGTATCAACCCAGCCCCTTCTGCATCCTGGACGAAGTGGACGCACCGCTGGACGAAGCCAACATCGCGCGCTTTACCGAACTGGTTCGCGAAATGGCTGTGCAGACGCAATTCATCATTATTACGCACAGCAAAAAGACCATGTCGATTGCGCCAGTGATGTATGGCGTGACCATGCAGGAGCCGGGCGTCTCAAAAATTGTCTCAGTAAAGTTTGGCGCAGATAGCGGAATGCCGCGGGCAGCTTCAGCGTAAGCGGCTCTGGATAAAAAAAAATGCGCCAGCGTGCCATTCGCTCCATGATCGGGCTGATTTACTCAGTTTTGATCATGGGGCTTTATTTTTCAGTACAAGACTTTGCAGTACAAGGTTTTGCAGCGGCACCCACTCAGCCGCAGGCTGACAGGATCATTATTCTTAAGTCTGCCCACACCATGACTCTGCTGAGCGGCGACAAAGTCCTTAAAACTTATAAAGTCGCGCTGGGCTTACAGTGCCGGCGGGGCCAAAGCGCGTGGAAGGCGACCACAAAACGCCTGAAGGCAATTACACGATTGACGCCAAAAATCCGCAGAGCCAGTTTCATCTGTCTCTGCATATCTCCTATCCCAGCGCGGCAGACCGGGAAAGTGCAGCTAAGCTGGGTACGCGGCCCGGCGGGGCCATCATGATTCATGGACTTGCGAAACAATTTGCATATCTCGGCGCGCTGCACCGGCAAGTTGACTGGACAGATGGATGTGTCGCGGTGACCAATGCAGAAATTGAAGAGATATGGAAGCTGGTTCCTGTAGGCACTCGCGTGGAAATACGTCCGTAGGATTGAATCGCAATTTACCGTAAAACAAAAAATCATACGCACAAAAAAACGCCCGCCATTTTTGAAAAACTGAAAAATGACTATCCGTAAAAAAATATTTTTTGTGATGCGTTAAATTTTCCCGAATGGGTACTACAAACTCAATCGAAAATCAATGCAAGAAAGTCCTTGTTCCATGCGGGTTTCAAGGCTCGTGCGTTTTTCAGATTATTTTTGTGCGATACATTCCCGTACATCGCGTAAATGTCTAATTTCAACGGTTGACAAAAGTAGATGAGCGGCTAGAATACGACCTCGCCCCTAGTATTTCTGCCATGACAACTCAAAGTACACAAAACCGAATCCTTCTTCAGACAGATTTTCCCGACCTCACACTCCATGCTCGTGGCAAGGTGCGCGATTTATACAGCGTGGGCGACCAGCTTTTGTTTGTTGCCACGGACCGCATCTCCGCGTTCGACTATGTACTGGCATCAGGCATTCCAGAGAAGGGCCGCGTGCTCACGCAGCTCTCGCTCTTCTGGTTTGATTTCCTGAAGGACGTGGTGAAGAACCATCTGGTGACAGCCAGCGTGTCGGATTACCCCACACCTCTGCAAAAATATGCAGACGACCTGCGCGGACGCTCCATGCTGGTGAACAAAGCGCAGATGGTGGACATTGAATGCGTGGCCCGCGGCTATCTTTCCGGGTCAGGCTGGAAAGAATATCAGCAAACCGGAGCGGTTTGCGGCATCCAACTTCCTACGGGCCTGAAAGAGTCAGACAAATTGCCCGAGCCGATCTTTACCCCTGCAAGCAAGGCGCTGACCGGACACGATGAAAACATCTCGTTTGAAGAGATGGCCAAACGCACGGGAAAAGAGCTGGCAGAGAAACTGCGCGATTTGACGTTACAGATTTATAAGACAGCGGCGGACTATGCGTTGGGCCGCGGCATCATCATTGCTGATACTAAGTTTGAATTCGGCCATACATCACAGGGACTGATTCTTGCGGATGAAGTCCTTACACCAGATTCTTCACGCTTCTGGCCGGCGGAAACATATAAGCCGGGCAAGGCGCAGGAATCTTTTGACAAGCAGTTTGTTCGCGACTATTTGGAAGCGGTCAAGTGGAACAAGCAACCTCCTGCTCCCTCTTTGCCGGATGATGTGGCGCGCAAGACCAGCGACAAATACATCCAGGCTTATAAAGTGATTGCAGGGCGTGAGCTGCCCACTGGTTAAGTTGCCGATGGCATGAACGCGCTGGATTGGATCATTCTCGTAATCATGCTTTTCTCGGCGCTACTGGCGGCGGCGCAGGGCTTTTTCTTTGAGGTTATCTGCCTGGCAGGTGCGGTACTGGGGTTCCTGCTGGCGGCGTGGGGCTATGGCAGGTTGTCCCCGTGGTTTTTGCATTACGTCAAGCTTCCGGCATTTGCGGACCTGGCGGGGTTTCTAACTATTTTTGTATCGGTGATTCTGCTGGCGGGCGCAATTGCAAGGATAATCCGCTGGATGGTTCATGAAGCAGGTCTCCGGTCGGTGGATCGCGTATTGGGCGCGGCCTTTGGTTTTATTCGCGGTATGGTGATTGTGACCGCCGGACTTTTGGCGATCACAGCTTTTGCACCTGAGTCAGAAGAGCTGTCTGGCTCACAGCTGGCAGGTTATTTTCTGGTGGCGGGACACGGCGCAAGTTGGCTGGCCCCCGCGGATGTTCGCCAGAAATTTCTTGCTGGAATCACAAAACTCCGCGGCGGGCCCAGTCCAGGAGCGACCCACAAGTAAGTGCTGTAAACAATTTTCAGGATTGGCGCATCTTTGGAGGAATCTGTGAAGGACCAGCTCGAAGCACTCGTAGCACAGATGTACAGTAGCGGCATACTTTATTCTGAGGCCGTGCGTGAATTCAAGAAGCGCTTCATCGTGAATGTCCTGCAGCAAAACCGCGGCAACCAGTGCAAAGCCGCCCGCGAACTGGGCATGCACCGCAACACCCTGAGCCGCACCATTGCCGAGCTGGATCTTGATGTACGCCAGCTGCGCGATGGCGGCCGCCGCCCGGTACGCAGTGAAAAACCGCCGGTGCTCGATAACAAAAAGATGGTCCGTTAACACATTCTGCGGCCACACCCAATGGCCGCTTTTGAATCCAACTCTTTTTGATTTCAGCTTCTTAATCAGCTTTAGTCGATCAGTTTCAAATCCAAGTCATTAAAGTTAATTGAAGGTGTAAATTCTGTTGCCAGATTCCGCCAGCGGAAAAGTATTCGTGCGCCCCGGCTTCCAATGGGACGCCGCAGACGCCTATCTCTTCGATATTGATGGCACTCTGCTCAACAGCCGTGACGCAGTCCATTACTTTGCTTTCCACAACGCCGCGAAAGAGATTCTGGGAATTGAAGCGAACATTGAGGGCGTTCCTGTCCATGGAAATACTGACGTAGGAATTTTGCGCGCGGTGTTGCAGCGCGCTGGCTTAGAGAATTCAGCCATTGATGCCAGAATGCCGAAGATCGTCGCTGCCATGTGCGCTGAAGTAGAGCGCAACCGCGAACAACTGCGTCCGGAGCTTTGCCCTTCCATCCTTGAGCTGCTATCGCATCTGAAAACGCAGGGCAAGCTGCTGGGGGCCGCCTCAGGAAATCTTGAGACCATTGGCTGGCTCAAACTGGAAAAAGCTGGGATACGGCCAATGTTCTCATTCGGATCTTTCTCGTTCCCCCAGGAATCCCGCGCAGACATTTTTCAGCACGGCGTGGAGCTTGCCCGCCAGCAATTGGGCGCACATGCCTCCGTTACCGCTGTTGGCGATACGCCCGCTGACGTTCAGGCAGCGCGAGCAGTTGGCATTCCAGTCATTACCTTGGCCACCGGCATTTTCAGCTTTGACGACCTCACGGCCCACAATCCAGACGCTTGCGTGAGCTGCGCGACCGATCTCTTGGCTCTGCCTTCTTAGGCATTCCTTTCAAAAATGCGCTGACCAAGGCTGATTTATCTCCAAACTTAGGTAATTAGGTGCAATATTCCCGTAAAGATTCGTTCCTAATAACGGTACAATCAGTATTCCGGAATGAAGATCTGTTTCGCCATCTTATCGCTATTTCTCTGCATGGCCTGTTCGGCTGCGGACGGGCCGAAGTCCGCTGTGCTAACAGCCGCCGGGCCAACACCTGCTGCACCAAAGACTGCCATATCTAAACAGGATAAAAAAGTTGCGGTCAAAGAACTGAAAATTGCGCTGGACCTGCAGCGCGCGGGCAAGCCGGAAGAAGCGCTGCTGGCTGTGAATCGCGCCGGAGAACTGGTTCCGGGAGACATAGAAGTAGCAAGCCTGGGCGAGATATTGCGCCAGGAAATTGTGGGCAAGCAGACGGAGCAAGGCAATCGGCTGGCTTCCGCAGGCGACTCCAAAGGCGCTATCCAGAAATTCCAGTCGGCGCTAGCCATGGATCCGCAAAACGCGAACGTGGCGCAACGGCTGCATGACGTGACTCCGCCAGACGAAGATCCTGACCACAAACATGTTCTTGAATTGCTGGCCTCAGTGGACCAGATCAACCTGCAACCGCAGCCCGGCAAAAAGAGCTTTCACGTACAAGGTGACACCAAGGCGCTCTATAACCAGATTGGCACGGCCTTTGGCGTCTTCATGCAGTTTGACCAGAACCTGAACGGCCGTCCGGTGCGTCTGGATCTGGAGAATGTTGATTTTTATACCGTCATGGAAATTGCCGGCAAGATGACCAAAACTTTCTGGGCGCCCATTGCCAGCCGTGAAGCCATGATCGCCACCGATACGCTGGAAAACAGAAAACAATATGAGCGCATGGCGCTGCGGACTTTTTACGTTGGCAATCTGGGATCGCAGACTGACCTGAACGATCTGGTCAACGTAATGCGCAATATTTTTGATATGAAGCTGGTCAGCATTCAGCCGGCAAAAAACACCATTACCGTCCGCGCGCCCCGGGAGCAGGTGGAAGCCGTGGCCAGCCTGCTGGACAACCTGATGGACGCCAAGCCGGAAATCCTGATTGATGTAAAAGAATTTGAAATCGATACGGATAATCTGCGCAATATCGGCGCAAATCTGCCTACCAGCTTCAACATTTTCAGCGTTTTTGCAGAGATCAGAAAAGCCCTGGGATCAGACGCGCAGTCGGTGATTGATCAACTAAGCCGGACCGGGACCATTGATCCCAGCACAATCTCAGCCTCTGATCTTGCCGGCCTGGCGGGATCGCCGCTGCTTGCGCCGTTCGTTTTTTTTGGCAAAGGCCAGGGGCTTACCGGCATTTCAACGCCTTCCATCAGTGGAACGCTGGCCATGAATTCTTCCATCGCCACCACGCTGGAACACATGACGTTGCGGGCGACCGACGGCGAAGCAGCCAGCTTTATTGTGGGCGAACGCTTCCCTGTGGTGAACAGCACATTTACCAACGTGGCCTTCAGTTCCACGGGCCAGACGCAGATCGGCAACACGCCGCAGTTCACCTATGAAGATCTGGGAATCACGCTGAAGACTACGCCGCATTACCACAGCAACGGCGATGTCACCCTGCTAGTAGACCTGAAAATCCAGGGTCTGGGAACGCTGCAAATCAACAGCATTCCAGATATCACAACCCGCTCTTACGTTGGCACCATCACCGTGCAGGATGGAGAGCCTTCCATGATTATGGGCATGGTCACGGAGCAGGAAACAAAGTCCACGCAGGGACTGCCCATACTCAGCCAGTTGCCGGGGCTGAGCACGTTAACCAGCAACAATTCAAAAGACCACACGCACAATGAAGTGCTGATCGTAGTCACGCCGCACGTGGTGCGCAAGCCATTTCACGATAAAGGCAGCAGCGTTTTCTGGACCGTTGCGCCGTAAATTCTTACCGCTGAATTTCACTAATAAACGCTTTTCACTGATAAACACTGATCAGGAAATATTCTGACTGCGGCGGCAGTTCCTTCGCCATCGACTGCAACCGCCGCAGATAGATCGCGCCTACTTCCCTGCATGATCAATCTCAAACTGCACCAGACTCTTGAGACCGTCATACGGAATACTGGTAAGGCCCAGAACCATCCGTCCATTGATAAAGACCGTGGGCGTCTGATTCACATTCAATGACTCGCCCAGGTCCATCGATTTTCTTACGCGCGCATCCGTTTCTGGCGAAGCGGCACAAGCAGCGATTTTCTCGGCGTTCAATCCGTTGGCTGTAGCCAGCTCTTTTAGTTTGTCGTCGGCTGTGGCCAGAGCGACGCCACCCTGCGCGTCAAAAATGGCATCAACATATTTCCAGAATGCGGTCTTGTCCATCTGCGCGGCGCAGTCAGCGTATTGCGCGGCCTTCATCGCCCACGGATGCAAGCTGGCCGGCAATGGAAATTGCTGGAAAACAAACCGCACCTGGGGAAAATCCGTACCAAGTTTTTCCACGATGGGCTGCGCGGCTTTGCAGTGCGGACATTGCAGGTCACTGAATTCCACAATCTGAATGGGCGGGTTTTCGCCACCACGGCTGGGCCCCGTGAAGCCCTGCAATTTTGCGCGGTTCGCCGCGTAAGGGTTCGGGCCAAAAGGCACAACCTGGCCCACAAACGCCGTCTGCGCGCTGGCTACAAAGTAGAAGTGGTAGGGCTCTCCCTTGTTTACGGAAACAATGATTTCAGGAATGCCCGCCACGCCGGAGTCCTTGATATCAAGGATCTGCCATGACACTGCAGTGTCATAGCCGAAGCTGCGCTTTAGATAAGCGTCAATTTCTTCCGTGGATGGCAGAGCAGTTTTAGATGGCGCGGGCGTAGCTGCAGTTGACGCAGACTTCGCTGGCGCTGCCGCTGTGTGGCTGGCTGGCGGTTTAGCCGGCGCAGCAGTTTGTGCGCACAACACCGTGGCGGCGAGAGTAGCGCAGATAAGGGCAAGAGAATTTATTTTTGTCATTTGATTTTTTTAGACTTCCGATTTTTGGGCGATGGGAAAACGGCGTCCCACGCCAAATGCTTTGGGGGTAATTTTCAATCCGGGAGCGGACTGCTGGCGCTTGTATTCACTGCGCTCAATCATGCGGATCACGTCGCGCACCACCCGTTCATCATAGCCGTGGTCGGCCGCAATCTGCTCGGCGGTATGGTAATCCTCAACATAGTCTTTCAGGATTTTGTCCAGGACTTCATACGGCGGCAGTGAATCAGAATCTTTCTGGTCAGGACGCAGCTCAGCCGAAGGCGGCTTATCGATGGTCGATTGCGGAATCACCGGCTGAATGGAATTTACGTAACGGCTAATGTCGTACACCATGGTTTTAGGCACGTCAGCAATCACGGCCAGGCCGCCCACCATGTCGCCATAGAGCGTGCAATAGCCCACGGCCAGCTCTGACTTGTTGCCGGTGGTGAGTACCAGGTCGCCAAATTTATTAGAGAACGCCATGAGCAGGGCGCCGCGAATGCGCGACTGTATGTTCTCTTCGGCAATGCCTTCCGGCAATCCGGCAAACAAGGGCGCCAGCGATTTACGATACTCATCAAAGATTGCGCCAATGGGCATTAATTCAAATCGGATTCCCAGCTTGCAGGCCAGCTCTCGCGCATCCTGAATGCTGTGCTCAGAAGAATACTGGCTTGGCATGGCAATGCCGGTTACGTTCTCTTTGCCCAGAGCGTCCACGGCAATAGCGGCGGTAAGCGCCGAGTCTATGCCGCCGCTTAATCCAATCACTACTTTTTTGAAGCCGCATTTGCGCACGTAGTCGCGCGTGCCAAGCACCAGTGCGGCATAAGCGCTGGGGACGCCCACGGCGGTCTGCTCATGCATGTCACCCTGCATGGTTTCCGAATCGAAGATGACTAAGTCTTCTTCAAACGATTTCGCCTGCGTCACAATGCGTCCATCCGGCGCGATGACCATGCTCGATCCATCAAACAGCAGGCTGTCATTGCCGCCCACCTGGTTCACGAACAAGACAGGCACTTTGTTATCGCGCGCAATGGTCTCCAGCATCTGGCGGCGCAGTTCGCGCTTGCCCAGGTGAAACGGAGAAGCCGAAACATTGATGACAAAGTTGCCACCCGCATGCAGCAACTCATCCACGGGATCCACGCTATACAAGCGGCGATGCCAGAAATGCTTGTCATTCCAGGCGTCTTCGCAGATGGTTAAGGCAAATTGCTTGCCGCCGACG
>DASXZE010000347.1:0-6987 GCA_036502105.1 Candidatus Angelobacter sp. | reverse complement strand
GCGACGGCGATCAGCCCTGCGGGCCTGCCGTTGATTGACGCCAGCACCACGGTCTGCCCTTGTCGACTAAGAGTTTCAGCTTGTAAGACGATTGATTTTGTATCTACGCCCCTACCTTCAAGAAAACTCCGGTTGCCCACTGCAATTTCCCTGTCCAGCACCGTTCCAATAACGCCATGGCCGGTAAAGGATTGGAAATTTTGAGCCGATGAAATTTTCAAACGGTGCTCCTCTGCGCCTTTAGCAATGGCAGCAGCTATCGGATGTTCGCTCATCTTTTCAACTGCAGCAACCAGAAGCAAAAGATCTAGTTCCGAGATTCCGCCAATTGCCATCAGGGACGACAACTTTGGCTTCCCTTCAGTCAGTGTGCCAGTCTTGTCGAGCACCAGCGTGTCCACTTTTTCCATGATCTCCAGCGCTTCAGCGTTGCGGACCAGAACGCCAGCGTGGGCCCCGCGTCCGGTGCCGACCATCACAGCCATTGGCGTGGCCAATCCTAAGGCACATGGGCAGGCGATGATGAGTACAGCTACAGCATTCACCAACGCATGAGCAAAACGCGGCTCAGGTCCCCAGACAGACCAGACAACAAAGGTAAGCACGGCAACCAACAGTACTGCCGGGACAAAATAGCCGGCGACTTTATCTGCCAGCGATTGAATAGGGGCGCGGCTGCGTTGCGCCTCAGCAACCATTCGTACAATCTGTGCCAGCAAGGTTTCTGAGCCCAGCTTTTCCGCGCGCATGATGAAAGAGCCGGTTTGGTTCACGGTGCCGCCCACAACCTTAGAACCGGCAACTTTCTCCACTGGCATGGATTCGCCGGTGATCATCGATTCATCCACGGCGCTGCTTCCCTCTTCTATGGTTCCGTCCACGGGAATGCGGTCACCCGGACGAACACGCAGCCGGTCGCCGCGATGTATGTGTTCCAAAGGAATCTCTTCATCTGATCCATCTGGGCGTATGCGGCGCGCAGTTTTGGGATTGAGATCGAGCAGCGCTTTGATAGCCGAACTGGTCTGGCGGCGCGCGCGCAGTTCTAAAACCTGTCCCAGCAAAACCAGCGTTACGATCACAGCTGCAGATTCAAAATAAACTTCAGGGCGTCCGCCGTGGCCAAGAAATGACGCAGGGAAAGTACCGGGAACAACAGTGGCAATCACGCTATAGATGTAGGCCGTGCCGGTGCCCATGGCGATCAGGGTGAACATATTCAAATGCCGATTGACGAGTGACGCCCAGCCACGCTGGAAGAATGGCCATCCTCCCCAGAGAACTACGGGAGACGCCAGGGCAAACTGCAGCCACTCCATGGCACCTGCGGGAAGATTGTGAAAGAGACTGTCTGCGGCCATCCCGCCCATGGAGAGCGCAAGCAGCGGAACGCTGAGCGCGACTCCAATCCAAAAGCGCCGCTGCATGCTGCGCAGCTCAGAATCGTCTTCTTCATGGGCGCTGGCGGCAACGCGCCGCTCTAAAGCCATCCCGCAGATCGGGCAGTGCCCCGGCTGGTCGCGAATAATCTCCGGATGCATGGGGCATGTGTATTCCACTGTCTCTGGTTCGAGAGCCATCCCGCATTTTGGACAAGCGCCTGGCTTGGCTACACGAACCTCAGGGTCCATGGGGCAAACGTAAGTGATTTGGCCTTTGCCCGACGATGGCTGCTGTACAACTTCCACTTGGGAAGCAGAAGTAGCCGTGCCGACTGGCATGATGCCGCCAATTTGCACCATCTGGCTCTGCGGCAGCTTGGGAGCTAGATACTTTTCTGGGTCGGCATTGAATTTTTGTACACAAGACTGGCTGCAGAAGTGGTAAGTCTGCTCTTTATATTCAGATGAGCCACGGACCTTGGCCGGGATAACATACATTCCGCAAACAGGGTCGCGCTTTGTATTCGGCGCTGGATGCGTTGCTCCAGCCATCTCGTTGTTTTTTTCCACCAGCTCCCGCCTTAATGAACCAGATTGGACTATATTAGATGGTTCCACGATTCATACTCATTCTTGCGGCTGGCAAACAGACTGCGGGACACCAGGATTTTAAAGATTATGACCCTGCTTGACGTTGTTTTCAAATATGGCACGCCCCCGGGCGAGAAAGAAATTTCAGCTCTGAATAACGCATGGGAAGTCTATGGCGTCCGCAAGATCAAGTTTAACGAGGCTGAAAACACGATTCGCGTGGAATATGACGCGTCACGCCTGAGCGATGGCGAAATTGCGGGCATCCTGCGTCGCGCAGGAATTGACCTCCGCGAAAAAGTACAGCTGATCTGACGGCCATTCCATAGTTATCTGGGAAACAATTTAGAAAAGCATTTGGCCAAGTCGAGGATTTGGGCCAGCTGTATTTGTTACGCTCGCATAACAGCCAAAAATGCAACGAGGCACTTTCGAGGGATCTCTGGCCGTTAGATCCATTCGAAAGCGCCCCGATGCGCGCCACTTCGTCTGCCATCTCTTATTGCATCCTCCGTGCCATTCTCGAGGTAGTGAAAATAAAGGATTTAGCAGAGCTGCTGGATCTAAAATTGGGTAGGAATTCCCTGCCCTTGAAAATTTTTCCCTGTGGAATTTTTCAGAATGGAATTTTTGCCTCAATCCTTGCGAAGAAAACTAAAAAGGCAGTCCATTGAATTAGTCTGCCCTTTAGGTAAATTGCGAAGATAGGGTCTGGTTTTATTTGAGTCCGAACAAAGCATTCACGTGCGCATTGATAGTTACGGTCTGCGGTGTGAATTCCTCGGTAGGAGCCGGTGTGGCTGTCGCGCCGACCATCCTTGACATGGTCCTCATCGGGATAGCCACGGGCACGGGGAATTGCTGATTCACGTCCACTGAGGCGTAGAGCAGATCGCCCAGGGTACGTCCGCTGGCGGTGGCTACCGCGTTGGCCTGGTTGCGCGCCTTCTTTACCGCATCTTCAGAGGCCTTGGATTTTGCCAGCTCAATATCTTCCAGCGTGTAATTCACTGACTGGTTTTGCGTGTCTTCAATATCGGCCAGCTGTTCTGTGATGGGCCCAATCTTGGTGAAGTCGCGCAGCTTCAGTGTGATATCTGTGGTCACGCGATAAGCAATTACTTTGTGCTTGGGATTTTTCCAGTCATAGACCGGCTGCACCTGGTAGAGCCCCACCTGCGCCGTCTTGGCGTCAATGCCGTTGGCTTTCAGCACGTCGCGGACGCGCTGGGCTGCGGTGGCGGCATGGGCATAAGCGTCGTGTGAGTTATCCTGCTGGGCGGCGACGTCCATGCGGACCATGGCGGTATCGGGCTGGGCTTCAAATTTTCCGTCGGCGCCAGCATAGATGGTGTTGATTTGAATAGTGCTGGCGGCAGGGGCCTGCGCGAAAGAGAAACCAGCTAATGCCATTATTACGCAAAAAATGCGGACTACTATTTTCATAAAGCCTCTCTTCTCGGATACTAACACCGGCTATTGGTAAAGTTCTGTGAACCGTTACAACGCAAGGCATCTTGTCAAAACCATGGGGCCATCATGTATGCTTATACGTTCTTTCTGAAAGGAGCTTTATGAACCGTTTAACGGCATTTTTCTCGGCCATTATTCTTATGACCTCCCTCTTTGCGGTGGCAGCCGATTCAACACCGCCGCCCGCAGTTGATACCCATGCGCCAGCCTTTAGTCTGCCCAGCCAGGAAGGCGGCCAAATCTCCCTGGATCAATTCAAGGGCAAGTGGGTTGTGCTCTATTTCTATCCTAAAGATTTCACCCAGGGCTGCACCATTGAGGCGCATAACTTCCAGCGCGACATTGATAAATACACGCAGAAGAATGCCGTGATCGTGGGCGTGAGCGCGGACACGGTTGATTCACACAAAGGTTTTTGCGCCAAGGAAGGCCTGAATTTTAAAGTCCTTTCAGATACCAATCACGCAGTTTCACAGAAGTATGGTTCCATCATGGAAATGAAGGACATGACATTGTCTGCCCGCAATACGTTTCTGATTGATCCCTCGGGCGTAATTAAAAAGGTTTACCTGAAGGTAAATCCGACAGACCACAGCGATCATGTGCTGGCCGATCTGGCGGAGTTGCAAGCAAAGAAGTAGTTTTACCAATCGTGGAGGAAGCAAATTAATGCGTAGAAGAACAGCTATTCAAATGCTGGGTTCACTGGCACTCCTGGGACCGTTTTCCGGCTCCAGGTTGTTGTCGCAGGAGAAGAAAGAAGCTCCCGCGGCGCCGCCGCTGCCAGCATTGAAGGTCGGGGACATGGCGCCCGACTTCAGCCTGCGTGACCAGACTTTTAAAAATATGGTCTCGCTCCATGACTTCAAGGGAAAGAAAAACGTCGCACTGGCGTTTTATATCTTTGCCTTCACCGGTGGTTGAACCAAGCAAATGCAGAACTTCCAGGAGAACCTGAAAAAACTGGAAGCTGCAGACACCCAGGTACTGGGTATCAGCATGGACAGCCCCTTCAGCAACGCCGCATGGGCGGAGAAAATCAACGTAACCTTCCCGCTGTTGAGTGACTGGGGTGGCGACATCACCAAGAAGTATGGCCTCTACGATGAAAAACGCAAGATCGGCCGCCGCGTTAATTTCCTGATCGACAAATATGGCAAAATTGCAGAGTTGCAGTTAGACAATGACGCTGTGGATCCAGCAGCGCTTGTAACTTCCTGCGAACGAAGGAAACTTAAAAGCTAAATGCCAGCAACGCTTCAGACTGAAGCCCGCCAGGGACTTACATCCCGGCGGGCACTTTTTTTGCTTTCACTGGCCCAGCTACTGGCCATGTCACTGTGGTTCACCGGCACCGCCGTAATTCCGCAGATCACAACGCTGTGGCACTCCGGCCTTGCCCTGGGATCATGGTTGACCATCGCCGTACAGATTGGTTTTTCTGTGGGCGCGATTACGTTTGCGCTGTTCAATATTCCCGATGTCTTTAGTCCTATCAAAGTTCTGGTAGTTTCCGCGATTGCGGCGGCCGGGGCGAATGCTGCATTTGCTTTTGTGGCGGCTGATCCGCTTTCAGCAATCCTGCTGCGCGGCGCTACGGGATTCTTTCTGGCTGGAGTTTATCCGGTGGGCATGAAGATTATTGCCGGCTGGTTTCAGCGCGGACGCGGACTTGCCCTGGGTGTGATGATCGGCGCGCTTACAGTTGGCTCTGCCCTGCCGCATGCCGTGAACGCCATTGGACGCGTGCCGTGGCAAGGCGTGATTCTTCTAGGCAGCGCGCAAGCCCTGCTCGGCGCTCTGATTGTTGGCTTGGGCGTGCGTGAAGGCCCGTATGCCATGCCCAAATCGCATTTTGATGCGGCACAAATTCTGGAGATTGTCCGCAACCGCCAACTGCGGCTCGCGAATCTCGGCTATCTGGGACACATGTGGGAGCTTTACAGCATGTGGGGCTGGATTGCCGTAATCTTCTCGGTGTCCGTTGGATGGTCACGCAGTATGTTTGAAGCCATGGCTGCTCTGGCCATTGCGATTGGCTCAGTCGGCTGTATATGGGCTGGTGCCGCGAGCGATAAATTACAAGACCAAAGCGCAGATATCCGCGTGGCGCAGCGGGCGCGCGTGACGATTATCGCAATGGCGGTGAGTTCAGTTTGCTGCGTACTGGCAGCGCTGGTGCTGCATCGTCCGGCTATTCTTATTCCGCTTTCCCTGATCTGGGGCATTGCCGTGATTGCCGACTCAGCGCAGTTCTCTACCATCATCAGTGAAGTTTCAGACAAGAACTACGTTGGCACGGCGCTTACGTGCCAGGTTGCTCTGGGATTTTTGCTGACCGCCGGCGTGATCCGTCTGATGGCCGCCATTGCTGCTCATTATGGATGGCAGTGGGCACTGGCCAGCATGGCTCTCGGACCGTTGCTTGGCATTTGGGCGATGAGTGGATTGCTGGCAAAAAAGCAGACCGCGTAATATCCGCTCTAAAACCAAACACAAGGTCCCTCCTTCCTACTCGCTCGCTGAAGACAGCGCGAGCGAGCTTAACGGTCGTCGGAATGACAAGTTCTAAGAGTGTGATCTGATTTCACAAGGCAAAGCAGATTTGCTGGTGAACAACTTCTCCCCAAAAAACAAAAGCCACAAGAGACTTGTGGCAATTTGCTTTTTGGGGAGGTAACGTCGGGAGGAAACCTCTTTGAAAACTTACTGAACCATGGCGCTGACGGCTGGTGCTGATACCCGCGTGCCGGGAGCGATGAGGCGGCGCAGTTCTGTTACTGCCTGTTTGTGGATCTGGCTGATGCGGGCTTCACCGACGCCCATCTGCTCGCCGATATCTTTCAGGCCCATTTCTTTGAAGTAGTACATCTCAAGTACGCGGCGCTGGCGGGGCTTGAGTTCCTTGATATAAGTGCGGAGCAGTTTGAAATCTTCATTCTTGGAGCAGGCTTCATAAGGCGTCTGATCTTTGGATGGGAGCTGATTCAGTTCTTCGCTGGGATCAGAATCGTGGTCTTCTGACTGGAGTGACGGCTGCTTGGCGGACTCAAGCCGATGCAGCGTGCGGTCATACTCGGCCAGTCCAAGGCCAACGGCCTGGGCAATCTCTTCGCGTCCGGGCTCTGTGCCGGTAACGGCGCGCAGGCCCTGCTTTACGTGCTCAATCTCGCGGGCGGTCTTGCGGTCCTGGCGGGAGCAGGTGTCCCATTTGCGGAGCTCGTCAAGGATTGCGCCGGTGATGCGGGAGTTGGCGTAGCTGGCAAAATCCACCATACGAGTAGCATCAAAACGGCTTGAGGCTTCAAGCAACCCAATCATTCCTGTCTGGACAAGATCGTCAACATCAACATGCGCCGGAAGACGCCGTTTGATCTTGCTGGCGATTGCCTGTACCAGGTTGAAATAGTTCTGAACCACCAGTTGTGATTGAGCCGGGTTGATTACGTTGGTTGCCATTGTGAGTGTTGCCTCCCACACTTGCTATGGCATGTACTGTGCCAAAACACCAGTACTGTTAAGTGATTCAGAATCAAGGACG
>DASXZE010000346.1:0-21023 GCA_036502105.1 Candidatus Angelobacter sp. | reverse complement strand
GTCATGGCCAGGCAGATCAATCCGCGTCCGAACTTGGCCATAAAGTTGATGGCTTCCGGCGTGATCTTCTCGGCGGCCATGGTGAGATCGCCTTCGTTTTCGCGGTCTTCGTCATCCACAACCACAATCATGCGGCCAGCGCGGATTTCCTCAATCGCAGTGGGAACATCGGTAAAAGCAGCTTCTTGGGACATATATTTAAGCTCAGTAGATTCTCAGGTTGCACCTCAATTTTACACCTTCCCGCTCTGGTTACGGCGGGCCTATAGGCTTACAATCTCTTTATGGCAAAGTCTTCGTTAGAGCCGTTTGAGGTTGGTTGTCCGTGTTGTAATGCCACGTTGAAGATCGATCCTGAGACCCATGGCGTGATCTCGCACGTTGCTGCCGTCAAGGCCAAGACCTTCAATGATTTTGATGCTGCCGCCAAGGCCATGCGCGAGCAGGAAGGCCGCAAGGAATCCCTTTTCCGCCAGGCCGTGGACGCGGAAAAGAACAAGGCCAGCCTGCTGGAAAAGAAATTTCAGGACGCCGTGAAAAAAGTTAAAGAGTCGCCAGACGATTCGCGCCCCATGCGCGACTTTGACCTGGACTAGCAGGCCGCTTGCCCGCCAAACTCCTATTGCTGGGGCACCGAGGCGCACGTATTTACGCGCCGGAAAATACCGTCGCTGCATTTGACCTGGCGCTGGACCACGGTGCTGCTGGCTTTGAGTTTGACGTTCGCTGCACCCGTACCAAGCAGTCCATCATCTGCCACGACGGAAAAATAAACCGAATCGTTGTGCGCAAACGCACGCTGGAGCAAATTCAGGCCAGCTGTTCGCTGGAAGGCAAGCCGCCATGTTTAGAAGATGTGCTGGAGCGTTACTCGCGCACGGCCTTTCTCAATATTGAAGTGAAAGTACGAGGCATGGAGCAGATCGTTGTTGAGGCTATGAAACGCTTTCCTCCGCAACGCGGCTATTTCATTTCGTCATTCTTGCCCAGCGTTGTGCGCAAGCTGCATGCTTTGGATAAGTCACTAGTTCTGGGTGCTATCTCCAAATCTTATTGGCATCTCCGCCGATGGAAAGCCCTGCCGGTCACGTACGTGGTTCCTCATTACGGATTACTCACCCACAAGTTGATAGATGAATTACATGCAGCCGGCAAAACCGTGGTGACGTGGACCGTGAACGATCCGCGAAAAATGCGCAATGCCGTCGCCATGGGTGTGGATGGAATTATCTCCGACGATACAAAGTTGCTGATGGAGACAATGGGGGGAAGATCGGCCCCTTAGGATTTAGCAGCGAGGCCGACCACGCGCCGAGCTGCGCGCCGCAGGGCTGAAGAATTTAATTAGAGCGAAGTTGCATAAGCGGTTTGGAGCGGAGCGACAAAGACCAAAGAAAAAAAATACCCTTCTGCCGGGCCGGGCAGAAGGGTCGAATCACCTCAATGGAGGCAACTAAGCGGCAGGCTTAATTGCTTGCACCACTTCAGGCTCAATGAACTGTTCGTTCTCCGTAGAACCTTCAAGCGCAGTAGTGGACGACTGGCCACTGGCGATAGTTTGCGCGACCTCGTCAAAGTACCCGGTTCCGACAAACCGCTGGTGCCGGATCGCCGTGTACCCTTTTTCTGCGCTCTTAAATTCTCTTTCCTGCAACCGTGAATAAGCTGTCATGCCTTCACGTGCGTAGCCGTGGGCCAATTCAAACATGCTGTAGTTAAGTGCATGAAAGCCCGCCAGCGTTACAAACTGGAATTTGTATCCCATGGCCGCAAGCTCGGTCTGGAACTTTGCAATTGCCGCTTCATTCAGCTTCTGTTTCCAGTGGAAGGAAGGCGAGCAGTTATAGGCCAGCAGCTTGCCGGGGAACTTATCGTGGATGGCCTCAGCAAAGCGCCGCGCTTCTTCAATATTCGGCTCAGAAGTTTCGCACCAGATCATGTCCGCATACGGCGCGTAGATCAGGCCGCGTGCAATCGCCGCATCAATGCCACCTTTGAATCCCATGAAGCCTTCAGGCGTACGTTCGCCGCTCAGGAATTGCACGTCGCGCAGATCACTGTCAGAGGTCAGCAGCTTAGCACTGTTGGCGTCCGTGCGGGCAATCAAAACTGTGGGGATGCCCATGATGTCCGCTGCCAGCCGCGCTGCTACCAGCTTCTGTACAAACTCTTGTGCCGGCACCAGGACCTTGCCGCCCATGTGTCCGCACTTTTTTGCCGAAGCCAGTTGATCTTCAAAGTGGACTGCCGCCGCGCCAGCTTCAATCATCGACTTCATCAGCTCAAAAGCATTCAGACTGCCGCCGAATCCTGCTTCTGCATCGGCGACGATGGGAGCAAACCAGTACATGCCGTTCTTGCCTTCAGCGCGATGCATCTGGTCCGCGCGAATAAACGCATTGTTGATTTCACGCACCACGTTGGGCACGCTATTGCATGGGTACAGGCTCTGGTCCGGATACATCTGGCCTGCCAGATTGGCGTCGCCGGCCACCTGCCAGCCGCTCAGGTAAATAGCTTGCAAGCCGGCCAGCACCTGCTGCACTGCTTGATTGCCGGTCATCGCGCCTAAAGCTTTTACGCAAGACTCAGTGTGGAGCAGGTCCCAGAAACGTTGCGATCCCAGACACGCCAGCGTGTGCTCAATCTGGATAGTCCCGCGCAGCCGAACTACATCTTTGGCCGAATAAGGGCGTTCAATGCCGTCCCAGCGGGTGTCTTGTATCCAGGATTCCTGTAAGCGTTGCTCGGCGGTCTGTCGCATATTGGTGTCTCCGTTTGCCTATCTATAAAGAAAGACGGCCGCAAAAAGGCTGTTCTCTTTTTGCCGCCCCTATTAGATGCTTGCGTCCTTGCATCTGCAACCCAGCTCGTCCGATTCGGACGAGTTAGACGGAAAGTGCTATGATTTCCCACTGTGGCCACTGCTCTGCGCAACATAAAAAAAGATCCCGGGATCCCCCGCAAGCTCCTGCAGGACCTGAAACAAAATCTGGTGATGCGCGAGGTTTCCAGCGGCATCGCGCTTCTGGAAGCGCATGAGCACCTGTTTGCATTGGTTGATCCTGGGCAACTCAATGCTGCAGTGTTTGTGGGCTGTGTGGCCCAGTGGGTTGATATTGGATATGGCGAGCCCGGTCTGATAGAAAAACTTCTCTCTCGTCTTCCCAAAGAAAAGCGTGGATGCCTGCCAGTGAGCGATTATCTGCAGCTTCGCATGGCCGAGGGGCTGCTTGCATTGCTGCGCGACCATCCTGACGAAGCTCTCAGTCACTTTGATGTGGTGCTCTCCATGCAGGAGGAAATTGAAGACAAAGAGATGGTGGCGATTGCGCATTTCTGGAATGCCCGGTGTCATCGCAAAAAAGGCGAGTATGACGAAGCCCTGAAGCGTGCTGGCGTCGGCCGCGAGTTGGCCCAGACTCTCGGCTTTCCACGGATGGCCGCCGTCATGCGCGTGCTGGAAAGCTGGCTGTTGTTCCAGAAAGGACAGTATCGCGAAGCCGCGCGCATTCTTGATCAGGCGGAAGCAG
Source organism: Candidatus Angelobacter sp. (assembly GCA_036502105.1). GTDB lineage: Bacteria > Acidobacteriota > Terriglobia > Terriglobales > Acidobacteriaceae > Angelobacter. The sequence goes on along the minus strand of DASXZE010000346.1, from coordinate 17,490 downwards.
CCTTGCGCAACAGTGACGACCACATCACGCTGGGAAACATATATTCCGCGCACGGTCGCATGGTGCGCCGCCAGGGGCACTATCAGGAAGCGCTGAAGTATTTCTCCCGCGCCATTGAACATTTTCAGAAGAGAAATCCGCAACATAGAAATCTGGCGCGCACGCTCACCAACATCGCTTATGTGCAGAGGCTGGTGGCTGTCCAGATGGGCAAGCAGATTGATGCGCAAAGAGAACGCAGGCAAGGCCCTAAGTCGCCCGCTACTCGCGGACAAAAACATAGCCAACTGCGCCAGCATGAAGAGCTGCGGACCAGCGCTTTCGCCAACCTTGACCAGGCGGAGAAAATTTATCGCCACCATGAGCATCATCATGGAATCGGCAGCGTACTGGAAAACCGCGGGCTCTTATATCTTGACGTGGGCGATCTCGATAACGCCGGCACTCAGGCTGCGCAGGCCTACGAATTGGGTAAAGAAGTAAACGACTCGATCCTGATGGCCCGCTCGCGCCTTCTACAATGCGAAGTGGAAAACGGAAAACTGGAAGAAGAGATTGAGGGCAGCACACATTCATGGGAGCACGCTCAGGCCGCGCGCGATTATTCGCGTGAAGCCGTGGAAGCGGCCAAGCACACCCAGAATCATCGTCTGCTGGCCCGCGCTTATATATGGCGCGGACTCACTTCATGCCATCCAGCGATCCACGATATGGAAGATGCCAAGCGCTGCTGCGAACTGGCCAGCTCTTTCCTGAAAGCCGTGGACTATGACGATCTTTGGGAAGAACTGCAGATGCTCAAACAAAAGGTGATGCCCAAAGGCAGTATCGATCCGCTGTTGCGCGCATGGTCGCAGGGGATTACCGGCGAAGAAACATTTCAGGAGTTGACCGAACAATTTGCTGAGATCGTGATCCCGAAAGTCTGGGAAAAAGAAGACAAGAAAGTTTCACGCGTGGCCAAACGGCTCTCTGTCTCGCCCAAAAAAGTTCGACGAATTCTGGCCCGGGCAGGCAAGCGAAAAAAGTAGCAATCGCAATGCTATCCTCGTAGCCATGGCGAAATATCTGGTTACCGGCGTTGCCGGATTTATTGGCTCCAACATCGCACACACACTGATCCAGCAGGGCGAAGAAGTGCGCGGCATTGACGATCTTTCACATGGCCGTTTGGAAAACCTCTCCGGCATCCTTGGCAAATTTGATTTCCGTGAGGCCGATATCACGCATGATGCGGCTATCACTTCTGCGTGTGAGGGAGTAGATTTCATTCTGCACCAGGCCGCGCGCGGATCGGTGCCACGCTCCATGGCTGATCCCGTGGGCAGTAATCATGCAAATGTCGTCGGCACGATCAAAGTTTTGCAAGCCGCCCGCACGGCAGGCGTCAAGCGCGTGGTGTTTGCCAGTTCGTCATCGGTTTATGGAGACACACCCACTCTGCCCAAAAAAGAAGAGATGGCCTGCGCCCCCATTTCGCCTTACGCGGTTTCAAAATATGCCGGCGAGCTTTATGCCCAGAGTTTTTCGAAAGTCCTTGGATTAGAGACGGTGAGCCTGCGCTACTTCAATGTTTTTGGGCCAAGGCAGCATCCCACTTCACAGTATGCCGCGGTGATTCCCAAATTTGTTCGCGCCATGCTCAACGGGGAGCAGCCGGTTATTTTTGGCGACGGAAAGCAGAGCCGCGACTTTACCTATATCGAAAACGTTGTCTCGGCCAATCTTCTGGCTTGCAAAGCGCCGGCGGAGAGCGCTTCAGGACGCGTGTTCAACGTGGCAGCAGGCAAAAGCTTCAGCTTGAATGATCTTTACTCGATGCTTCAGGAAATTACGGGCTATGCTGGCAGTGCGTCGTATGAGCCGCCGCGCGGTGGCGACGTGAGGGATTCTCTGGCAGATACCAGCCAGGCACAGCAGGCCATGGGATATAAAGCGCTGATTGATTTCAAAGAAGGTCTGCGCCGGACAGTGGAGTGGTATCGGCAGGAATTTAAAATCGAGGCGCGTGCAGCCAAAGACTGCCAGGATATGTGACGGCCCGCCGCCAGAAGCTCCAACATCAAAAATGAAGACACGGTTTCTCTCTGAAGAACAAGTGCGCAGCGCGGTGCAGGTGGATGACGTGATCTCTGCCATCCATGCAGCTTTTTCTCGCGGCTTTGCCACGGTGCGCATGCCGGTGCGAACTGTGCTGGAGTTAGATGGCGCCGTCCTGCTGGTGATGCCGTGCTATGACAGCGCCCTGAAAATTGCCGGAGTCAAGCTGGTAAGAGTGAGTGCCAAGGATAAAGTCAACGCTACTTATGAACTGTTCGATGCAACTGGCGTATCCGTACTGCGCATGGAGGCGAATTATCTGACGGATCTGCGCACCGCCGCTGCCTCAGCCGTGGCCGCGGATTTACTCGCACGCAAAGACGCGGAAACTCTTGGCATTTTCGGCAGCGGAAGGCAAGCAGCGGCGCATTTCGCGGTGCTTCCTCGCATCAGGAAATTCAAAAGATTTCTAGTCTGCGGCTCAGGCCGCTCTGAGGTCGACCCGTTTTGCGAAAAGATGAAATCCGAACTGGCCATCCACATTGAGCCTGCCAGCGCTGAGATGGTTGCGCGAGAATCTGATGTGATCTGCACTTGCACTACTTTTCAAAAGCCTTTATTTGATGGTGATTGGTTGCGTCCAGGCACGCACCTGAATCTGGTAGGCGCATTTCGGCCCGAGACGCGCGAGGTAGATGATATCGCGGTGCAACGCGCTCGCGTTGTAGTGGATACTTACGACGGCGCTCTGGCCGAAGCCGGCGATCTGCTGATGGCAATCAAATGTGGAGCCATTGACCGTTCGCATATCATGGCTGATCTGCATGAGATTGCCAGCGGAAAGAAGCGGGGCCGGATTCACCAGAACGACATCACTTTGTTTAAGAGCGTTGGATGTGCCTTAGAGGATCTGGTAACAGCCCACCTCATTTATAAGTCGTTCAGCCATAAATCAATCGAAGATTGAGCGGAGAAGCGACATACATGAAGTCCTATGATTTCGCCGTTGTCGGCGCTGGAGTATTTGGAGCATGGACCGCGCATTTTCTGCGCAAGAGCGGTGCGTCCGTTATTTTGCTGGATGCCCACGGCCCGGCCAACAGCCGCGCCAGCTCCGGCGGCGAGACCCGTGTGATCCGCATGGGCTATGGCCCGGACGAACTCTACACGCGCTGGGCCATGCGGTCTTTACCGCAATGGCTCGAATTGTCCGCGCGTGTTGGCAAGGAAATATTTCACAAAACGGGAGTGCTCTGGCTGAGCACCCCGCACGATCCATATTTGAAAAGTTTGTGCAGTGTTCTGGCCCAGGCAGGTGTAGAGCGGGAAGAATTAAACGCAGAGCAAATTGCGCACCGCTGGCCACAACTCCGTTTTCATGGCGTGAGGTGGGGCATACTCGAGCCCGCCAGTGGACTACTCATGGCCCGTGCTTCCGTGCAGGCGTTGGTAAGAGATTTGATGAGAAGTGGCGTTGAGTATGCACAGCTGGGAGTGGCAACTCCGCGCGGCAACGGTAAACTTAAAGAGATACAGACCAGCAACGGAGAATCAATTTCAGCGGGCACATTTATTTTTGCCTGCGGGCCGTGGCTGCCCAAACTGTTTCCTGAGCTTTTGCAGGACCGTATTTTTATTACCAGACAGGAAATATTTTTTCTGGGCGCACCAGCGGGCAGTGCAGATTTTCGTCTGCCGAAAATGCCGGTCTGGCTGCATCGCACATACGCCGATCTACCGTACGCGCTTCCTGATGTTGAAGGCCGAGGCTTCAAGATTGCCTTTGACCGCCATGGCGAACGCTTCGATCCTGATAGCGGAATGCGCGTTGTGCCGCAATCGTCGGTCGACCATCTGCGCGCGTATCTGCGGCAGTATATTCCCGCCTTAGAAAATGCCCCGGTCATCGAAACCCGTGTATGCCAGTATGAAAACACTTCGAGTGGTGATTTTCTCGTTGACCGGCATCCTGGGTTTGAGAATGTATGGATCGCCGGCGGAGGCTCAGGGCACGGGTTCAAACATGGCCCAGCGCTGGGCGAACACCTAAGCGCGCGCATACTTCATAACGCTACCGCTGAACCCCGTTTTTCTCTGGCAGCAAAACAAACTGCCCAGAATCGGGCTATATTTTAAGTATCAACTGGTCTGGCCGCAGCTTTTCCGATTCTTCTTTTAAAATGATTACGTTGCAGTTTGAGAGAATTCTGCGTCGTTGTTATAATCAATCACGTTCCGTACGAATAAAGCCTTCAACCAGTCCCACCGAAGCTGCACGTATGTAACCCAACAAGTAATGGCCAGGTAGCTCAGTCGGTAGAGCGCAGCCCTGAAAAGGCTGGCGTCGGCGGTTCGATTCCGTCCCTGGCCACCATCATTCTCAATAAATTACAGACGATAGCCAAGACGCCCTCTTCTTTGAAATGACCCAGGATTTCTCTTGGGGCCGCATGAGCTTCCTCCCACGAACCGCAAACAGCAATCCCAGCGGGTAGCGCGCGACGATTCGCGGCAATCTTCACATGTATCCTCCTTAGAGTGCCAGCACAGCTTGGAGATGCGGCGCCAGAAACGCGTTACGATCCTGCCCACGATTTAGCACTGCAGTTCCTCCCGCTGTCAGGAAAGTTGAATCCGTCACGCCGAGGAAGCCGAAGACAGACCGCAGATATGGTTCTACAAAATTGAACGAGGCCATCTGAGTCTGGGGGTCATAGTTTCCGCCGGTGGCAATAATGAACGTTGCCTTCTTTCCGACGATCAGGCCCTTAGGCGTACCATCCGCATACGAGAAGGTCTTGCCGGCACGCGAGATTTGATCGATCCAGAGCTTCAGCACCGAGGGCACGCCAAAGTTATGCATTGGCACACCGATAACGTACTCGTCGGCCTGCATCAGCTCGGCTATAAGACTGTCTGAAAGCGCAAGCAGATTTTTCTGCTCTGGAGTTTGTGCCTCCGCAGGGGTGTAAATGGCACGCACCCAGTCCGCATTGATCGGCGGAATTTGAATTGCGTTGAGATCTCGGTCAATGACCTTTCCGTCAGGATGTGAAACTTTCCATTGGGTAACGAATGCACTGGTGAGCTCGCGAGAGACTGACCCGCCATAGAGCGGGCTAGAATCAATATGAAGAAGTGTGGCCATGATAAAAACCTCCTATGCGACATATGATTATTAAGCGACATATGTCGATTCAAAATAAATCGACGGAAATCATTTAAGCATCTACATTGTCAAGCGGGGAGTATTCTGAAAGACCTAAATGGCTGAAGCATTTCAATCCGGACCCGCAATAGAGTCGGCAGATCCCCGCATTTTGCGTAGCCGCCGTATGCTGATGGAGGCGTTGGCTAAGCTATTGAATAGGAAAGAGTTTGATGACATATCCATTCAAGAGATCGCAGACGAAGCTACCCTAAACAGGGCGACTTTTTATCTCCACTATCCAGACAAGAATGCCCTGCTGCAGGCGATGACAGACGCTCGCTTTCGTGACCTTATTGCTCGTCGTGGCCTTTCCTTTACGGACTGCGATGGAGCTTTGCGCGCGATTGCACTTGGCGTCTGCGATTATCTGGCCGAGACCACTGGCTGCCCCACTCACTTAACGAAGATGCCTCTCGAAGGATCCATCATTCCAGTGATAGAGGGCATGTTCCTGGAAGGTGCTGGAAATCATCAGGTGCCCCCAGATGTGGATTCGGCTCTGCTGGGAACCACAGCCGCCTGGGCCATATTCGGGGCGGCGCGCCGCTGGATGCAAACGCCAGATCGCATTTCCGCCGAGGAGATGGCTGCGAAGATTGAGGAGATGGTAAGGCCTATTTTTCTCAGCGCCTCCCAATAACGTCTCCTTCAGTATAAGGTTCGAAATCTTTCGCTTGGACAAACGCCGTTTGGTGCGCTCGATAAGTTTTCTGAACTGGCCGAAGAACTCCGACAGTCTTCAGGAAAGTACCAAGTCTCCTGCTAGCGCCGGGAACTATGATATGCCGCCGCATCTGGATTACCAGCAGCCGGAATTCCAAATGCTGACACCGTCCCTGGCCACCATATTCAATGCTTTCAGACACAAGCGTAGTTCAGACTCAGCGAATCTTCAGGCCCATGAGTTCCGCAAAAATCATGGCTTGGGCTGGATCAACGATTGCCCCCTGCAGATCTTCCGTGCGAGCTACAAGTCCCTCGACATTGGAGCCGCGAAAGTCTGCTGCTTCCAGTTTTGCGCCGGTCATTTCTACATTTTTAAAGTTACAACTTTTCAAAAGGGCGCCGCGCAGGTCTGAACCGTGAAAGTCCGCTTCGCTAAAGTTGCAGGAATCAAATTCACTTGTCTGGAAAACCCCATAGCGGAACTGAGAGTAAGAGGCATCGCCGGCGGAGATCAAAAGATGCTGGCACTCAGCTTCCACGGCGCGAAATCCCGTCAAGCGGGAATTCAGGAATTCCACACGGATCATCTTCGGCGCTGCGGCCTCGGAGTTGGCAAAATCGCATTCTACCAGCCGCACATCTTTCAATCGGAGTCCTGAAAGTTTGCTCCGGGTAAAGTTTATGCGGTTGAGAATGCAGTTCTCAAAGAGGATAGATTCTGGTGACAAGCCGGTAAACTCGAGATTTTCGAGGATGCAATCTCGAACTTCAATTTCCGTGCCGCCAAAAACTTCTGCTGCATGAGCGATAGGTGGAAGGACAGGTGAGAGATCTGGCGCAATCCTGCCAGCCGGCAGGTTTTTAGAAGATTTATTCTTCTGCGTTTTCACAGATACCTACCAACACAGCTATCTGGCGCTTTGCCCCTTTTTGAGTAAACTGTGTGACGCTTCAAGCGTTGGGCGGCCAATGCTGTAATAGCTGAGGCCAGCTTCGGCCATTTCCGTATGAGAGAAGACGTTACGACCGTCTAATATGATCGGCGAGCGCAGAAGACGCTTGATGCGGCCCAGATCAAGGTTCGCAAATTCCTTCCATTCGGTAAGAATCAGCAGAGCATCGGCCCCTTTGGCAGCTTCGTAAGGATCATTTGCATAGGTGATTCTATTGTCCAGGATCTGCCGGGCGCGGTCCATTGCCGCCGGATCAAATGCCGTGATCTGGCACTTTTCTTCCAGCAGTTGCTCAATTACCTGTATGGCGGGTGATTCGCGTACATCATCTGTGCCGTCCTTAAAGGCCAGTCCAAGCACAGCCAGGCGTTTACCTTTGATCGTCCGCAGCGCACTGCGAACTTTGCGGACAAATCTTACGCGCTGCTCTTCGTTGATTCGTTTGATCTCATCGAGCAGGGGAAATTCATAACCAAAGTCGCGGGTTACCGCGCGAAACGCGGCCACGTCCTTGGGAAAGCAAGATCCGCCGTAGCCAATGCCGGCACGCAGAAAATCCGGACCGATGCGGCTGTCACTGCCAATGCCTTTGCAGACCTCCTCAATATTTGCGCCCACGGATTCACAGAAATTTGCCACAGCATTAATGAATGAGATCTTCAACGCCAGGAACGCATTCGATGAATGCTTGATCAACTCCGCGCTGTGTGGCGACGTTTCAATGTACATGGGAAGAAGCCGGGCACGCTCTGGCCGGGGAACGGCGCTGGAAAGGTGTGTATAGGAGCCATCCATCAGGGGCGCATAAATTTCACGCATGATATTGGCGGCCTTCTCAGTGCTTACGCCTACAACAATTCTGTCAGGGTAAAGAAAGTCGGTAACTGCGGTGCCTTCCCGCAGAAATTCTGGGTTGGAAACCACATCAAATTCGTTTTTAGCATGGCCTTTAGCAGTCAGGGCATTCTGGATCCATTCACTCGTGTGGACTGGTACTGTGCTTTTCTCGACAATGACTTTGTAGCCATTCATCTCTGTAGACAGAGATTGCACGACCGATTCTACGAAAGAAAGATCAACTGAACCATCGTCGGCAGAAGGCGTTCCCACGGCGATAAAAACCACGGTCGCGTTGCGCGTGCCTTCTTGAATGGAAGTTGAAAAGGTAATTCGGGCGCCACGATGCCGGCTCAATAATTCCTGCAGGCAATCCTCGTGGATCAGTGTTTCGCCCGCATTCAGAGCGGCAACTTTGGTTGAATCATTGTCGACGCATATTACGTTGTGGCCCAATTCCGCGAAGCATGTTGCTGCAACCAGACCCACATAGCCTGAACCAATTACAGAGATTTGCATGTTTCTTGCTTTTTCTCCAAGCAAACAAATCCCTTGCATCAGCTACTAGGGATTCTTCTTAACTAAGTATCTATTCAAACAGGTTCGATCGTCAAATCAGAATACAAAATGCTTGCTATCAATAGTTCGAGTCACATAGGAACCTATGATTTATCTGGTAGCACATTCTGCGACCCGAACATCTTGCTGTACTTCAAAACTATGGCTGATTTTCGGAATCGGGAAACTTTTCGGTTGGTGTGGCCTTTTAACACAATTTTGTGGTGTATTGCTCCAGACGGATACACGGCGAGAGTAGAGTTCCTTTAATGCTAGGGCCTGCCTACAGATGGAGATCATCGTGCAATGGGTTTATAATTTGGGTTCGTAACCTGTTTGCCTTTTGGCTGAAATAGTCCGTCCGTTGGAGTAAGCTGAATGGTTACGAAGTTGCACTTTGCAACAGAGTGGTTAAGCTGGAATCAGGAAATCCGAGTTGGACAGGTTTTTCTGGATAGCGTACGAGACGCCGGTTTTAGGGGCTGGTATTTTTTATGTGTGCACGCAGCACGGTTTTTCATTGTTCTGCAACTTTATATTTTGGAATACGTTTAAGATGTTTTAGAAGGGGATTGGGCGTCCATTGGAAGTGCAAAAACTTGATCCGCTGAAAATTTTGGGAAAACAAAACAGAATGGTGTGGCTCGCTTTGAATAAGGCGTGGGAGGCAGGCGGATGCCGCTAAGCGAAGCCGATAGGGAAGTTCTGAGTAGTGAAGTGAATGGGCACCCACTGTCCATGTCTGCTCCCATGTCTCTGGGCTGGATCGATATGATTTATCGCTTGTGGTTACAGCGTTGGCAAATTGCGCGCTGGGCTGCGTTGGCTTTCCTCATTTCTGCAGGCGTAGCGTGGCGATATCCCAAATATGAAAGCACGGCACAAATCATGCCTCCTGATGGAGGTGGCTCTGGCCTGGCTGCACTGTTGCCAGCTCTTACCAAATCCCCCGGGTTAGCTGGAATGGCAGGGGACATGATGGGAGTTAAGAGCACCGGAGCGGTCTTTACGAAAGTGCTGGACAGCCGCACGGTGCAGGACCGGCTGATTGAGCATTTCAATCTGCGGGAAAGGTACGGAGAAAAATATTGGGAAGATGCCCGCAAGAAGCTGTCTTCAAGAACGGAGATTGCTGAAGACAAAAAGAGCGGCGTAATCAGCATCTCAGTCCATGATCGTGACGCCGCTCTGGCCACAGACCTGGCGAATGCATATGTGGATGAACTTGGCTCTGTAATGGCCAAAGTTTCCACGTCGGCCGCGCGGAGAGAGCGTATTTTCATTGAGGGGCGTCTGGCAGACGAAAGTAAAAACCTGCATGACGCAGAACAGCAATTCAGTCAGTTTGCCAGTTCGAACATGGCGCTGGATGTCCCCGAGCAGACCAAGGTTACAGTGGAAGCCGCTGCCCGGCTGCAGGGTGAATTGATTGCAAACCAGGCGCAGCTTGAAGGGCTTAAGCAAACTTATACGGCAGAGAATATTCGCGTAAAAAGCATTCAGGCCCACGTGAATGAGTTGGAACGGGCGTTGGCGAAGATCAACTCAGGAACTGCTTCCAGTATTCAGGATCCAACAAGTCCATATCCTTCTGTGAAGAATCTGCCTTTGCTCGGAGTTAAGTGGGCTGATTTGTACCGCAACAGCAAAATCCGCGAAACGGTCGTGGAATTGCTCACACAGCAGTATGAGATGGCAAGAATCCAGGAAGCCAAGGAAATTCCATCAGTTAAGGTCCTTGATTCCGCTTCAAATCCAGAAAAGAAGAAGCCTTCATGGAAGTTAATTCTTCTAGTGGGTACTCTGCTGGGCATCATTTTGGCCTGTCTGGGTAATCTACTCAAAGACTGGTGGGAGCATTGGGACCAGGACGATCCCAGGCGAATGCTGATTGCGCATGTTTTTCGTGGCGGCATGAAAGACATGAGCTCCGCTAGAGGTATCTTGCAGAGCCGTGCAAGAAAGCCAGAAGAGACATCGCAGGCATGAACCCAGACACAGTTAGGAGGCAATGGTGTCTACACAAGAGGTAGTGAAAGAACAAGCCAATCTCTTGGAAGTGTCGCACTTTTCCGGGACACAGATCCATCGTTCGCTTGCGCATGAAAAAGGTACGGGCCTGGGCGCTGCCGTGGCCATGCTGGAAGCCCTGATCGTCATTGTGGCGGGCTATGTCGCTTATTCCGGACGCGATTTCCTGGGCGAATTGCTGGGCGTTTCATCCGTTGAGGTTTCCACCACTCCGGCTGTTCGTTTATTCGTTTTTCTTCTTACCTATGCCTGTTTGACGGTAATTTGTAACGCCGCGCAAAATCTCTATTCTGAAGACGCTATCCGTTCTGCGCGAGTGGCGCGCGGGAGAATTCTGAAAGGCTTCATGGTCTCATCCATGATCTCCATCATGATTGTTTTTATTGCTGGAGAAAAAGCGGTGCCACGGCTGATTGTGGCTACCACGCCCCTCTTTAGTCTTGCAGGCGTTTTTTGCCTGCGGTATGTGATGGAGCGTTACAACGTTAAAAGAATCGAGCGCGGCGTTGGCAACCAGCATGTTCTGATCGTGGGCAGTGGAGAAGTTGGGCAGGCATTCCGGTGCTACTTGCAGAGCCATATGCATCTGGGAAAAACTTTTTGCGGATTTGTGGACTGGGAGCCGGGAGCCCGGCCCTATGGTCTGGGAACGCCGGACGATCTGCCGCGGATATTGACGGAAAATTTTATCGATGAGATTTATTTCACTCCTTCCATCAGCCGTGATCTTGTCGTACGAATTGTTCTTGAAGCAAGACGCCAGCGTATTGGCGTGAAAGTGGTCCCTGACCTTTACGGAGGTCTCGCGATTGGCGCTGGAATGAATTACATCGGTTCCGTGCCGGTCCTGGAATTGAATCGCCAGCCCATTCCTGCGCTGGGTCTCTTCGTCAAGCGGTTAATGGATTTATTCATCAGCACGGTAACGCTGGTTTTTACTTCTCCGCTCTTATTGGTAACCGCCATCGCCGTAAAAATAGATTCTTCAGGCCCTGTCCTCTATAAAGCCTGGCGCGTAGGTCGCAAGGGCCGGAAATTTCGCTGCTATAAATTCCGCACCATGGTCGTGGATGCTGACGCCCGCAAGAATGGCCTGATGCACATGAATGAGCGCAACGGAGCTACCTTCAAGATTGTGGATGATCCCCGCATTACCCGGCTGGGACGCTTCCTGCGCAAATACAGTATTGATGAGCTGCCTCAACTCTTCAATGTTTTTAAGGGCGACATGAGCATTGTTGGTCCTCGGCCCCACCCTGAAGACGATTTCAAGCGCTATGATCTTGAGCATTTCCGCCGGCTCGATGTTACACCCGGCCTCACTGGCCTGTGGCAGGTCACCGCGCGTCACGATCCCTCTTTTGAAAAGAATGTCCTGCTCGACCTGGAATACATTGAAAACTGGAATGTGCTTCTGGACTTGAGGATTCTGTTCAAGACAATTCCTGTTGTATTTAAAGGCTCAGGACACTGATCCACACTATCAGTGCACTGAAACAAAATACCGTGACCCGTCTCTTTCGCGCATGTCCGTGCTTGCAATAAAATATTCGAGTAATCTACACAAAAATGGCTCATCAAATGATGCGCAAGCTTGCGCGTTTGGAGAGTGAACTTGGAGAGAATACATGGCGCATAAGCGGGCATTAATCACTGGCGTAACGGGCCAGGACGGATCCTATCTGGCCGCGCTCCTTCTGGAAAAAGGATATGAAGTGCATGGTATTCGCCGCCGCTCTTCTTCTTTCAACACAGGGCGAATCGATCATCTGATCCAGGACCCGCATACTGAAGGCTGCCGTTTTTTCCTCCACTATGGTGACGCGACTGACTACAGCAGCCTGATGCGGACCATCCAATTGGTTGAGCCTGACGAAATCTATAACCTCGCGGCGCAAAGCCACGTGGCTGTTTCCTTTGAGCAACCGGAATACACGGTTGCGTCAGATGCGCTGGGTCCGCTGCGCATGCTGGAAGCCATCCGGATTCTTGGCCTGCAAAACAAGACGCGGTTCTACCAGGCGTCAACTTCTGAGATGTTTGGCAAGGCGCAGGAAGTTCCGCAGTCAGAGTCAACCGTATTTTATCCGCGCTCGCCATATGGCGTTGCCAAATTGTATGCCCATTGGATTACCGCCACTTATCGCGATGCTTACGGCATCTTTGCCTGTAGCGGCATCCTGTTTAATCATGAGTCTCCGGTGCGCGGGGAGACATTTGTTACGCGTAAGATTGTTCGTGCGCTTACGCGTATTCAACTGGGACTGCAGGATTGCCTCTACCTCGGCAATATGGATTCTCAGCGCGACTGGGGCCACGCCCGCGATTATGTTGAAGCCATGTGGCTGATGCTGCAGCAGGACGCCCCTGAGGATTTCGTGGTCGCAACCGGCATACAGCACTCGGTGCGGGATTTTGTCGGCGCAACAGCCAGAGAGTTGGGTATGACACTAAACTGGCAGGGAACAGGTCTCAATGAAGAAGGATTTGATTCCAAGTCCGGCAAGCGGATTGTGGCCATTGATCCGCGTTACTTCCGCCCCGCCGAAGTTGATAATCTCTTGGGTGACGCCGCCAAGGCCAGAAAAAAACTTGGCTGGATACCCCGTACCACCTTCGCAGAACTAGTGTCTGAAATGGTGCGCGAAGAATTGGAGATCGCCAGGGGAGAAACTTTCGGCAAACACCAGACTTTGCCTGTAACCAGAAGCTGAAGTGGAACTGGTTTTTCTGCAACATTCAACCAGGAAAAAAAGCATATAAAGAATCGGGCCGGGGTCTTCATTGTCCCCGGCCCGCAGAGTGATTCCCCTCGCGCAGTGCTACTGCTGGGGTATGGTAGTGAATGTTCCCGTCGTGGTGTTTGTGTGAATGCGGTTTGTTCCATAGGAGTTAACAAATCCGCCTGCCTGGTTCATGGCTGTGCCGCTGTTGTAGGCCACTTTGGTATTGGCCACCGCAACTGCTCCGCCCGTACTTCCTGTTATTCCATTCACGTTAAAACTGACGTCACTGTCGTCCATTGAAATTTGAGCATCAGCGGTAGTTGAATCTGCCTGCACTCCGCTGCCCGATGCATTTTCCATGATGGAATTCTTGATTGCAACCCGGCTGTGGGTGGTGGCTTCCACTCCAATCGTATCGAGCGAAACTGTGGAATGCGCGATATCAACCTGGACAGGTGGAGTCAGGGTGTTTGACGCCTTGATTCCTACGCCAGCATTGTTTCTCAGGACTGTATTGAGTACATGGACGACCCCGGTTGTGCTTTGATTCAGCGCAATATCTATGCCGTTCTGCGTGAAGCCGAAAATGAAACAATTTTCGACATTGAGTTCCTTGCCGGCAAGAAAACGAACTCCATTCAGCCCACTGCTGATTCCGTTGAACATCAGGTTGCGCAGAATCACAACGTCGTTTGCGCCTGCCTGTACTACGATGCCATTCGTGCCGCTTACCAGCACTGAGGCTACAATTCCTCCGCCGCCATCAATCGTGATTGCTTTGGTTATCGTGAGAGCGCCGAACCCAGCAGGATCCAGTGCATCAATTTCGCCGCCAGCAGCGGTCTTTGAGATTGCGCCGGCAAAAGTTTTGCAAGGCGCCGTGCGGCTGCATGGGTTAGCGTCGTCGCCCACGCCTGATACCCAGGTTCTAGTCGCTTGACCGTGCATCAAGCCGGTTCCCATCGCCACAACAGCTAAAAGTTTAAGCAGGTTGCTTGTTTTCATTTCTTTCCGTCCTTTCAGGTAAATGCATTGTTGCTAAAAATTCATAGATGAAGCAGTCCCCGCGCAAAAAAACGGGCAAACAAAATCTGTCCGCTGATTGGCCTGATTGCAGTGACTGGTATCAAGTGGCCGATACGGAGAGACCGCATCAAGCTTTTCTATACGAATACGCTGCCTTCGGAGTGATGCCAAAGCCGCCATGGCTATTGGCGTTTATTGCGGATGGTATTTTAAGCCGGGGGAAAACTGCTCTATGAATTTGTCCGCGTGCATCGCACTCTAGCATCGTTCTTTGCCCGAGCAAAGTATTTTTAACTCTTAGTTGTGGTTGGAGTTCCGCTTTAGCACAGTTGTACTGTCTACTTTGTTAGAGGAGTTTAAGCAATGATCTGGAAGCTGGAAGAGTCTTGATTTTTTCTAATGTATGTCCCTGGACTTGCGCCTGCCTTTTGGCTTTGTGACCCTCGGCTATAATGAAATTCAAAATTCGCAACTTACAGATAAAACTTCAGTTTGTGAGGGCCTCCCTGGCAGACTCAACCAACAGGAAAATATTTCGGGCAGCATTCATCGTAGGGTCCCTTGGCATTCTAGCCAAGGCAGGCATCGCCGCTAAAGAACTGATCGTGGCCCAGTCGTTCGGCCGCAGTGACAGCCTTGACGCCTTCCTCATCGCTTTTTTACTGCCATCCTTTGTCATGAATCTTCTTATGGGGGCTCTGGGTTCTGCTCTCATTCCTGTGCTGATCGATATGCGTCGCAAGGAAGGTAATAATGAATCTGCACGACTCTTGTCCAGCCTCATTTTTCTTTGCGTGTTTGCGTTGAGCGCGACGGCGCTACTTTTAGCATTGTGTGCTCCCTGGTTTCTCCCCTGGCTGGGCTCCAGTTTTTCTCCCGCAAAGCTGCTGCTTACCCGGCAGCTTCTTTATGCGCTTGCTCCGTTTGTGGTTTTTGGCGGGATCGCGGTGTTTCTATCGAGCGTACTCAACGCCGATGAAAAATTCGCGTTACCCGCACTTGTTCCCCTGTTTACGCCGCTGATAACGATCATCTTCGTTGTTTCGGCAGGCAGTGCGTGGGGCCCATGGTCTCTTGCTGTTGGGACTGTGGCCGGAAGCTTTGTTGAGAGCTCCATTCTCATGCGCAGTCTGCAAGCGCACGGAATCAAGTTGAATCTGAAGTGGAGTGGCCTTGATGCTCCATTGCGCCGCGTGCTGGAGCAATATGCGCCCATGCTGGCTGGAGCATTCTTAATGGGCGCCACCAGCGTTGTGGACCAGGCGATGGCGGCCATGCTCTCAGCGGGTAGCGTTTCTGCCCTGAGTTATGCCAATAAAATCACCACTGGTTTCCTGGCGATTAGCGCTACCGCCCTGGGCACAGCTGCCCTGCCCTATTTTTCTAAAATGGTGGCCGAAAGTGATTGGCAAGGATGTGCACACACGCTCAAGCGCTATACGTTGCTCGTGGCGGCCGTAACTATACCTTTTACTTTTTTGTTGGTTGCGTTCGCTACGCCTTTGATCAAAGCTCTTTTTCAGCGCGGCGCTTTTACCAGCGCTGATACTCAACTGGTGAGCCATGTACTGATCTGCTACAGCCTGCAGATTCCATTTTATGTTTGCAGTATGCTCCTGGTGCGATTTCTTTCCGCCATGCGCCGCAATGATCTGCTGATGTATGCCGCAATTGTCAACCTTGTTCTGGATATCGTTCTGAATCTTGTATTGATGCGCCGGTGGGGTATTGCCGGCATTGCCTTATCTACTTCGCTGGTTTATGCGGCGTCGTTTTTATTCGTGGGAATTTGCAGTTGGTGGCTGCTCTCGCGGGAACGTTTCTCTGGAGGGAGTTTTCCTGCAAGTGCTAAATGAGTGCAGAATCAATTTGCCAGCTGGCTTTTGCTGTTTATTTCTTGATTGCAATGAACAAAAGGTTCGAAGTTGAGCCGTGGATTCCAAGGAACGAAAATGCCAGGCGCGCTGAAACGCTGAGCTTGCCCTTCCAATCCAGAACATTCCAGGGCGCAAAAAAAACCGGGCCCACTTTACGGATGGAAAAATATTTCTCAAGTGCAGACTTCATTGTTAACTCATCAAAACTTTGATGGTGCCCCCAGCGGTGGAAGGCCATTTTGCAATGTGGGCAGTATGCTTCATTGTCGGACAGGCGTTCACGATAAGGAACTGTGCCGATCAAGGCTCCTCCAGGTGCCAGTACCCGCTGGATTTCTTTTAATCCTGTGTCCATGGTATCTGGCCGCAGATGTTCAAAAACTTCTGTAGAAACCACAACATGAACGCTTTCGGATGCAATCGGCAAGGACTCAATCGTGCCGCATCGTGCGTCAACCCCGCTTGTTTTTAAGCGGTCTACCGATTGCGCATCTGGATCAACCGACAGCACTTGCCAACTTTTTTGTTTTGCAAATTGTTCCAGATGGCCGCTGCCACAGCCAATGTTGAGCAAAGTCCGTCCCGGAGAAACTTTTCCTGCAAGCTTCACCAGATACTCAAGCCGGCTCTTGGAAGCCTCAAAGACTTCAAGCCGCTCGGTTTGAAAATGCGACCATAACTCAAATTGCGATGTATCCGGGGACATGTCGATGATTCTAAACTAGTCCATCAGCGGCATTGATTTATCGGTCAACTTAGCTCTTACGCTATCGGAAGAAGAACACGGCTGGTAACATCAGTGCCTGAATGCCTCGCGCACGTAAAAGAGTTTTGTTTCTTGTTCCTGCCTTCCTCGGAGGCATAGGCGGCTCAGAGCGCGTGATCGTCACGCTGCTTCGCTACATAGATCAGTCACGATTTGAATGCCATCTGGGATTGGTGCAGGAGGGCAACGCCTATCTGGAGGATATTCCCGCTTCGGTCACCGTGCACCAACTGCGGGTGTCCCGTATGCGCTATTGCTTGCCCGGCATTGTTAGGCTGGTGCGGAAGATAAAGCCGCAGACTATTTTGTCCACGGTGCCTTATCTCAATGTAATGTCGATTGTGGCAAGGTTCTTTTTGCCTGCCTATGTCCGTTTGCTGGTAAGGGAAGCAGCCACGCCCAGCGCGTTTATAGCTAAAGACACCAGGTACCCGCGCTTATGGAAGTTTCTCTATCGCCGCATTTACCCTCATGCGGATAAAGTGATCTGTCTCTCTGATTCAATGCGGCAGGATTTTATAGAGAACTTTTTATTGCCGTCGGATAAGCTGGTGCGCATTTACAATCCGGTCGACGTAGAAATGATTCAGCGATTGGGGCGCTGGGCAGGCAATCCTTATACGTCCTCTGGGCCAAACCTGGTCGTTGCCGGCCGCTTGCGTAGAGAAAAAGGCATTGATCTGCTGCTTGACGCGATGCGGACCGTTATTCAGAGAATTCCCAACGCACGTCTTACCATCCTCGGTGAGGGCCAGGACGAAGCACAGTTAAAAGCGCAGGCTCATCGGCTCGGACTGAA